>CAYSBQ010000089.1:0-11534 GCA_964429315.1 uncultured Desulfobacterales bacterium
TGAACATTTTTCGCGGATTTTGGAGGACTTCGAACTTATTGTGGAACTTCCCCCCGAAATCCATTTGAAGGTGAACACTGAACAGCAGCTACGCCGTTCGCTGGCCGAAGTGCTCTCAAAAGGTTATGCTTCCAAATGCCAACAAGTGCGACAACTCCTTTTGCGATATAGCGGAATCGAAGTATGAACACACTCGTGTTACTACGTTATGGCGAGAGCGTGTGGAATCAGGAGAACCGTTTCACGGGATGGACTGATGTCGATCTTTCCGACAGAGGCCTAACACAAGCACGGCAAGCTGGCAATCGTCTAAAATCAGAAGGATTTAAATTCGACATTGCTTATATGTCAGTCTTGAAAAGAGCGATACGTACTCTATGGATAGTACTTGAAGAACTCGACCTCATGTGGATTCCCGTGCTGCGTTCGTGGCGTTTGAATGAGCGCCACTATGGGGCTCTACAAGGATTGACCAAAACCGAGACAGCTAAACAGTTTGGTGACTCACAAGTCCATCTCTGGCGTCGAAGTTATGATGTACGTCCTCCCGCACTGAAACCACAAGACCCTCGTTATCCTGGCCACGACCGACACGAGTATTTGGGTGTAGATGATCTGCCGCTTACAGAGTCTTTAGAGGACACCCTTGTACGGTTATTGCCATACTGGCACGGGACTATCTTGCCCAGCATTAAGTCAGGACAAAAAGTGCTGATCGTCGCCCACGGGAATAGCCTGCGAGCATTGTGCAAGTACCTTGACCAGATGTCTGACACAGAAGTCGTCAACCTGAACATTCCAACCGGGATACCAGTGATCTACGAACTGGACGAACAATCAAAACCACTCAGACACTATTATCTCGGCAACCCCGAACAGGTAGTCAGAGCTGTTGACGCGGTTAGGAATCAGGCGAAGATTCAATAGAGTTGTTTCCCAGGACAGGCTATAAAGCGCCAAAGAGATTGAAGTGTGGCTTGGAGGGCCGAACAATTAAGACTGGTTTGCTCGGCTATGTGTTTTTCCCCCATCGTCCAGCAAACCCGACGAGTGAAAAACAGAGCGTGAACACTACCTCCACCTCAAAAAAACAGACACACCAAGGAAAAACTAAATTATTCATGTCCCAATTATTCCTTTTCCCTCGCCTTTGTTATGCTTCGCAATGTTGTTGGGAGCCCTGCCCAAACGTAGAAATAATCCCAGATGTTCTTAGAAGAATCTCCACAAGAATTTAGAAGCTTTTCAAGATTCCGAAGGTGATAATCAAATTCAAACTCCAGGCTATGCCGGTTAACCGCTGGAATTAACGGTATTTATTCGGCCAGATGTTGGTGGCACATCTGATGCAAGAGTGGTGTTTAAAAGAGGAGTTTGGAAAAATAAAGGAGGTGAAAACAATGCCACGAGGAGATGGAACAGGGCCAAGAGGTCAAGGTCCCGGAACGGGTAAAGGTACGGGACGAGGCGGTGGCGGGCGTGGTCAAGGTGGCGGATTTGCCGCAGGCCCAGGAGGATCTTGCGTTTGTCCAAGCTGTGGTAAGCGAATCACTCACCAAATGGGAATGCCATGCTATGAGCAAAAGTGCCCCGACTGCGGGGCTATCATGACGCGGGAATAGGCATTACGAACCGGATCTCTGGAGGTTAACATGAAGAGGGTCTATACGAAAAAGACGATCGGGTATTTTGCCGGTGGGCATTTCTACTGCAACGAATGTTGGAGCGACTATCTGAAAGAAAAAAAGATGACAGGAATGCCGTCCATTGATGAAGAAGTATGGGAGCATGATCTGTTCTCAGAAGAGATAGATGAAGTTGAGGGCCTGAGTGAAAACTTGATATGTAATCGCTGCAACAAAGTGTTTGGGCCGGAAGAGCCATGGAAGAAGGACCAGGTGCTTGTGCACGAGTGAAACACCATTTGTTAGATTTCGGGAGCTAAAGAAAGGAGGTACGATCATGTGCAAAAAAGTATTGGTGGCGACAGATTTGCTGGAGGCTTGTGATGCCCCTGTGGTGACTGCAGTAAAACTTGCTGAGCAATACAATGCTAAATTATTAATTCTTCATGCCTTAGAATCTCCCTATTCCGGCATATATAGGCAGTTTGTAAAACATTTCAAAACAGGAGAAGAGATTGTCAGCAGTCCCGAGTATGTGGATGCCGTCAGGAAAGAATTTAGTAGGGCCTGTGGCGAAGCCTTAAGAGCTTACGGAAATTATGAAGTCAAGGTAACCCCTGGCATGCCTTGGGAACAAATTCTAAAATGGGCCAGGAGCGAAAAGGCCGATTTAGTCGTTCTTGGTCCACATACGCAAAGGGCGGTAGAACAAGGAGTAGCAAGGGGGCGCGGCGTGTTCGGTAGTACCGCAGAGGCTGTCATCATGCGTGAGAATTATCCGGTTATGATTGTCAATCGGTTCGTTCCAGAAGATAAACTGAAGTTTCGTAAAGTAATGGTTTGTATTGCCTTCTCGAAGGCCTGCGAAGCTGCCCTGCAGTTCGCAGTGCTAACGGCAAAGAAACACGGCTCAAAACTGATCGTATTTCACATGATCCCCCTTCCCCAATCGCAAAGATATTCTCAGGAGGAGTTAGAAGCAGAAATCAAGACGCTAAGGACGAAGCTCCAAGAATTCTCTGGCGATACCTCAGAAGCCATAGAATATGAATGGGTTGTTCGGGAAGGCAGTTCGCCTCACGTTGAGATCCTGAAGTGCGCTCGGGAGAAAGACGTTGAACTCATAGCAATGGGCTCACACACAAAAAAAACGGAAGGCAAGTGGTATGTGGGAAGTGCAGTGGAACAAGTAAGTTCTAGATCGATATGCCCAGTTGTTGTTACTAAACTAAAAGCAGCTGTGCACGCGCTTTAAGCGGCTGTAATTTGTCGCTGAACCGGCATTGGGGATTGAACGGGAATGTGCAACTGCTGGATTGCGATGTGGAAGAACCCAATGCTCACCTTCGTGGCATCTACAATGAAAAGCAGGCTTTGTAGTCAAACCGGACAAGAAGCTTTTGATAGCAAGCTGACATCAAGCAACAAGCTCTTGCCCAAGGTTTCAGAGTAACCAAACGCCCGGGGAGGGCACACAATAGGGAGGTGGTTTGTATGGAATTGGTTCCTTGGAGACCGTTTAGAGAACTCGGATCATTGCGCGGAGAAATGGACAGGCTGTGGGATCCCTTTTCTGCCGTGGCGCCTTTTGCCGGGTTTGGTTCAAAGGAATGGCTTCCGTCGGCGGACATTTCCGAAACCAAAGATAAGCTTCTTATCAAGCTTGATTTGCCGGGGCTTGACGCCAAAGACGTCGATGTCAGTGTCTCGGGAGACATCATGACCATCAAAGGTGAGAAGAAAAAAGAAGAGGAGGAAAAAGACGAAAATTACTATCACTGCGAGAGGTACTGCGGGTCTTTCCAGCGTTCATTTCGACTCCCTGTCAATATACAAAGCGATAAGGTGGAGGCAAGCTTTGACAAGGGTGTTTTGAAAGTAACGCTTCCCAGAACCGAGCAGGCCAAGAAGAAGGTAATTGAAGTCAAAGTTAAATGATCTCATATACGCCCTCCCCGGGTAAACCTGAAAGAAGGTGCTCAGCGACCAGGAAGGAAAGTCCAGATGAAAGAGGCAATGTTCTATGCCCCCCTTGTAGACGGTGATCTTGGCTGTAATCTTTGCAACCACCGGTGCAAGATCAAAGAGGGCAAAAGGGGTATTTGCGGCGTGAGGGAAAACCGCGACGGAAAGCTTTACAGTAGGGTATACGGTAAAATCGTTGCCGAACATACCGATCCCATAGAGAAAAAGCCTTTGTTCCATTTTCTGCCTGGCTCAAGGGCTTTTTCCATTGGGACAGTAGGTTGCAACTTTCACTGTAAGCACTGTCAGAACTTCGATATCTCTCAGTATCCCCAGGAGCACAGAGGGGAAATCATCGGCCAAGACCGCACGCCCGAGCAGATTGTCGCGGCTGCAAAAGCTGCCGGGTGTGAAACGATCGCATACACGTACAACGAGCCAACGATATTTTACGAATTTGCTTATGATACCACTCTCTTAGCTCAAAAAGAGGGTATAAAAAATGTATTCGTAAGTAATGGATATATGAGTAGCGACGTCGCGCGGCACATTGCACCATACCTGGACGCCATCAACATCGATTTAAAGACGTTTAATGACAAGTCTTATAAGAAGGTTTGTGGAGCGCGTCTCAAGCCGGTACTTAAAACGATTCAACTCATGAAAGAACTCAGTGTGTGGCTGGAAGTGACAACACTCATTATTCCTGGCATAAATGATGGAGAGGATGAACTGCGTAATATCGCTCGTTTTGTGAAAGGCGTTGGGTCTGAAGTGCCATGGCACGTCACCCAGTTCTATCCCGCATACCGGTTTCCGGATAAGCCACCCACGCCGGTAGCCACGCTCCGCCGCGCTCGTGAAATCGGCAGACAAGAGGGTTTGCACTACGTCTACGAGGGCAACGTGCCTGGCGAGGGGGGCGAAAATACATACTGCTATGCGTGTGGAGCTGTCCTCATTGAGCGTTATGGGTTAACACTAATACAAAATCGCTTGCAATATGGAAAGTGCCCTAAATGCGGGACCAAAATTGATGGGGTGGGCATGTGGGTGGCTGGGTGAGCTGGAGCCTGATTGAGTTTTGGCTCAATTAGGGTACTACAGAAACCCGACGGAAATGATTTCGCATATGTGTTCTCTTTGGAAGGAGGGATACTCGTGTCCGAAAGAGATATGAAACGTCTAAAAGAAATGCTCTTCAAGCGGCGTCAGGAAATCTTCGAATGGCTTCAGTGGTTCGAATCTGATTGGCAGTCCATGGAAGAGCGAGACATCGAATTGGAAGAAGAGGCCCAAAAGGCTGCTCTGACAAGCCATTACAATCAGTTAGATCAACGCAGGCAAGAGGAGCTTGAAGAAATCGATCTGGCCCTGTGCAGGATGGCCGCAGGAAGCTATGGAATCTGTGAGAACTGCCACAAGCTAATCTCGTTGAAACGGCTGGAGGCGTTGCCCGCGACTCGCCTGTGCCGTAAGTGTGCCCGTACGTATAAGGAAGAACAGAGAAAGTTGCCCTCGGCCTGGGAGGCGATTACCTGTGCGGAGCTGCCGGACGAGTACCAAAATCTGAACAACGAGGAACTGCGGATATTGATCTTGGATCGTCTCCGCAACGATGGCCGGGTCGATCTGGAAGAACTCGACATCTCGTGCCGATGCGGGGTGGTCTACTTGGAAGGAGTGGTCCCAAGTGAGGGCGAAGACGAGATTCTGTTACAGATCCTCACAGACGTCATGGGCTTTGCCTCCATCATCGATCACCTGCAAATCACCGAATTGCTATGGGAGCGGGAGGACCGCGCTCCCGGCAGAACCCCTTTCGCTCTCAGTGCCGATGTAGAAGAAATTAGCGACGATATCTTTGAATCCCAAGAAAAAGATACCCCTTACATTTTTCCCGATCGTCCGCCGCCGGAAGAAGAGTGAAGGTTTTCGTTCGGGACATAACACACAGTGTGGGAGGAAAGCATGAGGGAAGTAGAAGTTGAAAAGCAACTAAAGCTGCTTCAGGGGGAGATTGCCGTGAATGGGGAGGAGCTGGAAGCTCTCGGACGCGACCAACGGGCAGCGACGGATGATTGGATGACTTACGCCTAGAACTTGAAACCCTCAGGCAGTACCTGGAACGTCTGCATCCGGATTTTGAAGAGTGCTTTACCGCAGTGAGGACTGAGGCCACACAAAATATAGATCCAGAGGCACTGTAGTTCGGTTGAAATTTGACAGATTAGTACGTCAGGCTTTTAATCCTCGGTTCAGTACTCCGTGAGGGCAAGCATGGGACTTAGCCCGCCACTTTAAAGCAGGGAGGTGTTGGACAACATGCGCTCAGGGTTGAGCCGCAAGGAAGTTCATTAAAAATATTAGGGATCTCGTTAATGCCCTTTTTAAGAACATCCATTCAGGCGTCGGATCTCGCCGTAAGGACTTCAAGCTGACCCTAGAGAAACTGAAGACTGTTCTCGAAAAAGGAGTTAATTGAGCCCTGAGTCGATATTAATCGAAGAAAGCAGCCAAGGGGAGGGCCATAGTCCGGGAGATGGAAGACAAAGGTATTATTGTAAAAGCAGCGAGTCGGCATAGACTGGTTGAAGAGATCTCTGAAGCCTACAAGGATGTTGACGATGTTGTCAACGTGGTCCATAATGCTGGAATCGGTAAAAAGGTCATCAAACTCAGACCCATGGGTGTAGTTAAGGGATAGTCTTATTGGTGTCAGGAACAACATGGAACCAACGAATATTATCGAGCTTCCCGAACTCCATAATCGAACACGGGTATTTCAGGACCGTGAGTATGCCGGTCGCGTTCTCGCGCAGATGTTGAAAGCCCATGAAGAGACTTCAACGACGGTTCTTGCAATCCCTGCAGGTGGAGTGCCGGTAGTGGCTGAAATTGCCAAGGAGTTGGATCTGCCTCTTTACGCAGCTGTGGTCAGCAAGATTACGCCACCCTGGGACAGCGAAGTTGGCTATGGTGCGGTGGCCTTTGACGGCACGGTACGCCTCAACGAGGCCCTGATTGGACAACTGAATTTAAGACAAAAGGAGGTTGAGGAAGGCATCATCGAGACTCAGAAGAAGGTCCGGCGGCGGAGTTCTTTGTTTCAGAGCAATCAACTTCCCGAGGTTCTGTCGGGAGGGCCTGCTATTTTAGTAGATGACGGCTTGGCATCTGGTTTCACAATGCACGTTGCAGTGGAAGCAATTTTGAGTAAGTCCTCATCTCAGGTGGTAATTGCAGTTCCCACAGGACCAAGCCGGACAGTTCAACGGATAGCGGCAAATGTGAATCGTATTTACTGTGCCAACATCCGTTCGGGCATGAGCTTCGCGGTGGCCGACGCTTACAAGCATTGGTCCGATGTCACCGAGGATGAGGCTCTGAAGCTGTTTATGTAGCTGTATACGGAAAGGTTTGCACTATTGTGAAAGGAGGGCAAGATAATGCATGACAGTAAGAAATTCTGCGAAAAACTCAAGGGGATCTATCCTTACATTGGTGAATGCGGAATAGATGTAGATGCCGAGTATGATGAGGTAGAACAGATATGGATCGTAGATTTAAAAAAGGGCAACCTTGAACTAAGGACACATCTGGATCTGGAAGAAGCCAAACGCTGTATGGAGGGAAAACAATGTGTGTCGCTCGGGCTGCAAGTCGCTGAGATGAGAGCACGTTCGGGTATCGAAGTCCAACAACGGAAGGCAGGCTCGTCGTCAGATTGACGAGTGTTATTTGTTCCAGCTACTTTTTTTAAGGTTCACACAAAGGTTGAGGCTTTCCTCTAGTCGAGCATGTCATGCTGAAGTAGATTCGATACAGGGAAACGGCCCAGATTTGAAATACTTCAGGGCGATTATTGACTGAGTTTAAGGCGTGTTTTCCTGGTGCTTGCCGGTTTGCTAAGCCGGTTGCGTTAGCTTTCCAGCTTAACGAACTCGCGATAGGCACCTTTGAAGAAGCCTCGATTCCTTCCCCGGAGATTTCGGCCCTTCTAAACGTTGCAATTGAAAAGGATCTAGGTAATACTGACGTTCTGTATCACTAGGTTCCCATGGTTGACATAAGTCCTATACCTTGGATTCAGATGAAGGAAGCAGTAGAATGGATTAGAGATCGCATTAGTGGAAACAAAATAATGTTGTTTTGTAATCTAGGTGTCGGCCGTTCACCTTCTATAAGGATGCAAAGGACAAAGGACAGACAAGGCGATGACTCGCAAGAAGAGGTTGCCCACAAGGTCGCCTGGGCAGCGGTAAAACAAGAATACAAAAAGGATGGAGATAAATGGAAACGCAAGTAGTTGAGAGCAGATCGAATAAAACTCATGACGCTTGAGATCGCCGAAGTGCCGACAATACTGCTTGCCCTTGGCGGCGTGTTTCTTCTGGGGTTGGTGGCTGATCTTGTGGGCCGCCACACGCCATTGCCCCGGGTTACGCTACTGCTACTTGCCGGCCTACTGATTGGGCCTGCCGGTTTTTCCTTATTGCCTGAAGCTTTCATTGATGGTTGGTTTCCGCTGTTAACACATATTGCACTGAGCATGGTGGGTTTCCTGCTGGGCCAGAAAATAACACTTTCCGCTATACGCAAGCGTGGCCGGTCGGTGATATGGATCTCGGTTGGCGAAGTAGCAGGCGCCGCAATGATGGTGGGACTGTTTTTGATTGCATTGTGTGTGGATCCAGCACTTGTTTTGTTGCTGGCCGGCATTGCACCGGCCAGCGCCCCGGCGGCTCTGCTGGATGTTGTAAAAGAGATGGGAGCCAAAGGAAAGTTCACCGATATTATACTCGGTATCGTCGCCATCGATGATGCCTGGGGATTGTTGATATTCAGCTTTATGCTAGCGGGAGCCGGAGCTGTCAGTGGTCAGGGCGGAGCAGTAGGAGCGATTGTATCCGGACTTGGTGAAATCGGCGGAAGTGTTCTGCTTGGACTGGCTTTGGGGTTGCCCATGGCCTATCTTACCGGTCGAATCCGGCCGGGGGAACCTACCCAAGCCGAAGCCTTGGGGCTGGTGGTATTATGCGCCGGAGCGGCTACCTGGCTGGATCTCTCCCCCATTCTTGCCGCCATGACGATGGGAAGCACAGTTGCCTCTCTGGCATCCCATCATGAAAGACCGTTTCATGAAATAGACGGCATTGAATGGCCATTCATGATCCTGTTCTTCCTGCTTGCCGGTGCTTCGCTTCATGTCGATAAGCTGCTCGCAGTAGGTTGGATCGGCATGGTCTATATCCTTGCCCGGATAGGGGGGCTCTATGGCGGCGCTAGAATTGCCGGTCGGTTAGCGGGCGCAGAACTTGCAGTACGGCGCTGGATTGGGCTCTGCCTGTTTCCGCAAGCCGGCGTAGCGCTTGGTATGGCTTTGTTAGCCTCACAGCGTCTCCCTGAAATGAAAGACGTCGTTTTGCCTGTCATAATCGGTTCCACCGTGATTTTTGAGATTGTCGGACCGGTGATCGCGCGTAGAGTGCTCAAGCATGTGAAAAGCATCGAACCGTCACTCATCAGCGGGGGCGTAAATGATTGATTTTCTGACTGTCGCTCTTTGGATCAATTTCGCTCTTTTTCCTGAAAAGCTTATGGGGTTTATGAATCATTTGGTTAACTTTAGGATCATATCAAAATATGTCGGCAAAGGCACTGGCATTAAGGGGTGGCTTTTAGCCATTTTTACAGGCACACTAAGCCATGGGCCAATTTACGTCTGGTATCCTTTATTGAGTGATCTCCGAAATCAAGGGATGAGAAGTTGTTTAATTGCGACCTTTCCCAATAGTAGGGCGATAAAGATTCCTCTATTGCCTTTGATGGCTCATAACTTTGGGGTGTTATTTGTCGTCATTCTGGCTGGCCTCATGATTGTCGCTTCTGTTTTGCAGGATTATGTTGTTGAAATGCTCGAAACGCGAATCCCAAATGATACTAAATGGGGGGGATAATGAACGGTATTACCAAAGGTTCAAAAGAGGCTATGGGGAATAACGAAGACGTGCAGGGCCTATCTTTCTACAGATTTGTCATTGATAGCCTTCCGACCGCGGTTCTTACGGTCAACGCGGATTTGAGGATTACTGGTTTTAATCCCTGGGCTGAGGAAGTGACCGGATATACAGAGGCAGAGGCTATGGGCCATTCTTGTGGCGATATCCTTCAGGGGGGGATGTGCCATGCCAAATGCCCCTTGAGGACCACCTTGCAAGGCAAAAAACCCGTGTCTCTCGTCGACACGACCATTCGTAAGAAATCGGGGGAAACCATTCCGGTCAGGATGAATACGGCCGGATTGTTTGACGACGATGGCCATCTCATTGGCGCAGTAGAGTCCTTTCAGGATATTTCCCGTCTGAAAGCTTTCGAGCGCGAGAAGGAGAATCTCGTCGCTATGTTAGCCCACGACATGAGGTCCTCTCTTTCAGCCATTGGGGGATTTGCAATGTTACTTCTAAAAAAGCTAGGAAACATTGATGAAGCAAAGCAGAAGAAATATCTGGAGATTGTTAGAAAGCAATCGGGAAAGCTTGAATTGCTGATCGATGACTTTTTGGAGGTTTCTCACCTCCAAACCGGGAAATTGAAACTTAATCTTACTGCCGTCTCGTTGGATAAAGAGCTGATGGAACTCTTGGATTCCTACCAGCTCAGGGCGTCAGAGTCCGGGATCAAGCTCAAGCTCGAAAATGAAGAACCGCTCCCAACTATCCAAGCTGATGTTCACAAATTAGGCAGGGCATTTAACAATCTTGTAGACAATGCCTTGAAGTTCTCAAAGGAACAAGGCACCATCACCGTAACAACTCAGGAAACAGCCCAAGACATTATTGTGAAGGTAGAAGATGATGGTATTGGCATACCTCCTGATGAATTACCTTTTATTTTTGATGCCTTTCACCGAGGGGCGGGCACGGAGGAAAAGAGAGGATTTGGTCTGGGATTGGCCGGTGTAAAAACCATTATCGAGGCCCATGGAGGGTACGTACAGGTGGATAGCGAGCCGGGCAAGGGAGCTGTTTTCAGCGTGGTTTTGCCCAAGTCTGGGAAATCGGAGGCTAAGCAAAGGGTAAGGGGGGGAGGATAGCCAGGGCTTTGGTGAAAATTGAGCTTTCCGAACTCCGTAATTGAACACAAGTATTTCATGACCCTGAGCATGCCGGTTGCGTCCTCGCAAAGATATTGAAAGCCCATGAAGAAACTTTAACAATGGTTCTTGCAATCCCTGCAGCTGGAGTGCCGGTAGCGGTTGAAATTGCTAAGGAGTTAAATTTAACTCTTCAAGCAGCGATGGTGAACAAGATTAAGCTACCCTGGAACAGTAAAGTTGGGTATGGTGCAGTGGCTTTTGACAACACGGTGGGCCTAAACAAGACCCTGATTTAAGAACTGAATTTACGACAAAAGCAAAGGGAAGATCCGTCCAGGGAGAGCATCATGAAAGATGAAGAAATCGAAAGACATTTCACACTGCTCCAGAGACAGATTACGGCGATTGGAGAGAAATTCGAGGCGAAGTGAAAAGCAATGGGTTACTCTAAAGACGATCATATGTTCGGTCTGCCGTTAGGCGATAGATTTCTTTTGGACAGTTAAGGAACTTAAAGATAATGTTGGACCTGTCAGAATCAGACCTTTCCCACCGCGGCACCGTGGTTTCCGTTCGCGGAAGTGTTGTTGACGCCCGTTTTCCTGGAGAATTGCCCTTCCTCAATAGTCTTCTGCGGGCAGGAGAACAAGGACATGTGGCCATCGAAGTACAAGCACACCTGAATGCTGAAGTGGTTCGAGGTGTGGCATTGACGCCCACGCAAGGCCTTGGCCGGGGTTGTGAAATCGTAGACACCGGAGAGACTATAAAAGTACCAGTAGGTAAATCATTATTGGGACGGGTCTTCAATGTTTTCGGCGAGCCCATTGACAGAAAAGAAGATC
>CAYSBQ010000090.1:0-11477 GCA_964429315.1 uncultured Desulfobacterales bacterium
TTAAGCTTCAGGCCGGAGATCCGGCTGAAATGACGTAGATTCCCGGTCACAAGTTACAAGTTATAGCCCATGCCTGTGGCAGCAATCTGAAGATCCGGACTGGTGGTGATACAGCCTGGTCCTCGACCTCTTGTGTTTCCTTATTGACCGACACGAGCAAGTCAATTATGATCTCGCGAGTCCAGGGTTCAATCTACTCGAAAAGAACTGAAATTTTTTATTTCAGATACCCGGATAATATGAAGTAGAGGGAGATTTATGAAAATCGGATTGATTGGTTTGCCGAATTCCGGCAAAACCACGGTTTTTAATGCATTGGCAAAAGCCGAGGCTACGGTCACAGCCTATGCCAATTGCGAGGCAAAGCCGAATCTGGCAGTCGTCGATGTGGCCGATGATCGGGTGGACTATCTTTCAAAGATGTACAAACCTCAAAAGACCGTTTATGCGAGTATCGAGTTGACCGATTTCGTGGGACTAAGCCAAGGCTCGGCTAAAGAAGGTCTCTTTTCCAGTACATCCATGGCATTAATAAAAGCCTTAGATTCATTGGCACTTGTGGTGCGCAATTTCTCAGACGATTTTGGAGAAGTCCCAACATCTCTGAGAGATGTGGAAATAGTCAAGGACGAGTTATTGATTTGCGATATGATCGTTGTTGAAAACCGTTTGGAACGTATTAAACAGGCCTACAAACGCGGCAAGAAAACAAATGTCCTTGAAATGGAGGAAAGAACGTTACGAGAGATTGTTGAGCATCTAGGCGATAATCGATGGATCAGTGATCTTGACCTGAACGACGAACAGCAAAAGATGATCCGCGGATTTCAGTTCCTTACGCAAAAGCCCTTCATGGTTATCCTGAACTCGGACGAAACCCATTTTGGGAAAAACCAGGAAATCATGGAAGAGATCGAGAAGCAAAACAGAGTCATAGAATTCGCGGGAAAATTTGAGATGGAATTATCCCGTTTGACCGACCAGGAGGATGTGAAGCTATTCATGGAGGATATGGGTATCCAACAATCGGCGCAGCAACGTTTGACCCGCTTGGCCTATGAAACCCTTGGCTATATCAGCTTTTTTACTGTGGGATCCGATGAGGTACGGGCATGGAACATCGTTATTGGAAGCATTGCTGTAAAGGCGGCGGAAACCATTCATACGGACCTGGCTCGTGGATTCATCCGGGCCGAGTGTTTTTCCTATAATGACTTGATTGAGTGCGGATCTGAAAAGTCTGTTCGCGAAAAAGGTCGATCACGCCTAGAAGGAAAAGATTACGTTGTCCAGGATGGCGACATTATAAACATCCGTTTTCATGTTTAAATTGAAATCAGCAGTCGATTTAGCTATAAAGGCCCACAATAAAATTGACGGTCTCGTAAAAAGTCCAAGTTAGCGCTACGCTTCACTGCGTGTCTGCGTTGCGCTGCATTTCGCAATCATTCAACGTACGATAAGTACGCCTCATGATTACAAAATTTGCACGCCTTGAATTTGAACTTTTTACGAAACCGTCTAAATCTGACTTTTTACGATTTCATCTAAATCAGCATTTTTACAATTAGGAAGGACAAAAAGCATGTCTAATAGGTTACTTGTCGAGATTGTTATGGAGGAGATCCCCGCAGGATATATTATGCCTGCCCTTGAGGCCATGGAGAGTATGATGGGCCACAGGCTTTCCCGGGCCCGCATCGAACATGGAAAAACGCAGAGATTTGGGACCCCCAGGCGTTTAGCCCTCTTGGTTCATGATGTGGCCGAACGTCAGAATTCTGTTACTGAAGAGATCGTGGGGCCCCCAAAAAAAGTGGCCTTTGACGATACAGGCCAACCTACAAAGGCTGCCTATGGCTTTGCAAAAAATCAAGGTGTTGCTGTTAGCAGGCTTACTACGAAGGCCACTGCCAAAGGCGACTATGTGTGTGTTAAAAAAACCAACCGGGGGCAGGCCTCTCACAAGGTGCTTCGAACCATCATTCCTGAAATAATTAATGCTATTCCCTTCCCCAAATCCATGCGCTGGGGCGATCTGAATCTTACCTTTGCAAGGCCCATTCATGCCATAGTAGCCCTACTGGATGATAAGGTTATCTCTTTTAAGTTAGAGGCAACCAAGAGTGGTCGGCGCACCCACGGACACCGTTTCATGCATCCGAAACGCTTGACTATAGCGAGGGCCTCTGAATACCTCTCCGCACTTCAGTCGGCACATGTTGTTGCAGACATAGCGGAAAGAAAGGCGATGATAGTAGATCAGATTGCAAGGGCGGCAGATAGCCTGGGCGGCAGGATTCTTCCTGATGACGAGTTGCTTGAAATAGTAACCAACCTTGTAGAGTACGTCTGTGTGTCTGCCGGAAGGTTTGATAAATCTTTTCTTGCAGTTCCAAGCGAAGTCTTGATTACCGCCATGCGGGAGCATCAGAAGTACTTTGCCGTTATAGATTCCAACGACAAGTTACTTCCCTGTTTTGTTGCCGTAAACAATACCCTGGCCGAGGACATGGCTGTAGTTACCAAAGGGCATGAACGGGTCTTACGGGCAAGGCTGGAAGATGCCCGTTTCTTTTTTGAAGCAGATATAAAAACCCCTCTTCCCAAAACAGTAGAAAGGCTGAGAGGAGTGACCTTTCAAGCAAAATTGGGTTCTATGCTTGACAAGGTGTGCCGTGTAAAAAAAATGGCCGAACACCTTGCTCAACTGGCAGCTCCAGACCTTGAAACTACCCTTGCTCGGGCAGCATGGCTTTGCAAGGCAGACCTTACAAGTCAAATGGTAGGCGAATTTCCAAAGCTACAGGGAGTAATGGGGCGTATCTATGCGGCTCGTTCGGGAGAGCCCAATCCTGTCTGCCGTGCTATTGAAGAACACTATATGCCCATCCGTGCCGGAGGCGTACTCCCCCAAACACTTCCGGGGGCACTTCTTAGTATTGCCGATAAGCTAGATACGATATGTGCTTGCTTTGGCATTGGTCTTGTTCCAACCGGCACTACGGACCCCTATGCCTTAAGACGGCAGGCTGTTGGGATCATACAAATCTTACTAGACAGAAAGCTTTCGATTTCTCTTAGTACGCTAATTGATAGTAGCTTCGGGCTTCTCAAAGGCAAAATATCCGAAGATGCCGAACAAACAGCTCGAAAAGTGCTAACGTTTTTCCAACACCGTATGGAACACCTCTTGGTAGAGCAGGGATTTTCCAAGGACCTTGTCGCCGCTGTAGTGAGCACTTCCGTAGATGATATCACGGTCGTAATTAAGCGAGCAGAGGCACTGGCAAGGCTAAAGACCAAACAGGATTTTGACTCCCTGGCTATTGCCTTTAAGCGGGTTGTAAATATTATAAAACAAGCCAGAGAAAAAAAAGAAATTGTGGCAGATAGGGCTATAGGCAAGACAGACCCCGCACTTTTTCAAGACATTTGCGAGGACACCCTTAACAAGGCCCTTAAAAGGGTAAAAGGGGAAATATCTGAAGATGTTCAAAAAGGCATCTTCGACAAGGCTCTTCTGGCCGTGTCAAGGCTGAAGGAACCGATAGACGGGTTTTTTGACGGTGTAATGGTTTTAACAGATGACAAACGCATAAAAGAAAACAGGCTTGCGCTCTTGAGTGAGATAGCAGACCTTTTCGCCCTATTTGCAGATTTTTCCAAGATCTCAACATAGAGGGATAACATTGAATAGTTAATCACTTTTTTACCAACGTCCCACCTTGCCCATAATCACACAAATCTTTCAGGGGGCATTCCGGGCATTTCGGCTTTCGGGCGGAGCACACCTGCCTTCCATGCCGGATCAGTTGATGAGAAAAGTCGATCCAGTCGTTTTTGGGGATTAGGGGCATAAGATCAAATTCTATTTTCACGGGGTCGTTTTGTTCGGTAAGTCCTATGCGTTGAGAAAGTCGCTTTACGTGTGTATCAACTACAACTCCCGGTATTTGGAAAGCACTTCCCAATACAACATTTGCAGTCTTTCGGCCAATACCGGGTAGTTTAACCAAGGTTTCCAGCTTATCAGGGACTTCGCCGCCGTATTCTTCTAGGATGATCTTGCAACACGCCTTAATGTTTTTAGCCTTGTTGCGATAGAATCCGGTGGAGCGGATCATTTCTTCCAGCTTATCTGTCGGCACTTCAGCAAAGTCTTTTGCCGTTTGAAGCTTTCTAAAAAGGGGCTTTGTTACCTTGTTTACCCGAACATCAGTACACTGGGCAGAAAGGATTGTAGCAACGAGCATTTCGATTGCATTTCCGTGGTCTAAGGCAGTCTTGACATTGGGGTATGCATCTCTTAAGATCTTAAGGATCTTCTTAATGCGGTCTTTTGTAATTTTTTGAGCCATGATTTCTTCCCTTCAGAAAGAAAACTCATCTAGTGCACATGCTCTGGAAAAGAATTCCGGTGCAGTCCGTGCTCTTGGGATTACCTCTGGTGGCTTGGACAGCATCCTTTCTGCGCTCATTTTAAGAGAGCAGGGTATTTCTGTTGAGTGGGTAAACTTTGAAACCCCTTTTTTTGGTTCGGGAAAGGCCCGAAAGGCAGCCCGCATGACCGGTATTCCTCTCACAGTCAAAAGGATTACACAGATCTACATGGAAATGCTCAAGAATCCTCACTGCGGTTACGGAGGAAATATGAACCCATGCCTGGACTGTCACGCTCTTATGTTTCGGCTGGCAGGTTCCATGATGAAAGAAAGGGGGGTTCATTTTCTTTTTTCCGGCGAGGTGATGGGCCAGCGGCCCATGTCTCAGACTAAACCGTCGCTTCGCTATGTTGAAAAAAACTCTGGTTTTGATGGCTATATCCTCCGTCCATTGAGCGCCAAAGTGCTTCCGCCTACTATTGTGGAAGAACAGGGCCTCGTGGATCGTGAGCGTTTGTTAGGTCTTTCCGGCCGAGGTCGAAAAGATCAGATGAGACTTGCCCAAGCCTTTGGCATTACCGATTATCCCGCCCCTGCAGGGGGGTGCCTGCTGACCGATATCGGATTTTCAAGACGGCTGAAGGATTTACTGGGACACGACAACAGTCCTCAAGAGCGAGATCTTGAACTGCTGAAATTTGGTCGTCACTTCCGTCTCGGCGGCAAACACAAAGTTATCGTAGGTCGTACCAAGAAAGACAACAAACAGATCGAGGATCTTATAGATCCTCACCATGATATAACGCTACGCATGATCGACACACCCGGCCCGGTCGTGTTGGTCCCCTATGGCGGTCCGGAAGAAGTCATAAGGGATGCGGCCTGTCTCTGCGCGGCCTACAGCAAGGTCAAAGATGGCATTTCGGCTCGTGTCTTTGCAAGCACTCCCGACGGACCAAAGCAAATAACCGCAACTGCCGGCCCCAGCGAGAAATTCCGATCTTATGTTATATGATCATTTTGTTCTCTGTTTCACCTTGATGCCGTGTTTTGTCTTTGAAGCTCTTCCCAGATATCGATTACCTGTTTTCTGGTCTCTGCAACAGGGCCTTGGTTATAGACCACAAAATCGGCATACCCAACCTTTTCATCAATCGGCAATTGAGCTCTGAGCATGTTGGCTGCTTCATCCTCGGTGATGCCTTCCCGGTTGGCCAAGCGTTCAATCTGTTGATCTTTCGGGATGTATACAACCAAAACCTTTTGGAACATATACTGCAGGTTCAACTCGATCAAGAGAGGCACTACCACCTGGATGATTGCCGCAGGATCTTTTTCGGTGATTTTATCGACCTGTTTGAAAAACTCTTCATAGATGGGCGGATGGGTAAAGCTTTCCAAGATCTTTTTCTTCTCGAAATCATGAAAGACGATTTTTGAGAGTTTTTTCCGGTCCAGGGCGCCGTCTTCTCTGAGTACATGCTTGCCAAAATAGACAACTATTTTTCTCAAGGCATGGGTGCCCGGTTCAACCACCTGCCTTGCGATCAAGTCAAAATCGATTATGGGCGCTCCCAGTTCTTCCAATATGTTCGTGACAGTAGTCTTGCCGCAGGCAATGCCTCCTGTCACGCCCAGAAGCAACCGGTTATCTTGTCCTTTTATGGTTTTCATCGTCTTTTCAGGCCCCTGTGGGAGATAGGAAATGCGGGACCGGTATCAAGAATATCATCTGCTGAAAAGGGATTCAATCTTTTCGGCTCCAATTATCCCTTCGCGGAGGATTTTTACCGGAGATACCGTTACATCGATAACCGTGGACCCAGCCCCTCCCCCAAGTCGGCCTGCGTCCAGCACAAGGCTGACTCCATGCAGGATTTCCTGATCGAGTTTGCCCGCCTCTATACAACCGCCCCTTCCTGAGACATTGGCACTTGTTGCTGTAACAGGACTCCCCACCGCCCGTATAAGGGCAGAGGCGACAGGGTGAGCCGCGAGGCGGATGCCGATCTTGCCTGTATCGCCGGTGAGGTTTTCGGGGATTATTCTGCCGGCCTCAAAGACTATGGTGACCTTCCCGGGCCAGAAGGCCTCAATCAGTTGCGTTGCCTCAGTGGGTACACACTGGACCAGCTCTGCGAGTTCGGCCATGGAGGCGATCAAGATAAGTATCGGTTTGCCGTGGTCTCGGCCCTTTAGTTGAAAGATACGCGAAACGGCCTCTGACTTTAAGGCCATAGTCCCCAGGCCATAAAAGGTGCTGGTAGGAAAGACTGCAATTCCGCCCTTTTTGACCAATGTTGCGGCTTTGTCAATAATATCGTTTTCGGGAAATCTAGGGTCTACGGAAAAGATCTTAGGTTCTTTTGTCGGCATGTAGTTTTGAGAATGACAGGGTGGTATAGAACCTGAAATTGCAAAAGAAAAGGACGGGGAGCCCTATATTTTGGTTGGTTAAGATATTCCTAAGCTGTTTCCCGCCAAAGAAATGACTATCAGAAGGGTAGCTCCCCGACCTTGGGTGTAAGCAAACCACAGAATGGACACTACGTCAAGAAGAATCTCTCAGGTGAATCGCTCAGGAAAGAAAAAAACCCAGGTGGCCTGTGCCACCCGGGACGTTCCAGCGGGAAACAACCCAAGTATTTTCTAAGGCATAGGGCAGATGCATCATTAGATTTTACTTCAGCTTCTATTCTGCCGGAAAAGAACCCAAGAAGTAAATAGGCGGAACTACGGTTTGTGTTTGCAAAAATTACTGTATATTACAGCCGGAAATATTGGATCAGAGTTGCCGTGGTAGTATTTAGAGCGTGATATCAGAGGTTCTTTTGCAGGGCCTCCGCCTTTTGTGCTACTTGGTCGGCAAGTTTATTCTTAAAACTTTTCAGTTTGGCTTCCAATTCGGAATTGCTGACCGCCAAGATCTGGGCAGCCAGAATGGCGGCATTCTTTGCACCGGCGGCGCCTATGGCCATTGTAGCCACAGGTACGCCGGAAGGCATCTGCACTGTAGCCAAAAGGGCATCCAGCCCCTGAAGGGGAGAAGAAGCAAGCGGGACGCCGATTACTGGCAGCGTAGTTTGTGCGACAATAGCTCCGGCGAGATGTGCTGCAGCCCCAGCGCCCGCAATGATTACCTTGAGTCCTCTGGCCCGGGCAGATTTCGAATATTCTGCCGTTTTTTCCGGGCTACGATGGGCGGAAGAAATAGTCGCTTCAAATGGTATGTCAAACTGTTTTAGCAAAGAGGCGGTCTTTTGCATAACATTCCAATCTGAATCGCTTCCCATTACAATTCCCACAACTGCGGTTTTGCCTTGACCTTCTTTTTTTTTCATATTTGCGACTCCGATTCTGATTATTCGCCAATCGTATGGCGAAATCTGAGACAATTTGCGCCATCATTGTTGTGATCAACGAAGGAAAGCCTTTCGATATTTCTGTAGGCCTTTTTTCTGGCTCCTTCCAGTGTCTTGTCTCCTGCCACCAGATGAAGAACCCTTCCACCGAAGGTTACCAAGCCCTTTTCCTGATGTTCGTCTACGCCGGCAAAGTATACGGCGATTCCGCGTTCTATCTCATCCAATCCGAGGATCTTGTGGCCTTTCCCGTAACGGCCCGGATATCCCTTGTTCCACCCCTTTGAGGCCTTTGATCGGCCTTCCATGGCAATGACGTCGACGTAACATTGGTTATTCCAAACCTGTTTGACCTGGTCTAACTTGCCTTCCCACACGCCCATGCCGATTTCAAAGAGGTCTGTGCTCAATTTTCGGGCTAGTACTTCCCATTCAGGATCTCCGTGTCTGACGTTAATCTCGAAAACATCCAGGTTTTCGTATGGGTCCAGATTCAGGCCGAAGTAAAGGACTCCCTTGTATTGCCAGCCCAAATGATTGTAAATTTCATTTACTGTAGGGTTTACAATCTCTTTGATAATCCTGTTGACAAGCCACGGACTTACCAACTTGTGCGGACAATAACACCCGGTTCCGCCCGTATTTAGATTCCCCCCGAACTTTTCGATTGCCTCTGTGTCTTGAGCGTCAAAGGCTGGTTTGTAGTCCTGAGCAAACATCCTGAGTGGTAATGCGTTTTGGCCGTCAAGGTAGACAAAAAACGATAGCTCCGTGCCATACTTGCGTTCTTCAATCACAATCTTATTGCCTGAATTCCCAAAGGACTTTCCCACCATAATCATGTCGATGGCCTCTACGGCGTCGGGTGCTTCATCGCACACAATAGCGCCTTTTCCGGCGGCAAGGCCGTTGGCCTTGACCACGACCTGATAGCCGATGTTTCTAACATAGACCTTGGCCTTTTCCGGGTCATCAAAGATCCGATATTCAGGTTTTGGAACGCCTATACGCTTCAGGAGATCGTCCGTAAATGCCCGGTCGCTCTCAAGCCTTGCATACTCCTGCTTGGGCCCCACTGTTTGTATTCCCTTGGAATTCAAAAGATCGATAAGCCCTTCACCCAGCGGGTTTTCAGATCCCACATCGACCAGGTCCACACCCTGTTCGACACAGAAGTCAGCAACTTTTTCAAATTCCCTTAGGTTTACGAGTTCTATGAGTTTTCTTTCGCTGCGACCTTTTGAAGTATGTAAAACCCCGGGGTTTCCCGGACAAAAAAAGACCTTGTCTACATGTTGACTGTCGCCGTATTTGTCTGCCAGGCAATGATCCCGCCCCCCAGATCCGTATACTAGAACCTTCATATTCCTCCGTCTTCGATGTTTTTGTAGTGGTCTCGTAGCCAACATTGATCTACTGCTTGTACAATAAGACGACAGTTGATTTCAAGGTGAAAATGGAGGTGCTATGGCAGAGCTTTATGATGCGGTTGAAAAGATCCCTAAGCAAAGAATAGATTTGCCGGCGTTTCCAAGTGTCAATACTCTAATATATTGTCCACGATTGCCCAGGCATTTTGACGAACCCTAAATGATCCGCTTAAAGGCCTTTTCAATCTCATAAAAACTCTTGCGGATGATAGTGGGGCGGCCGTGGGGACAATGCATGGCATCTTCGAGTGTATCTAATTGATCCAAAAGGGCCTTCATTTCTTCACCGGCCATCTTTTTTCCTGCCCTTATGGCGCCGTGGCAAGCCATAAGGATGAGACACTCATCCACTACCTGATGAACTCCTGAAGGAACGCCAAGTTCGGCCATCTTTTCTACGATTTCTATGATTAAGGGTCCTATGGCCTTTTCCGCCAAAATCTGTGGAACTGACCTGACCAGATAGGTATTGCCTCCAAAATGTTCGATCTCTACCCCTATATCAAGCAGGTCTTTTTGTACTGATTCCAGAATACCGGCCTCCCGATAGCCCAATTCCAATCTTTCAGGGACCAATAGACCTTGTGTCACTATCTTAGAACGCGCATAATCCGCCTTTAAGGATTCAAAGACCACCCGCTCATGTGCCGCATGCTGATCTATTAGGATCAAACCCTCCCTAGATTCGCAGAGGATGTAACTGTTTTTGAGTTGCCCGATAATTGTTAAAGAACCAAAAGCCTTTTCCTCCCATAGGGGCGTCGGTGTGTCTGGGACGGGAATCTCAAGCCGTTTGGAGAAAATGGAAGCTGGTTCACCGGTTCTCGGATAAGTAGGATGGATCACATACTGCTGAGGCTGACGATAAGCTCTCAGCACGGGCAGACTGCCCCACGTGGGCTGGTTTAAAGACCTTATCTTCTCTCCGATCGCCTTTGCAACGGTATCATGAATCAGTCTTGGCGATTCAAAACGAACAGAACTCTTTGTGGGATGCACGTTTACATCCAGCTGGTCTAGGGGGAGTGTTACAAAGATCACTACAACAGGAAATTTGCCCTTCATGATAGAACCCGCATAGCCTTGAATAATGGCATGATACAGGACCTTATCCCGGACAAACCGACCATTTACATATACATACTCCCCCCTGGATGTTGAACGCGTGATTTCCGGAGAGGCAATAAGTCCACTGATGTGCACATCACCACACCCGTAATCAAGCTCGTGGAGGCTTGCTTCCAGCCCACCTTTTAATACATCGGTTATGCGGTAAGCGGGTGTAGAAGTAGCCCCCCAGTCTGCCAAGGACTTGTTGTTGTGGGAAAGTCTGAAATGGATGCCGGGCCAGGCGATGGCAATGCGGGAAACAGTGTCGGTAATATGACCTATCTCCGTTTGCTGCGTTTTTAGGTGCTTCCGTCTGGCGGGGGTGTTAAAAAACAAATCACTTACCGTTACCACTGTGCCTTGGGCAGCCCCAACCTCAGAGACTTCCTTAACCTGTCCTCCATGAATGATGATTCTGGCGCCGGCATCGGATTGTTCGGTTTTAGTAATAATATCCATTTTGGATACGGAAGCTATGCTTGGCAGGGCCTCGCCTCTGAATCCCAGCGTCGATATAGAAAAAAGATCATCCTCGTTATAGATCTTACTGGTTGCATAACGTTCTATGGCAAGTAGTCCATCATCGTGATCCATACCGATCCCATTGTCGGAAACCCGAAGGAGACTACGCCCTCCTTTTTCAACTTCCACCGTAATTTGCGTACTTCCGGCATCTATAGCGTTTTCCACAAGTTCCTTTACTACCGAGGCTGGACGTTCAACTATTTCGCCGGCAGCAATCTTGTTGGATAGTACTTCAGAAAGGATCTTTATGCGGGACATTTAGATATGCTTTTGGTATCCTTGTTAGAAAAAAAACGCATCAGGAATTCAGTATCACTTGGGGGGAGGTCAAACCTGACGCTGGCCTGTTCAATCAAATCAGAAAGTTTTGCCGCTTGGTTACTCATTCTTTCAGTTGATATCCACTTTGTTGCCTTTCTCAGATCTTCACCTTCCGGTTGAATACTCATGATTCCTCCTTAGATATTATTTATACTACATCAATTTGCTCTTTCCGTGCACGATTCCGGGATTCAGAATCGCGCAATGTCATTCGTAAAATTACTTTTTTTGAGACCATCAAAGTTGAGGTTTTTTGGTTTTGTAATCAGTAGCCTGCTCCAAATTATAAGCCACTTGTATAAGTTTTTCCTCGCTAAAGTGCTTGCCCAAAACCTGTAGTCCAA
>CAYSBQ010000091.1:0-3009 GCA_964429315.1 uncultured Desulfobacterales bacterium
AATTGGAAACTTACGCTAGTGCCCATTCGGTTAAAAACATTTATGGATGGGCACTACCTAACGATCCATTTTGGCCCGTTTTTTAGGATCGTTGTAATCTATAATCAAACCAATAGCAGTATCAACAGCAGTAGGCTTGGCGGAGAGGGTGGGATTCGAACCCACGATCCCGTTATTAACAGGATACCGCTTTTCGAGAGCGGGGCCTTCAGCCGCTCGGCCACCTCTCCGGCAAACTTTTATTGTCCTTGTTCCTGACCCTGAACGTTGAACCATGAACCTGTGAACGCTTTTCAAGCTAATAACGTGTTTGCAGTGACCTGTCAATATATCAGTGCTGTAGATTTGACGGTCTCGTAAAAAGTCCAAGTTAGCGCTACGGTTGCGCCTGGCGGCTTGAAAAAATACACTGCGTGTCTGCGTTGCGCTACATCTTTTGCCACTGCGGCATACGATAAGCACGCATCATTCATCAAGATTTGCACGCCTTGAATTCGGAGCTTTTTAATTTCCCATCAGAATCTGACTTTTTACGAAACAGTCAGATTTGGGCTTGCGCAAGTTTTGTCTTTTTAGTATGAGGGCATAAAATCGATTTTTGATTTCATACAATGCGGCGTTGCCGCTTTTTTTTGAGAGGAAGTTTACTATGGCCGGCATTAAGCCCTTTCGGGGAATTCTATACAATCAAGGCAGGATCGAGAATTTAGGGGATGTTGTTACACCACCCTATGATGTGATTTCGGAGCAACAGCGACAAGGATACTTCGACAGACATCCTAAAAACATTGTTCGATTAATACTTAGCCAAGGGAATTCTCACGATACTGATACAAATAATAGATATACTCGTGCAGCCAAGTATTTCCGTGACTGGCAAGACGAAGGAATACTAATACGGGATCGAGATCCGGCCATATATTTGACGGCGCTCGATTATAGCAGCGAAGGCCTTGATCGTATGCGCCTTGGTTTTGTTGCATTAGTTCGACTTGAGGATTTTCGTCAAGGAGGGATAATACCTCACGAGAAGACTTTCTCGGCTATCAAACAGGATCGGCTCAGGCTTGTGAAGGCATGTAAGGCGAATTTTAGCCCGGTTTTTTCCGTGTTTTCAGATCCAGATGATGAGGTCAATGGGCTCCTTCGAACCTGGATGGAAGGGGTTCAGCCGGACCTTGATTTTAAGGAAGTTGCCGGATATCGTCATCGGCTTTGGCGAATTCTAGATAAGCATATTCACGGTGAAATCGAACAGATGTTCGCCAACAAGCCACTCTATATTGCTGATGGGCATCACCGGTATGAAACAGCCCTGAACTACCGAAACGAGATCATGTCAAGAAAAGATCAATTTGACTCAAGTGCTGCCTGCAATTTTGTAATGATGTATTTGAGCAGCACGCAAGATCCTGGTTTGATAATACGTCCCGTACATCGAATGTTGTCACACGCTCCAGAAGGTGCCTTGAACAGTTTTGTGCAAAAGGCCAGGGACTTCTTTGATATAGAAGTGATGGAGATCGGTGATAAGCGTGCCGAGATTCAAAGCTCGTTTGTGGCCAAGATTAGGGCAGGAGCTCAGCATGGGGCCATTGGTGCAGTCATACGGGGGTGCAAGGCTGTTTATATTCTTAAGGTAAAAAAGGGTGTTATGGGGCAGCTTTTTGAAGAAGAAATTTCTGTACCTTTGAGGAGACTTGACGTTACTATTACCACTAAACTTGTGTTGCAACACATTTTAGGCCTAAGTAATGCTGCGTTAGACGACGAGAAGCACATTTTATACACAAGTCGGACCAGAAAGGCTTTTGAGGCTGTTCGTAGCGGGAAGTGTGTTATTGCCCTAATCCTAAATCCCACCAGAATGTCCGACATAGAGGAAATCTCCAAGGCCGGTCTTGTCATGCCACGAAAATCGACTTACTTTTTCCCTAAGGTTTTGAGTGGCCTTGTGATCAATAAATTGGATTGAGGGGGGGGACAGATGTCAGTTGGCAGTTTCCAGTTAACAGTTGTCAGCAAACAAAAAACGTAACCGTTTACAGATTCAAAGGTTCAGAGGTTCAAAGGTTGCATTCTCAGCACCATACGTCATTTGTAAACGTTTTGTATTGGAAAACCGACCACTTCCGCATCCACACAAATCTGGAATTCGGGTCTTCAATTTTGTCCTTGTCCATAACCCTGAACGTTGAACCAGGAACCTGTGAACGCTTACCAAAAAACTAAAAACCGACCACTGGCAATTGACAACCGACTACCAATGACGAAAGATCGATTACTACATACTACATCGGATCAACTCTGCCAAGTTTGCCTGAGAATACGCCAAAAACAAAAGGGGTACAGATTTTCAATCGATGCGGCGATATTGGCTCATCACATTTGTCTTGAGCATGGGGAGTGCGCAGTTGATCTGGGGACAGGCTGCGGGATTATCCCGATCATTCTTGCTCATCGATTTCCGTCAGCAATTCTTTATGGTATTGAAATTCAAGAAGAACTAGCCAAATTGGCCCTGAGTAATGTTGCGCTCAACTACATGGAAGATAGAGTCGTTATAGTACATGGTGATATGAAGGATTTTACGTCTTATTTCAGGGTCGGGATGGCAGATGTGGTTTTTAGCAACCCACCTTATAGGAAGGTCTGCTCAGGCAGGATAAGTCCAGATTCGGAGCGGGCAATAGCCCGGCATGAGATTCATGCCAATCTTTTTGATGTAATCTATACGGCCCAAAGACTTCTCAAGCCTTTAGGGCGGCTTGTCGTTATCTATCCAGCACAACGTAGTGTCGACCTGATTGTCCAGATGAGAGCTCTTAAACTGGAGCCTAAAAAGCTGAGATTGATTCATTCGAAACATGATTCAGACGCCGAATTGATTCTGGCGGAGGCACGGAAAGATGGTAATCCTGGCGGGGTAAGTATCATGCCGACCCTTATAGTTCACAATAAGGATGGTAGCTTTACAGAGGAAGCTCGGGAGATGATGGTTTGCAATCC
>CAYSBQ010000091.1:3109-11451 GCA_964429315.1 uncultured Desulfobacterales bacterium
TCAACATCAATATTGGAATGCCTCAGGGCTTGTGTCAGGATAGCCCTAAGAGGGGCTGGTTTTTCCATTTTCTTCCTTAAACGCATTTTTATGTCTCTACTTGACTGCTGTAGTGGATGTCAAGGAATATGAACGTTTAAGAAATCTCATGTGTTTTTACCTTGACCGAGTGTGGTTAGTGACCTACACTCCGAATCACATTTGGTTTCCATTTTTTCTTTACAAGCGGAAAGCTTTTAAAAGGAGCGGTCAATGGCCTGGGATTGGGATAAGTTGAAGCAAAAGCAGCAAAGACCTGGTGGGGGAGGTGGCCCTAATGTGGATGAAGTGATCCAGAAATTCAAGCAATTCAACAAGCCGGGGGCATGGGGCATTGTCTTGATCATTGCCGCGGTTTATCTGGGCAGTTCGGCTTTTTTTACAGTAGCCGTAGATGAAGTAGGCGTGGTTCAGCGGTTTGGAAAGTATGTGCGCAAGGTTGAACCGGGTCTCCACTTCAAATTGCCTCGGGGCCTTGAGAGGGTGACCAAAGTAAGGGTTCGCTTTGTTTACAAGGAAGAATTCGGTTTTCGGACACTTCGCGCCGGGGTTCGTACCGAATATGCTTCAGATAGGGCTTATGACGACGAATCTCTAATGCTTACAGGTGATTTGAATGTAGCTGTAGTGCCGTGGATAGTGCAATATCGGATAATGGATCCTTATAAATACCTATTTAAGGTTCACAATGTGAGAGCAACGTTGCGGGATTTATCGGAGTCTACAATGCGTCTAGTTGTAGGAGACCGGAGCATTAATGAGGTGATCAGTGCGAGGAAAGAAATCGCCGACGAGACTCGCGGGTTGTTGCAAAAGGAACTGGATGAGGCTGATACGGGGCTGTATGTTTCTACTATAGAGATGAAAAAGACGAATGTGCCGGAACCGGTGCAACCCTCTTTCAACGATGTTAATCAGGCGATTCAGGAGAAAGAGCGCATCATCTACCAGGCAAAAGAAGAATACAACAAGGCCGTTCCGGCGGCCAAAGGTCAGGCGAAAAGGACGGTAAAGGCTGCTGAGGGGTATGCGCTGGATAGGGTAAATCGGGCGCAGGGTGATGCCTCCAGGTTTGAGGCTCAGTATAAAGAATATGCCAAGGCGAAGGATGTTACTCGCAGGCGGCTCTACCTGGAAGCGCTTAACGAATTCTTTCCTAAAGTGGGCAAGAAATATATCATTGATTCAGACCAAAAGAATGTGCTGCCACTACTGAATCTTGGCAAAGAAGGGCAAAAGGCGGAGAGATGAGATATAGAGGGATTATAATTGCATTGGTTATAGTTGCCTTCCTTGCAGTTTCTGGGGGTGTATACACAGTGGATGAGACTGAGCAGGTGATAGTGACTCAGTTTGGCAAGGTAGTCGGCGAACCCTTAAAGGAGCCGGGTCTTTATTTCAAGATTCCCTTGATACAGGATACCCATTATTTCCCGAAGAATTTGCTGGAATGGGATGGAGAAAAAGGACAAATTCCAACTGAGGATAAGACCTTCTTGTGGGTGGATACCTTCGCTCGCTGGAAGATAGTAGATCCTCTGAAATTCTATCAAACGGTAAATAACACGACCGGTGCATTAAGCCGCCTCGATGATATCGTTGATGCGGCGGTTAGAAACCTCATTACCTCCTATCCACTTTTTGAAACAGTGAGAAGGACAAATCGGGACTTAAATACCTTTGACTGGGGGGGGGAGCAGGACTATCAACAACGGAAGATGGCTACCGTCAAGGTAGGCAGGGAGAAAATAACGAATCGCATTAAGCAGGAAATTAAACTAAAACTTGCCAATTTTGGTATTGAGATAGTTGATGTCAAGATCAAGCGGATCAACTATGTGAAAGAGGTGCAACAGTCTGTCTATGACCGGATGATTGCCGAACGAAATCAGATTGCCGAGAAATTCCGTTCGGAGGGCCAGGGTCAGGGCCGGGAGATAAAGGGAGACAAGGAAAGGGAATTAAAGAAGATTACTTCAGAGGCCTATAAAAAGGCCCAGGAAATCAAGGGTAAAGCAGATGCCAAGGCCACTAAAATATATGCCGATGCTTACGGTTTGTCTCCCGATTTCTACTCTTTCACGAAGACTCTTGATATATACAAAGAAACACTTGACAAAGAAAGTTCTTTGGTCCTTTCCACGGACTCGGAGTTTTTTAAGTACCTGAAAAGCTATACGGGGGAATACAAGTAGGACCGTATTCAATCCTTCAGGGTCACTGTTTTTTGAATAGATCCGGAGCCGGTTAACGGTTGGCAAGGAGGGCGGGGGAGTTCAGCCATGTAGGATAAAGCAAAAAGGCACCGTCTTTGTCTTTTGGCGATGCCTTTTTAGATGAAGATGCACGAGAGATCATATACATTATTTCTTCCTTCTCTGGTGACGTGTTCGAGCCAATAGCTTTCTGTGTTTATGTTTGCGCATCTTTTTCTTCCGTTTTTTGACGACGCTTCCCACTGCATCACCTCCAATCCTTGTGAATTTACCTTCCTAGGCGCGTGTAAAGAAACACCTTATAATATATGGTGAGACCCGTGTCCAGCTTTTTCTCTGTTTTGAAAGGAAAGGGGGACAAGGTATCTTAATAAAAACCAAGCACTGGGCTATTGTAACAACACCGTTGCCAAAGTCGATGAATATATACTAACGGCTCGTATCTCAATAACCCTCACATATTGCTTATCTTTTGGGACGTCTTTTGCGTTGCTCGGTTGATCACATACCTCGGTATGCTCCTGGCCGAGTGCCTTGAATATAACGCAAAATCTTTCGCAATTTTCTACGAAGCCGTCAGACTTGAGACACTTATTTTGTGACGAACCCCAAAGTGTGGGCCGGAGTGATGAAGGCATTGCATAAGTTTAGCAGGGAAGATTTATTGGTTGTCAACGATGCTGTTGAAGTGGGGGAAGAGTTGACGAGTAACGCTTATAAGATGTCATTTGCAGGGTGGTCTGCTCAGCGTTATGATGTGAAGACGGTTGCAGATCTTCTGCCGGCAGAGATTGTACATGGACCATTTGCACAAATCGTAAGGTACGAGGGCCGTAGAGTGGAGACGTCATTGGGGTCTTCCAGTTATGACTTCTATAAAATATGTCTTCAGGATCATAATATTTTGTTGACGCTAAATAAGTTCGAGGAGCTTCGTTTATTTCCCTTTATCCTTTATATTGTGTGTCATGAGCTGGTCCATGTAATTCGGTTCATCAAGTTCTTGCAGGCCTTTGAGGCCTCTGTGGACGAAAAGCTTGAAGAAGAATCGCGGGTACACGAAATAACACGGTCTGTTTTGAGCGGAGGGCGAGTTAAGGGCATTGAAGAGGTCTTTACCTTCTATGCGGCATGGGAAGGGTGCCTGGACAAAGTGCGTGACATGAAATCCGGATGATTTTATTACTTGACAAATCGCGTTTGTTTCTTATTTTTACACCAGTCTCACGATAGGAGGTCGTTTGGAATGCCTATTTACGAATATGAGTGCATGAAGTGTGGCAGAGTTGTAGAGGCTTATCAAAAGTTTTCTGAACCTGCATTAAAGAAGTGTAAGCAGTGTTCAGGCAAGCTGAACAAGTGCATTTCGCAAAGCTCATTTCGTCTAATGGGGACGGGTTGGTATGCGACTGATTACGGCAATAAGTCTGCTGCAGACAAGTCGTCTTCCAAAAAGGAAAAGACTGACACGGTATCAAAGTCAAAAAATAAAGGTGAGAAGACGGAATCGAAATCCACTTGTTCAAAAAAAGAGGCTGAAACTAGCTGATCGAATTTGTTCTACATCTAAATCGTTATATGATCTTTATTTTTACGAAAGGAGGTGTCATTGGATCATAGTTTGTAAATAACCCAGATTGGGGCACAGTAATATGTGGTAAACACAGTTAAAAATCTAGCAAGAAGGAGATTGATTATTATGAAAATTAGACCTTTACAAGACCGGATACTTGTAAAACGCCTTGAAGGTGAAGAAAAGACCAAGGGGGGAATTATCATTCCGGATTCGGCTAAAGAGAAACCAGCTGAAGGCTTGGTTAAGGGAGTTGGGAAGGGAAAACTATCGGAAAGTGGCAAAATATTGCCCCTCGATGTGAAAAAGGGTGACCATATATTATTCAGCAAATATGGTGGGACCGATGTCAAGATAGATGGTGAAGAATATCTCATCATGCGCGAAGATGATGTGCTAGGCGTTATTGAAAAATAGCGCCTAGTGTACTTATTAGGGTAAGGTATAAGCCTGGTGTAAGACAATGATTGTTAATGTTGTCCAGGAAACAGAAGAGTTAAGGAGGATATAATAATATGGCTGCAAAAGAGATTAAGTATGATGTCAAAGCACGGGAAGCAATGATGAGAGGGATTAATACGTTGGCCAATGCGGTCAAGGTTACCCTGGGTCCCAAGGGCAGAAATGTGATCATTGATAAATCCTGGGGCGCCCCCACTGTGACAAAGGACGGTGTGACAGTGGCCAAGGAGATAGAACTAGAGGACAAATTTGAAAACATGGGCGCTCAGATGGTAAAAGAGGTAGCCAGTAAGACGTCCGATGTCGCAGGTGATGGTACAACAACGGCGACTGTTCTAGCCCAGGCCATATACAGAGAGGGCCAGAAGCTAGTGGCAGCCGGTAACAATCCCATGGCCATAAAGCGTGGTATTGAGAAGGCCGTGCAGGTAGTTGTCTCGGAGTTGGAAAAAATGAGCAAGAGCACAAAGGATCAAAAGGAAATTGCTCAGGTTGGCAGCATCTCGGCGAACAATGATGAGACTATCGGAAACATTATTGCAGAGGCCATGAACAAGGTTGGCAAAGAGGGTGTCATCACGGTAGAAGAGGCAAAGAGCATGGATACCACACTTGAGGTTGTGGAAGGTATGCAGTTTGATCGTGGTTATTTGTCTCCTTATTTTGTGACAGATACTGAAAAGATGGTGGCTTCACTTCAGGATCCATACATCCTGATTCACGAGAAGAAGATAAGCGTGATGAAGGACCTTGTGCCCCTTTTAGAGCAGGTTGCAAAGATGGGGAAACCGCTTGTGATTATTGCCGAGGACATAGAAGGGGAGGCCTTGGCCACGTTGGTGGTGAACAGACTTCGGGGCACACTCAACTGTGCTGCCGTTAAGGCCCCAGGGTTTGGAGATCGCCGTAAGGCGATGCTGGAAGATATTGCCTGCCTGGTTGGTGGACAAGTAATCTCAGAGGACCTGGGGACAAAATTGGAAAACTTAACGCTTTCCGACCTTGGTTCGGCAAAGCGTATTACCATGGACAAAGATAATACTACTATTATAGATGGCGCTGGCTCTCGCAAGGATCTTGAAGGTCGTGTCCGTCAGATCAGGGCCCAGATAGATGAGACAACTTCTGACTATGATCGGGAAAAACTCCAGGAGCGCCTTGCCAAGCTGATTGGTGGTGTGGCGGTTATTAATGTTGGCGCTGCTACCGAGCCTGAGATGAAAGAAAGAAAGGCCCGTGTTGAGGATGCTCTAAACGCCACGCGCGCTGCTGTGGAAGAAGGTGTTGTGGCCGGCGGCGGCGTAGCCCTAGTACGGTGTATTCCTGCTTTGGATAAGGTCAAGATCAAGGCCGACCAAAGACTTGGCATAAAGATCATACAACGTGCCCTGGAAGAGCCGCTGCGCCAGATAGTGGAAAACGCTGGTCACGAAGGCTCCGTTGTTGTTGCAAAGGTCAAAGAAGAAAAAGGTGCTATCGGTTTTAATGCCGAAACGGCAAAATATGAAGACCTTCTTGCGGCCGGGGTTTTAGATCCAACCAAGGTGGTGCGCTATGCATTGCAGAATGCTGCAAGTGTAGCAGGTTTGTTACTTACCACTGAGGCCATGATAGCTGAGAAGCCTGAAAACAAGGATGCGTCTGCTATGCCAGGCGGTGGCATGGGCGGTGGCATGGGTGGCATGGGTGGCATGGGCGGTGGCATGGGTGGTATGATGTAACAAGACCACCTTGTCACTCGGATATCCGGTGAGTATTAAAAGAGCCTCCATGTAAGCGGCATGGGGGCTTTTTTGTGATCTTTTTGGGGGGGATGTATATAGGGTGGGCCAACAGTTTTCTTGACATGACTGGGTCTTGTGATATTTGCATCTTGCAAGTAATTTAATTACTAGTATGGAGCATGATTATGGACTACAAAGCGACCCTGAACCTTCCTAAGACAGCCTTCCCGATGAAGGCAAATCTTTCCAAACGAGAGCCTGAGATGCTAAAGCAATGGGAAACCGCAGGGCTTTATGAGGAGCTTCGCAAGGCCTCGAGCAACAAACCGCCTTTCATACTGCACGACGGTCCACCTTACGCCAACGGGCATATCCATATCGGCACTGCGATGAACAAGATCTTAAAGGATATGATCATTAGGTCCCGTCAGATGGATGGATTTGACGCACCTTATGTGCCGGGCTGGGATTGCCATGGACTTCCTATAGAGCATCATGTGGACCATGAGCTGGGTAAGAAAAAGAACGAGATGAATCAGACCCAGATACGTAAGAGATGTCGAGCTTATGCTGAGAAATATATCAAAATTCAGAAGGAAGAATTTAAAAGGCTTGGTGTGATGGGAGAATGGGATAATCCATATCTTAGCATGAGCCACGGCTATGTAGCCACTATAGTGCGGGAATTTGGAAAATTTGCTCTCGATGGAAGCCTCGTTAAGAGCAAGAAGCCGATATACTGGTGTAGTACGTGTAAGACAGCCCTGGCGGAAGCAGAGGTTGAGTACGAAGATGAGAGTTCTCCATCAATTTATGTCAAGTTTCCTTTTTCGTCCGATTTGGGAACCGAATTTCCTTCATTGGATGGCCGGAAGTGTTGTTTGGTTATATGGACTACAACTCCGTGGACGCTTCCTGCCAATCTTGCTGTTGCCTTGCACCCTGATCTTGAATATGTAGCAGTTGAGGTCGGCGAGGAGATTTATATCTTGGCACAGGGTCTTTTGGAAAATTCTATGGAGGCCCTTGGGATTGAGGACTACGAGATATTGACCCAAATTGACCCCAAGAGATTGGAAGGAAAGAACTGCCGCCATCCCTTTTATGATCGTAAGTCACAAATCGTCTTGGCGGCACATGTGACACTAGATGCGGGGACGGGGTGTGTGCATACGGCGCCGGGGCACGGACGAGAGGATTATGAGGTGGGGCTGGCGTACGGACTTGATATTTATTCGCCGGTAGATAGAGATGGGTGTTTTGAGCAGGATGTAGAGTTTTTTGCCGGCAGTTTTGTTTTTGATGCCAATAGCGCCGTTATTGAAAAGCTCGTGGAGTTAGGAATGCTCGTTGGCAAATTTGAAATGGAACACTCCTATCCGCATTGCTGGCGGTGCAAGAAGCCGGTGATCTTTAGGGCTACTGAACAGTGGTTTATTTCTATGGAAAAGACGGGACTTAGAGAAAAGGCCTTAGGTTGTATTGATGAAGTCGAGTGGTTCCCGACTTGGGGCAGAGACCGTATATACGGGATGATTGAAAACCGTCCGGATTGGTGTATTTCTCGCCAGCGTACCTGGGGCGTTCCCATAGTAGCCTTTTACTGCCGGAAGTGCGGAGCATGGCTTGTTACAAAAGAGATCATCGAGCATGTAGCTAGGTTATTTGAAAAGTATGGGGCCGATATCTGGTTTGAGGCAGACACTTGTGACCTTCTGCCGGAAGGAACGAGGTGCCCGCAATGCCGGGGAGAAACGTTTACAAAAGAAATGGACATCTTGGATGTATGGTTTGATTCCGGCGTGAGCCACACGGCAGTCCTTGAAAGAAGGGATTATCTAAAGTGGCCGGCTGACATGTATTTGGAAGGCAGTGATCAGCACAGGGGCTGGTTTCACAGTTCGCTTCTAACCGCAGTAGGCACCCGCGGGAAAGCCCCATACAAGAGTGTGCTTACTCATGGTTTTGTTGTAGACGGCAAGGGCGAGAAGATGTCCAAGTCAAAGGGGAATGTGGTTGCCCCTGATGAGATTATTAAGCAACACGGGGCGGAAATCCTGCGGCTGTGGGTTGCGGCCTCAAATTATCAGGATGATGTGAGGGTTTCTGATAAGATCCTCAAACAGCTTGCAGATGTTTACCGGAGGATTCGAAATACATGCCGTTTCATCCTTGGGAATGTTGGCGATTTTGATCCAGAGGCCGATGTTGTCGTATATTCTGATATGTTTGAGATTGACCGGTATGCCCTTCACTGTCTTCAAAAACTGGTAAGGCGCGTTCGAAAAGGATACGAGACCTTTGAGTTTCATGGAGCCTATCAAGCCT
>CAYSBQ010000092.1:0-11441 GCA_964429315.1 uncultured Desulfobacterales bacterium
TTCTTGCCTACTGCATAGTAGCCGGAGGCTTTTTTCTTGTAGCAATACTCCCCATCCGCGGGACTGACGACATGACTGCTTATTACAACACCCATGCCATCATTCTTGACTCAAAGGGATTGAAAGATGAGGCCATAAAATACTGGGAAGAATCATCCCGGATGAACAAGTCCTATTCCGCCTTTGCAAATTTATCCCTAGCAGGGAAGTATTACAAGAAAGAAGGTATTAAAAAAGCTGTTTACTATCTCGATAGAATTTCTGAAGACTCTTTTGCCGCTGCCCAAAAATATGCCCTCATTGGCGATATAATGTTACAAGACAAGAAGATAAGGAGGGCAATACACGCATATGAAAAGTCACTTGCAATCAATTCCGGCCAAAGATATGTCAGGCAAAAGCTAGTCAGAATATTTAAGAATATTGACAAGAAAAGAGCTTCGGAAGAATTCGCAAAACTCAAATACGTCTCGTCATTTTACGATATGTTATGATGTCTATGGAAAAAGTCTAACACCCCCTCTCCCTTGATGGGATAGGGCCGGGGTGAGGGAGATGTCCTGGAACGAATTGAAGGTAGCCATTGCCGGAAGATATTTTAGCCTTGTCTTTGTCATTGCGCTCATCGTGTTGTCTGCATTTGTCAGGCTGTATCACATCGACGTACATGACATGTGGGTCGATGAGTCCAACACCGTCCTGACCTCCGTTAAGGACCTGTCAGGAGTAGTCAATGACCTGAAGCACGATGCAAGCCCGCCCCTTTACTATTTCATGCTGCACTACTGGATGGGACTTTTCGGTCAGACAGAGACTGCTGTGCGCTCTCTTTCGGCGGTCTTTGGAGTCTTGTTGGCCATAGCGCTTTTCTTTATCGGTAAAAACCTGTTTACTCTCCGGGTTGGCATATTTGCCGCGATGATTTCATCCGTGGCTCCAATTCAGGTAATGTACTCTCAGCAGGTGAGAATGTACACCCTTCTGCCGCTCACGAGCCTTCTGTCAATGTATTTCCTGTTGCGTTTCATCCAGAAGGGCACTGTCAGTCGATTATGCTGGTACGTTGTCTTTACGGTGGCCTGTATCTTCACGCACCATTACGGTTTTTTGCTGCTGCCTGCCCAGGCACTGATAGTGCTTTGCTATGGACCTGTCCGGACAAAAGTTCTGTTAGGTGCTGCAATCATAGGTTACGCAGGGTTGAAACTGCCTGTATGGTTGCCGATTCTTATAAGGCGATTTGGCGACAAAGCAGAGAGTTCATATCATGGCTGGATGAGAGGTTTCTGGGACATGTACGGTTTCTGGGGGTCACTTATGAGGACCTTGCAGTCCTTTTCGCCTGGGGGTGACCAGCCTCCCTATGTTCCCTTGAATGCTGTCACCTGGGCGCCTATGGCGCCGGTATTGATTTGTGCTGCACTCTTGCTGGTTGCATTGACGCCTCTTGTCAGGAGAAGGAAGGAATCGACAACTGAGACCATGATGGTTGTCTGGCTTGTTTCATACGGCCTGGTTCCCCTGATCGCGGTAGGGGTCTATTCCATGATATTTTCGCCGGTCTACCTTGCTGGGCGTTGCGACCAGCTTGTCTTCCCAGCATTCTGCCTCCTCCTTGGCGTCGGCATCGACAACGTGAGACCTTCACATCTCCAAGGCGTTTTGTTAGTGGTCCTTGTGCTGTTTTCACTCAAAACTTTGGATGAGTTCTATAAAAGCAATCCCATCCATGGAGACAGGGAGATCGCCACAGGGATCGGGCTGAATCTGGAGCGAGGAGATGCTATTTTATGCACCTCTTTAACCAGGGCTTCGCTTGAATACTACTTGAGAGACAGTAAATCGCAATTGACCTTTTTTTCATATCCGCCAGGCAATGCACTCCACCTGGCCCATCAGGACCTGGTGACCCCTCTGAAACGTCCAGGTAAACTGGCGGGTGAGGCCGAACAGGTGGTTAGACAAATCGAGGAGGGCGGCAGCCGGAGCGGCAGGTTTTTTCTCGTGTATGTTCCGAATCGGGTGAATCAGTTTTTGAAGGAGCACATCAGAAAAAACATGAAAAGGTATCGGGCCAAACGAATTGGAGTGTTCAAACAGTCTCTTCTAAGAGTGCCTGTGCAAGTCCTGCTGATCGAGTTCAGGAATGAAGGTTAAGTGTACGCAATATTTAGATTATCCGTTCTTCTGTATGTGGTGACGAGGGGGGGAATGATCTGATAAGAACATTCCTCCTGGTTTTTTTATTGACTTTTTTTTGCACTGACGTGATATAAGCGAAAAAGCCTCGTGTTCCAGCGCCCTTCTAACCTATAAAGAGAAAGATTGGGTTTGATTGGATTCGGGGCTTTTTTGTGGCTATATTAGGATTACTTTAAGAAAGGGGGTAATATGTCTGGAAACGAAAATATCAAAAGGTTTGCCCGCAAGATCCTGGGGTGTGATTGTCCGGAAGAGGTTTTTAACGTGATCGAGTGTAGCGCTAGTGATAGCGGCAAAGAGCCGTATACGCGACGTATTGCAATAGGAGGTCGGTTGCTGATTTTTATATTAGAAACAGATGATCTTTCTCTTGTAAGGACCAGTTTGCTGAAGATGCTTGCTGCCGGCAAGACGGAACGAGACCAAAAGGGGATGAACAGGTTTCGTTGTGTTTTGGCAACCGATCATGTTGAAAGCGTCGATCTTCTTTCAAAAGAGATATTCGAACAATTCAGCGGGAAGGACGAAAAGATACATCTCCATGTTGTCCGGAAGGACGACGTAGCGGGTATACGTTCCGAATGTCCGTAGACATAAAATGGGAACAAGCCAAAGAATTCAAAAGGTGGGGGTAAACTCGATAAAAGGAGCGGGTAAGGTATGCCGATAACCACTCCCGATTTTCAAGATAAACCGATAGTACGGGCATTATCCTTCATAAAACGAGTATTCGGTTTTCAGGGCTTCAGGTCCGGCCAAAGAGAGATTCTAGAGTCAATACTAGCTGGAGAAGATTCCCTTATAATAATGCCGACGGGTGGAGGAAAGTCTCTTTGCTATCAGGTCCCTGCTTTTCTTCGCAGTGGCACAACCCTTGTTATCTCCCCTTTGATTGCCCTAATGAAGGATCAGGTTGATTCTTTGCGGGTCCTTGATTTACCTGTAATAGCCATTCACAGCCTGATGAAACTCAAGCAACAGGATGAGGCGCTTGCCGATATTGCATCGGGGAAAGTGAAATTGGCATATGTAGCTCCGGAGAGGCTAAGAAACCGTTATTTTATTGACACCTTAAAGAGGAACAAGGTTTCTATGGTGGCTGTGGATGAGGCCCATTGTATTTCACAGTGGGGCCATGATTTCAGACCTGCTTACCTTAAGATCCGACAGGCCTTGGAGCGCTTGGGCAGCCCACAAGTGATAGCGCTTACAGCCACGGCCACCGAGCTGGTGCGAAGTGATATCATTAAGCAGTTGGGGCTTCGATCGCCGGAGCAGTTCATCACAGGTTTTGATCGTCGCAATTTGTTCTGGGAGGTTATTCAGACAAATAATGAGAAGGAAAAACAGGGAGTAATGTCTGAACGTTTGAAGCGGTTTTCCGGGGCAACCATTATTTATACTGGGACGAGAAAAAAGGCAGAGAGCATTGTTTCCAAATTGGGACACCGGAATATAAAGGCGGAGGCCTATCATGCCGGCCTTGAAGAGGCGGAAAGGACCAGTGTCCAGGAGCGTTTCATGGAGGGTCGTAGTGATCTAGTAGTAGCCACAAACGCGTTTGGGATGGGTATCGACCGGTCGGATATCCGTATGGTAATTCATCATGCCTTTCCTGGAACCATGGAGGCCTACTACCAAGAAGGTGGACGGGCCGGCCGGGATGGGGAGCCTGCCACCTGCTTGCTTTTATACAATCCTTCCGACAGAAGGTTGCAGGAATTTTTCATAGAAGCACGCTACCCGGCGCGTAAGGCAATATTTTCTATATACAAGGTGTTAAAAAAGCGTCCTGAGGATCTCGTTTGGCTTACATATCGTGAGATAGCCGGGATGTGTTCGGAAAGGTTTTCTGAACTGGCTGTGGCTTCTTGTGTCAAGATCTTGGAAGATGCCGGTGTTATTCAAAGACTTAACCGATATGATAACCGCGCGGAGTTATTCCTCCATGTTACTCCACAGGAGTTTCTGACAACCCTTTCGCCCAGGGCAAAAAACAAACGTAACCTCATACTCACCTTACAACATCTTTACGATGAACAGCAACTCATTGACGGAGTGCAGTTTCTCTGTGATGATCTTGCTGTGCGCTCTGATATGTCTTCCGAAGCGTTGAGAAAACAACTGGCCGAGATTGGGGCATCACCTAAGGCAACTTATATTCCTGCCTTTCGCGGGCGTGGTCTGCGGGTTTGCCAACGCATTGATTCTTCTAAGGTAAAGATAGATTTTGAGGCCCTTCAGCTTCGCAAGGCTTATGAGCTGGAAAAATTGGATCAAGTTATGGCCTATGCGGGCAGCAAGAACTGTCGAAGGGCTATATTGCTGCGTTACTTTGGAGAACAAGTAAAAGATGGTTTGTGCATGGCTTGTGATAGGTGCAGGGATGGCAGTGAAAATGACCTGGATTTATCTCAAAGTGAGCCTGTGTTGGCTGTTAAGATACTAAGCGGTATCGCTCGCCTGAATGGGCGTTTTGGTCAGTCTATGGCCGCCAAGGTCCTTACCGGTTCTAAAGATCGAATGGTTTTTCAGTTCGAACTTCAACGTTTGTCTACTTATGGACTGCTTTCCGCATTTACACAGGACCAGATTCAAGAGTGGATAAGAGAACTCATCTCAAAGGGATGTGTCGCATCTCGTCGAACTACAATGGGAGAAAGAATATATGCTGTCTTGGAGCTTACCGGTTACGGTCAAAGTGTAATGAAAGGAACAGATGTAATCCATCTTTCCGGTGTCGAAAAGGAGGTCTGTGAAATTCCGAGACAAAGGCCCGCAAAATTCAGACTGCAAAGAGATGTTTTCGACAGATTCAGGAGCCTGCGCCTGGAGCTTGCTAGAGAGGAAGGCTTACCGGCCTATTGTATCTTTCAGGATCGAACGCTGCAGGAAATGGCGTCAAAACTTCCTAAAACCCGTGAAGAACTCATGGACATTGTCGGGGTAGGTGAGGTGACTATGAGAAAATATGGAAGCAAATTTTTAGAACTTATTAAAAGAGTAAAGAGCGGGCAGTGAGGAACAGCTAGTCAAAGTATCATTCAACATAAGAGGTGGAGCATATGGATAAGATTGAGCTTAGAAAAAAGGTTTTTTCAAAGATAGACGAACTTCCATGTCTTAAAGAGATACGGCAAGCCGATCTTCAAACTTTAGGAATGGAGAAAGAAGATCTGGAGCAGATGAAGGCGTATCTTGACAGTTCTAAAGAAGGGATCTATGCATTTTTCGATGCGATGAAGTAACTTTACTCGTTCAGTGATTCAAGCCAGACAACATCGTAGGGTTGCAAAGTAATGTAGAGTCGATCATCCTCGGCTACCCACTCCATTTCACTTACAAGATCATACCAGCGCATCTCCTTTGTTTGAAGGTCGGAAAGGGCGACTTCAAGGTGGCAGACCTTGTCGGTTACGTTGGTGAGGGCCAATATGCGCTGATCTCCTTCAGTAGATATTCTTAGGATACTGAAGACATTAGGAGAGATCATTAAAACCTGATGTGGTGCATTGGGGTGGAATGCCCTCTGATTTGTCCTGATCGTAATGAGTCTTCCCAGTTCCCTGTTAATACGGGAGATCTTGGAAAGAGGGTCTTCTAATGCCTCGGTGATAGCGTTAGCATCGATAACAGTACGGTTGATATCGCGTTTTGATTTGCTCGACAAAACCGCAGCAACGTCATTGGGGGTGCCGATTAATCCATGAAGGTATATTCCAGGAACTCCCGGAAGGACCAGTGCAATGACTCTGGAAGCAACAAATCTTTTTACCTGGAAGGCAATATCTTCATCACTTGCTTGATCATCGAGGGCGCTAAACCATGTCTCGTTGATCTCGTATGGTTGTTCAGTACCGTCTTCGGTCGTCTTATACGATATAAACCCGCCATGTTCCGTTGCCTTTTGGATGATGGAATCAACATCTTCCTTGCTTAGGATATCTCGTACTCCTAGAATCCCAATTCCGTCGTGGGAGTCTAGAAAGTTAAAAAAAGTAGTGGTATCTGAAGGTGTATCAAGCTCGACAGCCCATTTTGAAAGGGCTGTAGCATCGCCGGTGTATAAGGTATGAAGGACAAGGGGAGGCAAGGCAAAGTTATATACCATCTGTGCTTCATCGTGACCATTTCCGAAATAGGAGATGTTTTCCTTGTGTGGGACATTAGTTTCAGTAATTACAGTGATAGTAGGGGCAATTATATTCAAGATGTCACGGAAGAGCTTTACGATCTCATGTGTTTGCTCCAAGTGTACACAATGTGTTCCGGGTTGGCACCACAAGTAGGTAACGGCATCGAGGCGAATGATGTCTGCACCGTGGCGGACATAGGCAAGGAGTATCTCGATGGTCCGCATCAGGACATCAGGATTTTTGAAATTCAAGTCTATCTGATCTTCGGAAAAGGTAGTCCAAACATATTTCTTGCCGTTGATTGTGTAAAACTCTGTAAGGATATCAGAGGTTCGGGGTCGAAAGATCATGCTGCGTTGTTCTTCGGTTAGCTCATCAGGGGAGTCAAAGGTGATAAAAAAGTGTTTGTAATAGGGGTTGCCGTTTAAGAACTCCTGGAACCAGCGGCTTCTTGACGAAATGTGGTTTATTACTCCATCAAACATGAGCTGATATCGTCCCTCCAGGTCTTCTATGTCTTCCCACGATCCCAGATTTGGATCAACCGTTTCAAAATCGACGACAGCAAATCCCCTGTCGGAAGAATACGGGAAAAATGGTAGTATATGCAGCGTATTTATCGTTCCTTCCAGATAAGTGTCGCAGAACTTGGCAAGAGTTGCCAAGGGGGAGCGCTCCTTGCCGTACAGAAGATCTCCATAGGTGATAAGGATTACGTCCTTTTCAGTGAAACGTTCTGAAGCGTCAAAATCCTTGTCTCTTTCGATTATTTCCTCAGTCTTATGCGCGTAGTAAGCCATAAGTATCCGTTCCAGTTCCCCTATATAGGCAGTTGCCACTGTCGTGCCGTAAAGAAACTCCAACCTGGCCAAAATCCTTTCCTTGGCCTCTGCCGATAATTCCAGGACAGGTCGTGAATAATCGGGCCGTGGGTTATGTACCGATTGGGTGGTCTTAATCGTTTTTTTTAAATGAGAAGGCTTTGGTTGTTTTTCCGATGCAACGTTTTTCATTGAGGCCCTTTCCAATCTACGCAATTTGTAGTCATATAAAAGAAAGCAATTGAGATATACGCGAATGCTAATACAACAATCCAAAATCCTTTGCAAGCTTGAGACACTTATTTTGCGAAGAGCCCTCAGATCAAACTGTTTATCCAAAATGACAACAGTGCACCGGCGGCAAGCACTGAGCATGGGAACAAAAGCCTTCTATATGTTTGCATCAATGTCGTGTGGAAATATTCACAGGTTAAAACAAGGCAGACATGAAGGGGGGAAAGGAGCACTCCGAGATAGCCTGAACAAAATGCCAATACGGTATAGGCATGGAGTTGATCGGCCATGGGAGTGTTTGCTATCAGAGAAAAGATGATGGGAAATGTTGCACCCACAAAGGCAACGCTGATTCCTGTAACGATTCCAACCAAAAGTGGCAGTATCACGATCACAAGGATAATCGGCACTTTGGCGGAAGTCAGGCTCCGACTGATTTCTGATACTGCGTGGCTGTCTTTTAAGATACCCTGGAAGATCATAATGCCTGCGATCATAAAGAGCATGGAAAGTAGAGATTTGTTGAGGAATATGGCTTTTATGTCCATAACGGTCATTCGGTTGTATTGCCATACCCAAAATACACTTGTGATAAGGGCCGTGATCAGGGAAATTTCCTTTCTTACTCCCTTAAATGGCGCCCATACATTTCCTATAAGATAGATAACAGTTCCAAAAAAAATGGTCCCACCGATGACTATTAGTATTGGAAGGAGTTCTACGAGAAATTTTCGTCGATTTCCGACAAGAGACCTTGGCACGGACTTCTTTTGGATAGGGACCGATCTTAACAGTGTGAAATATCCAATGCAGGCCATCAACGGGGTCAACGGAAATTGAATCAGTATGAAAGTTCCAAGGTCAATACCAGAAAGTGCGCATGTAAGGATGACGCCCGGATAGAGTGGCCAGGAAAATTCCCATATGTGGCGAAACCAGTAATTGATAACCGTCTTGTGCCGGGCGGAAAGACTCTCCTTTCTGCTTATTTCATGGACTATGGGGGCGGAGAAAACAGCGCCTCCGGGCATGGGAAGAAGACCTATGATGGCCGGGAAAAGAGCCAAGTTCAGTCTGGTGTTTCGGCTAATGCCCTCAAAAGATTCCAAGAGGCGTCTCATTTGTCCGCTCGTTTCTAGGGAATGGCTAAGGACGAGGATCAAGGTGATCACGAGAAAGAGTATGATTGTCTCGTTAGAGGTAAGAGAGTCGATTACGGAGACACATACCTTAAGTGGCGAAAGGTGAAACCACAATCCCAATATCATGGCGCCAATAGTGAGGGCGGCGCCAAGAGAGAGTTTTTGCCTTATCAAGAAAATAATTAGGACAAATATCAGGGCAAGTTTGACAAGGGGAGATATGTTGAACAAAAAGTGCATCTAACTAGATGGTTTCCAGGAAGCGCTTCAGAGACTCTTGCCACGGCAAGGGCTCGTAGCCGGAGCACAGAGTAAAAAGGCTTGTGTCTAACACAGAGTATGCAGGTCTTTTTGCAGGTCGTGCGAATTGTTCTGTCGTTATGGCCTCGATCTCGGCATGGCTTCCTTTTATTTCAAGGATCCGGCCGGCCAATTCGTGCCATGTAATGCCGCCATTGGTCCTGTCAGTAAGGTGATAAGTCCCGAAATTGCCTGTAGAGATCAATCTTAAGATCCCCTGGGCTAGATTTACTGTCCATGTCGGAGACATCTGCTGATCATAAACAACCTTGAGAGGGTCTCCCTTTTCTGCCAGTTGCAAGATTATATTGACAAAGTTCTTGCCATTCTTTCCGTACAAAGAACTGGTCCTGATTAGGTAGTAACGGTTGAGAATAGACCGGACGAATATTTCTCCAGCCAGCTTTGATTCGCCATAGCGACTAATTGGATTAGGTTGGTCAAAGGGTTGATAAGGCTCATTATTTGTACCATCGAATACGTAATCGGTACTGATGTGGCAGAGCGTGGATCCGTGTTGCCGGCAGGCGAGCGCCAACTGCTGGACGCCGTAAGCATTTACACGAAATGCCTGCTTAATCTCCGTTTCTGCTTGATCAACCTGGCTGTAGGCCGCACAATTTATGACAAGGTCTGCTTTGCTTTCGCCGACGACATCGAAGACTTGTTCTTTATTTGTAATGTCAAGCTCATTTGCAGCCAAAGAAATCGTTTCATGTTCTGTTGAAATGATCGGAATTAGATCCTGGGCCAGCATTCCTTGAGATCCTGCAACTATGACTTTCATGATCCGCTCCAAAATCCCTTGCTCTCCCTGGAAAGCCTTTCCTTCAGTGGTTTCCACCACCACTCGTTGGCTTGATACCATGCTACGGTCTCACTGATACCTTTCTCGAACTTAGTGGCCGGCGCCCATTTGAGTTCGGTTCTGATCTTTGTGTTATCCAAGGCATAACGCAAATCGTGTCCCGGCCGATCGGTGACGAACTCAAGCGATGATTCGTCCTTGCTTAACAAGCGCAAGAGATCTTGGGCAACGTCAATATTGCGTTTTTCCGACTCTCCCCCCACGTTATAGGCCTGTCCCGGTTCACCTTTTTCGAATATAGCATAAATAGCCCGGCAGGTGTCTGTGACAAAGATCCAGTCTCGTACGTTTAGCCCCTTGCCATAGATTGGCACCCGGCGGTTTTCCATCAGATTGGTGATCATAAGTGGGATGAATTTTTCAGGGTACTGGTATGGTCCGTAGTTATTTGACGGCCGCACAATCAAGACAGGCAGGTTATATGTTTCAAAATAAGCGCGTGCAAGAAGGTCTGCCCCGGCCTTTGTAGCCGAATAGGGGGAGTTTGGCTTCAAGGGATTGTTTTCACAAAAAAGCCCATCCTGGCCCAAGGTGCCGTAAACCTCGTCTGTTGAGATATGAACAAATCGAAAGGATGGATCATTGGGGAGTCTTTCTCGCCAGTAGTGTGTGGCTGTTTCGAGCAGGACATGTGTTCCTTCCACATTTGTTCGGACAAACTCTTTTGCATTCAAAATAGACCTGTCTACATGGGATTCTGCGGCAAAATGTATGACGGCCTGCACGCCGTTTTCTCTAAGAATGGAAGAGACCAGTTTCTCATCTCTTATATCCCCTTGAACAAAGTGATAGCGAGAACTGTCGCTGAGTCCCTTGAGGTTATCAAGGTTTCCCGAATAGGTAAGTTTGTCCAGGTTAATGATATTACATTTGGGTCGCCTTTCAGCTATGTGATGGATAAAGTTCGATCCAATAAAGCCGCAGCCGCCTGTGATCAATAGAACATCTTTTGACATGGTATTGGCCACCTTTCCTCGAGTGTTTATTATTGGTTTTGCAGTAGCACAGATTATACGGATGCCGCAGATTCCACAAATTGGCCAAGAGTAAAATTTTTTCTTGCAAGCAGTAAATCAGCGTAATCCGATCTAATCAGCGTTACAAACAGCTAAATGCTTGCGTAGTTTTCCGGATAAGTCAAGGGGAATGTCTCCGCCATTACATCACGATCTGTGGGTCTGCGGTATCCTCGACTTTTTAACGTCATGGTTTATGCAACACTGGTGGGTAATGCCGGCGGAGACTACCTTTTTCGTGAGATGATTTGTGTTGCTGCAATGTTTAAAAGCACTCCGCCAGCGGCCATTGCAACAAGAATGGGTATTTGACTTGTCATGGTTGCAAGGATTAAACCCAATCCCAGTCCGGTACCGATCCAGGCTGCTGAATGAACGCTTTGGGTCCTGTCTAATCTCTTTTCGATGCTGTTTAACTCTTTCTTCAACGCCGTTTCAATATATTTAATATTCATGATACCTATCCTTTTACAAAGATTTACAGGAAGACTATATTTAAAAGAAAGCACAAAGCGTGCCGGAACGGTGAAGATAGCCGCTAAGAGTGTGGATTGGTGCAAGGAAAGGGGATGTGGGTAGTCCGTAGTTTTGGTTTTGGATATAAGGGTGTCATTTTCAAGACACCAGGATGTCAAAAAAATGGCAGGGCAAAGAGCTGAGAGAAATAGGGGGGTAAAATTTAGAGCTCTTCCAAGATCTCGTCTGCCAAGGCCAAATAATCT
>CAYSBQ010000093.1:0-11173 GCA_964429315.1 uncultured Desulfobacterales bacterium
TCCTCTCCCCCCTTCCCACAATTCGTGACCTCCGATGGGGTTGCGTCTGCTCTTGACTCATGACTTCTTGTCGATTAGCCACCTCCTGATCATCCCCATATTTGCCAAGGGTTGTTGCAAGCTCTCCCCGACTTCTCTCAGCCCGTCTACTTGAGATTCCTTCGGATAGAAACAGAGCGGTTCTTGAGATGTGTCAAAAGGAGCCCGGTTATGGTCTTTGCATCTCGGATCTCGCCTTTTCTAATCATCTCCATGGCGGTCTCAAAAGAGGTGATTTCTACTTCAAGGACCTCGTCATCGTCGAGGTCTTGACTGGTTGGCCTAAGACCTGTGGCAAGAAATATGTGGATCTGTTCGTTCGTATATCCGGGTGCAGGAAAAATCCAGGTCAACTCCTCCATCTCTTCGGCCTCATAGCCGATCTCTTCTACCAACTCTCGCCTTGCACATTCAATCGGCTCTTCTTGCGGTTCTAACGTCCCTGCTGGGATCTCCCATAGGAATCCACCTACGGCATGACGGTATTGTTTGATCAAAACGACTCTTCCATCTGCAAGCAAAGGCACCATAGCCGCAGCGCCGGGATGTCTGATGATTTCACGGTCCTTGACCATCCCGTTTGGAAGGGCTACCCTTTCAACAAAGAGATCAAGTATCTTGCCGCTATACAGATTAGTGGTTTTGTGCACCTTGACAGGCATGTAGGCTTCTTCCCCTTTTTTTATAATCATGATATGGTTTTCATAAAATAGAAACTGTGATTATGCGAGAAAAATCATCAAATACCATCATTTTCAAACGGCTTTCCTTGCTGTATTCAGAAATGGAAAGGGCTTACGCCCGTATAGCCAACCAGTTAGGCCTTTCTTGCCTGGGTTGTCCCGATAATTGCTGCACAAGTTACTTTCTTCACCATACATATATCGAGTGGGCCTATCTATGGGAAGGCATAAGGTCGTGTAGCGATGAAAGACAGCAAGAGTTTTTAAAAAGGGCCACAGACTATGTCGATGAAGCTAAAGCATTGACGACCGAAGGGGTCAAAGCCCAAATCATGTGCCCTTTAAATGAAAACGGATTTTGCCGGCTTTATGAATACAGGCTCATGATATGCCGCATGCACGGGGTCCCGAACAACTTTGTCAGGCCTGATGGAAAAAAGTTAAGTTTTCCGGGCTGTTTCAGGTGTCAGGAACTTTATTCGGAATCAGCAACCGTGCCTGTTCTGGACAGGACAGATTTCTACTGGAATCTAGCCAATTTGGAGATGGAATTTCTGGGGGAAAAAGCTCGGAATCTGCCAAGAGTAAGACTGACGCTTGCAGAAATGCTTATGCAAGCGCCGCCGGAGATCTAGCTTCTCCATCCCCATGGTCTATATTAATCGTATAACCCGCACTTTTTTTAGAATTTCCCCGAAAATGTAGTAAAGACTGTAAATGATTAAAAGAAAATCCCATTCAGTAACACTTTGGTTTTTTGAAAGCCTCCTGGGGTATGGAGAAATCAAACACTTTATATCCAGTCGCAGGGGAGGTTCTAGCTGCCGACCTTGGGATTCTTTGAACCTGTCTTTCAATACACTAGACGATGCAAAAGCGGTTCTTGACAATCGGCAGCATCTTTCGGAGGCCCTGGAGATTCCTCTAACCAGCATAACAACTGCCAAGCAGGTTCATGGGAACCATGTAATGGTTTTATCTCGTTCACTTAAGGGAAGAGGGGCTTGTGATTACCTTAGCGCAATTGACTCAACAGACGCCCTGGTAACCAATGTGCCCGGAATTTGTCCTATGATCATGCTGGCAGATTGTGCGTCGATACTTATGTATGATCCGTCAAAACGGGTGGTCGGCGTTGTTCATGCCGGATGGAAGGGAACTCTTGGCGCAATTGCACAAAAGACAGTGGAGGTCTTTAGAAAGGACTTTGGTTCAATGCCCGAAAAGATCATTGCCTGCATAGGGCCTTCTATAGGCCCTTGTTGTTTTCATGTTGGTCGCGAGGTCATAGCCCAGGTTGAAAACACATTGGGGACAAAGGAGGGCTACATTACAAAGGAATCTCAAAATGGCGGGTATTTCAACTTGTGGAAGGCCAACCAAGAACAGCTTATCCACGCCGGCCTGCCCGAAAGAAATATTGAGCCGGCTAGCATCTGCACCGTTCACAATACCGATCAGTTTTTTTCCCACCGAGGAGAAAAGGGCAAGACAGGACGCTTTGCCGCCGGCATCCTTATTTGCTAGGCTTTTTGGGACCTCTTGACCCATACCACTCAATCTGTCGACAGACGCCGCGGATCATCCTGACATCTCGGGCTCGCATCTCGATCCTGGAAAAAAACCTTCGGACATGTTGCATCCAATAGTCCGGATTTTCAGGGTTGATAAAGCTTATATTAACAAACGTTTCTTTTAATTGTTCGTACATTCCCTCAAGTTCATGCCGATTGGCCAACTTGGGGGCGAGCTTCTCAGTTTCTTCCCTGCTTGCCAGAAACATTTCATAGCAAAAGAGCATGACAGCTTGAGCCAGGTTCAGGGACGAAAACTCGGCGGTGGGAATTGTCACCACAGCCTGACAAAGGCCTAATTCGGCATTTGTGAGACCGGAACTCTCATGGCCAAAAACAATGGCTATCCGGTTTTTTTGAGAAATGGCAACAAGTTCTTCTGCTAGTTTCCTGGGGCCGGATATAGTAGGTCGTCTCCTTCCGATACGTGCTGTCGTGCCCACAACATATTGAAAAGAGCTCAAGGCCGTTTCAAGATCTTCAAACACCTCCATCCTTTCTACAAGCTCACTGGCAAAGTGCGTGGCCAGTTTAAGGACCCGGGTCAAATCACAGTTGTCAGGATTTACCACTACCAACTGATTAATACCCATATTGCGGGCAGCACGTGCGGAGGCGCCTATGTTTTCGGGGTAGTGCGGCTGGTGGAGCACGATGGCAATATTGTCGAGATTAACACGCATGGGCACGGCAAGGCACATGGATCTGAAAGTGTGTGCTGATCACGGGCAGACCAACTCAAAAGCGCTAAAGAAAAAACTGATCTCGAAGGCAGCCGTTTCCCGGCTGTCAGATCCGTGAACCACATTCTTCCGGCCATCCGTAGCGTAAGCTTTCCTGATGGTGCCTTTTGCGGCTTGGCCTGGATCGGTTGCCCCCATTATTTCACGGTACCTGGAAATCACATTTTGTCCTTCAAGGGCAATTGCTACTGAAGGGCCGGAAGACATGAAATCTGTTAATCCTTCAAAATAAGACCGCCCTTTGTGCACAGCATAAAATTCATTTGCCTGTTCTTTCGACAGATATACCATTTTCATGGCAACGATCTTGAAAGCAGCCTTTTCAAACCGTTTTATCACCTCGCCAACAAGACCCCTTTGAACACCGTCAGGCTTAATAATGGATAGAGTTCTTTCTTCCATGGACTAATCCTTGATGATTTCGTAAAAAGCTGGGATGTTCAATATGATTACGTCAAGGCAACAACCCAGAAGAAATGATGCGGTGGCAGGGAACAAGCCTAACTCCAGACAAGTTTCTTCATATTCATTTCAATAACTTTTACCGGAAATATCTGAAAAACAACTTCATCAGGGGCAAACCACAGCTTTATTTCCCTTTCAGCTTCTTCTATGTTGGCAGAACTGTGTACTACGTTCTCGTAGATGCCGGAGGTGGTAATTCTACCATAGGCACCCCGGATGGTTTGAGATTCGGCCTCTTCCGGATTAGTGGCGCCGCAGATTCTGCGCATCTTTTTGATAGCATCTTCACCATGGTAAACTAAAGCCATCACCTTTCTTCGTTGGTGGAATTCACCCATGATATAGTTTATGAGTTCTTCGAAAAAGGGTTTGTCCCTCAAGGCCTCATAGTGTCCTTCGGCAAGCTGCCGGCTAACACGGACCATTTTCGTCCCAGCGATTTCGAGTCTGGCCTCTGATAGCCGTGACAAGATGTTCCCGGTAAGGGATTTTTTTAAACCATCAGGCTTGATTAGTACTAAAGTTTGTTCAACAGCCATTTTGCTCACCTAAGGAAATAAGATCAAATTTCTTAAAAAGTGTTAATATAGGTAAAAGAGCAATGCATGTCAAGATATAGTTAGGAGCTTTTCTACAAATATGCTATTAAAACACCTAAGTACTTGCTGGCGCCGACACAGGGTTGAAATAGTTCCCTTGGTATGATAAATTGATAATATGGCTCAAGAATTAATAATAAATGCTACCGATCACGAAACACGTGTTGCCTATGTGGAAAATGGCATCCTTCAAGAGCTTTTTGTGGAAAGGCCTAGACAATGTGACATTGCGGGTAATATTTACAAGGGGCGTGTACTTCGCGTACTCCCCGGAATGCAGGCCGCTTTTGTAGATATAGGGCTGGACCAAGCCGCCTTTATTTATGTTGCCGATGTATTGAATGACTATTACGAGTTCGAACAACTCATGCAGTTGTCCACGGATGACGAGGAGGACCAATTGGAGGAGTTGGAGGAGTTGGATTCCGGCCGACGACCCCCTAGCCTGGACGAGAGTTTCCTGATTGAAGAACTTCTTCATGAAGGTCAGGAGATTATGGTGCAGGCCTCCAAGGCGCCCATTGGTAGCAAAGGGGCAAGAATTACATCACGAGTATCATTGCCGGGACGTTTCCTGGTTCTCATGCCAACCACAAGTCACATAGGAATTTCGCGACGAATCGAAAACGAAGATGAACGGCAACGACTAAAGGAGGCCATTGCAGCTATTAGGACGGAGAATTTCGGTTTCATTGCCAGGACAGTCAGCGAGGGGGTGAGCACGGAAAAACTTGCCAAAGAAATGGGCTTTCTGGTCTCCTTATGGGAAGAAATCCGGAAGAAAAACTCAACTGCCTCTGTACCAAGTTTGTTGCACAAAGAACTCAATGTTACACTTCGCGCCGTAAGGGATTTGTTTACTCAGGAAGTGGGTAAACTTGTCATTGATTCCAAATCTGGACACAAAGAGATCCTGCGGTTTTTGGACACATTCATGCCAAAGCTGAAAGGCTCTGTTGAACTCTATGAATCACGAGAACCGATCTTTGATGCTTATAATCTCGAGCCGGAAATTTCCCGTGCCCTAAAGAAGAAAGTCTGGCTCAAATCAGGAGGATACATCGTTATTGAGCATACCGAAGCGCTAGTAGCCATTGATGTAAATACTGGGCGATTTGTGGGCAAGTACAATCTGGAAGAAACCATCTCGAAGACTAATCTGGAGGCAGTAAAAGAGATTGCGTACCAGATCAAATTGCGAGACCTTGGGGGACTAATTATTATTGATTTTATAGACATGGAAAGAAGTACAAACCGCGAAAGAGTCTTTAATACCCTCAAGGACGCCCTGAAAAAAGATCGAAGCAAGACAAATGTTTTGCCGATGTCAGAGCTTGGACTCATTGAAATGACAAGGAAACGTACCAGGGAAACCCTTAACCGCATGCTTTGTGAACCATGTTTTTACTGTGAAGGGGAAGGATATCTGCAGTCAAAGCGAACGATTTGTTACAATATTTACAGACACATGCGTAGAGAGTCAAGTGAGATGATGGGGCAAAGTATTACTCTGAAGGTCCACCCGGAAGTAGCAGAACTGCTACTGGGGGAAGAACAGCGCATGATAGAATCCCTGGAAAAATGGCTAAACAAAGAGATTATCATCCACCCTGAATCCCAGTTTCATTTAGAGCAATGGAAAATGTATGGGAAATACGAGTAAAAAACGAGTAAAAAATGGTTGACAATTGCAACCCGATCGGCTAGATTACCGGGTTTTGAGCAAGGAATCTTGTTTTTACGAAACCATCAAAACTAGAAAGGCAATTATTATGTATGCTGTGATATCTACGGGCGGGAAACAATACAAGGTCTCTCAGGGAGATACCGTACGGTTCGAAAAAATGCCTGGCGAAGTCGGGACGTCGGTTTCCCTTGACCGTGTTTTGATGCTTGCTGATGGAGACACTCTTAAGGTGGGCCAGCCAACACTACTTGATGTAGTAGTCAGCGGCCATATTATCGAGCAAGGCAGGGCGAAGAAAATAATCGTCATGAAATATAAGCGACGAAAAGGTTACCACAGAAAGCAGGGTCATCGCCAATATTATACGGCCCTTAAGATTGATGAAATCAAGGAAGGCTAGAGCCTTTTTTATGAGGAGGAACAAGACCGATGGCACACAAGAAAGCAGGGGGCAGCTCAAGAAATGGTAGGGATAGCAACGGTCAGAGGCGCGGGATAAAGCGTTATGGCGGGCAGGTGGTCTCTGCCGGCAGCATACTGGTACGTCAACTCGGAACCAAAATCCATCCCGGGAAAAATGTGGGCATGGGTAAGGATTATACCTTGTTTGCCAAGATTAATGGTATTGTTACATTTGAACGCTTAGGGCGTTCCAGGAAAAAGGTCAGTATTTACCCCGCTTCGCCGTAGAGTCGAGAGTCTCTCTCTTAGGATAGCTCTTTACAATCTCAACAAGCCCTCTGCCATGACAATGATCGCCTTTCTTTGATCTTCCATGCTTGATGGACTTCTTGCAAAGTCATCATCCTTGTTTCCTGAATGACTGTTTCAAAGATGTATTTCCTTCCCAGAAGAATCGATAAGAATGAAATTTATTGATGAGGCGCTGATTATTGTTCAGTCCGGTAATGGTGGCAACGGTTGTGTCAGCTTTAGACGGGAAAAATACGTACCCAAGGGGGGTCCGGATGGAGGTAATGGCGGAAGGGGCGGTGATGTTATTTTAAAGGCCTCCTCGCAAACCAGCTCTCTGTATGAGTTTGATTTTAAAAAGCATTTCAAGGCCCAAAAAGGCGCTCACGGACGGGGGAAGAAACAAGCAGGCAAACAGGGCAAAAATTTAGTCATTGAAGTTCCCATCGGCACCATAATACGAGAAGCGGAAAATGGTAGTGTTCTGAAGGATTTTGTTGAAAACGGCGAATCATTTGTTGCTGTTTGCGGGGGGCGGGGAGGCCTCGGAAATCAGCATTTCACATCTTCCCGAAACAGGGTGCCCAGATTTGCCCAAGATGGTGAACCCGGACAAACTCTTACACTAAAGCTGGAGTTGAAGCTCCTAGCCGATGTGGGCATTATCGGACTACCCAACGCGGGTAAGTCAACCCTTATTTCCAAGTTATCATCGGCCCGGCCCAAGATTGCCGGCTACCCCTTTACAACTCTGATCCCTTGTCTTGGCGTGGTTGAGGTAATCGGAAGAGACCCATTTGTAATTGCTGACATTCCCGGTCTCATAGAGGGGGCTCATTTAGGTGTAGGCCTGGGCACAAGATTTCTCAGACATGTGGAAAGGACACGAGTTTTGCTCCACCTAATTGATCTTGAAGCCTTAACGCCAGAAAAACTTCTCGGCCCTTATCAGGTCATTAATCGCGAACTTGAGTTGTTTAACCCAAAGCTTTCAAAAGAGTCTCAAGTCATTGTATTAAACAAGATTGACAAACCGGAAGTCTCAGCTTTGGCAAGTAAAGTTATCAAGGCCCTAAAGCCTGTGAATTCAGATATCTGGGTTATTTCAGCACTTACCGGTGAAGGGCTGGATCCGCTGAAAGCCCATTTGGCGGAACTCGTAGAAGACACTAAAAAAGCTACTGCGTGATAGTATTATGTTTTAACCCCTTCTCTTTTTTGGCTTGATCATGAGAGCAGAAGAACAAACAAACATACGAAAAAACTTGTTTGACTCGGCCCGGAGAGTTGTAGTCAAAGTAGGCACCGGTGTTTTGACATATAACCAAGACCCCACGGTAGACGCAATTAGTCAGCTGGCTCGGGATATATCGTGGCTTACAGATCATGGCCGGCAAGTGATTCTTGTAAGCTCAGGTGCAATCGGTTTTGGCGTTGAGAAGGTGAAACTGACAACAAGGCCGGCAGACATACCACACAAGCAGGCTGCTGCTGCAGTAGGGCAGCCAATCCTCATGCTGGCCTACGAAAAGGCCTTTGGCCGTTACAAGAAAAAAGTGGCACAGGTACTGCTAACGCGAGACGACCTGTGCAATCGCAAACGTTACCTGAATGCCCGGAATACATTAAATATCTTATTGGGCTGGGGAGTTATACCTATAGTAAACGAAAATGATACTGTTGTGGTGGATGAATTGAAGTTTGGAGATAACGATAATTTATCAGCCATGGTTGCACACTTAATGGATGCCCAGGTATTAATCAATCTCACAGATATCGATGGATTCTATGATAAGAACCCTCAAGACCACAAAGACGCTTCTTTGCTGCCATTGGTCTTAAAAATCGACCGTTCAATGGAACAGGCGGCCTGTGATACTCCCGGCGCCATGAGCACGGGCGGAATGTCAAGTAAGTTACGGACCGCAAAAAAAGTGACAACCGGCGGCATACCCATGATAATTGCAAGTGGCTTAAGTCCTCACATCTTAAAAGATCTGTTTCGTGGTAAAGATGTGGGAACCCTTTTTCTCCCAAGAAGACAGAAGATGACATGCAGAAAATGCTGGATTGCCTTTACCCTTAAGGAGAAGGGTGCTATTAAAGTAGATAAGGGGGCCATAAGGGCAATTTGCGAACAGGGCAAGAGCTTGCTTCCTGTTGGTATTACGGATGTAAAGGGAAATTTCAGCCAAGGAGACATGGTTGGTTGTCTTGGCCCTGATGATATTCCTTTTGCCAAAGGTCTTGTAAACTATAATGCCGCTGACATAAGGAAGTTGAAGGGACTTAAGACCGCCCAAATCAAAGACATACTGGGGCACCAATACTACGATGAGGTAATCCACAGGGATAATCTTGTAATAACCGTGGACGAGACGGAGGAATCGACATGTCAGTAGAAGAAACTATTCGCAGGATGGCTCAGAGTGCCAAGAAGGCTGCCAGAAAGGTGTCTGTATTAAATACAGACAAGAAGAACGAGGCTTTGGAACGGATCGCCCAAAAACTTGTGGAAAATACCTCGAAGATCAAGGATGCCAACGGAAAGGACCTCGACTATGGGAAAGAAAAGGGGCTTTCAGATGCCATGATTGACCGGCTTACAGTTAACGATGCGGTTATCGAATCTATGGCGACAGGTTTGCGCGATGTTGCGGCACTTCCAGATCCTGTAGGAAGGATAACGGGCATGTGGTTGCGGCCCAACGGGCTTCAGGTTGGTCGGGTACGCATTCCCCTCGGTGTCATAGGGATGATATACGAAGCCAGGCCGAACGCCACCATTGATGCTGCCGGACTTTGCCTAAAGGCTGGGAATGCCGTTATACTTCGTGGAGGATCCGAGGCCTTTCACTCCAATGCGATTCTGGGACTCATCATACGGGATGCACTTCGTGAAACCGGCATACCAGAAGGTGCGGCTCAGGTAATTCCTGTAAGGAAGAGAGATGCCGTGAACGCCCTATTGGCCCAAGAGGATTGTGTGGACCTCATCATCCCAAGAGGGGGAGAAGGATTAATCCGTTTTGTGGTTGAGAATTCTAAGATTCCAATTTTAAAACATTATAAGGGCGAATGTCATATATAAGTTGACAAAATGTGCGACCTTGGCATGGCAGAAGAGGTGTCATTTAATGCCAAGGTTCAGCGCCCAGGCGTGTGCAATGCCATGGAGACTCTCTTGGTCCACCAAAGCCAAGCGGAATCATTCTTGCCGAAAATGGCAAAACGTTTTATAGGCGCCGGGGTTGAACTTCGGGGTTGTCCCAAGACCTGCCGGATCTTAACTGAGGCCCAGAATGCTACCCTAGAAGATTGGCCGATGGAGTACCTGGACCTTATCCTTGCGATAAAGGTTGTTTCTACCATGGACGAGGCGATAGAGCATATTGCACAGTACGGTTCCGGCCATACGGAATCAATAGTTACATCAGACTATAGCCGAGCACGGAAATTTCTGCGACAAGTAGACGCCTCCGTAGTTTTGGTGAACGCTTCTACACGGTTTAACGATGGAGCCGAGCTTGGCCTAGGGGCTGAAATTGGAATCAGCACTTCCAAGCTTCATGCCTATGGTCCTATGGGACTTGAGGAATTGACTACCACAAAGTTCATAGTCTTTGGCGATGGACAGATCAGAACATAGGGAGGGTCTGTGCGCTTAGGCCTTTTGGGTGGTACATTCAATCCTATTCATATTGGCCACCTCAGAGCTGCTGTAGAAGTTCGGGAGGCATTTAACCTGGATAGGATCTTGTTAATCCCTTCGGCCTGTCCACCACACAAGGAATTTCAAGACGTGGTCAGTGCTGAAGATCGTCTTGAGATGGTCCGTTTGGCTGTTCAGGGCGTACCTTTTTTGGAAGCCTCTGGAGTTGAGGTGGCACGACCCGGAACGTCATTTACAATTGAAACCTTAAAGTACTTTCAGGATCACTTTGGGCCTGAAGCTTCCATCTACTTTGTTATAGGTCTCGACGCCTTTTCAGAAATTGCCACCTGGAAATCATACAAGCGCCTTTTCCCCACTGCCCATTTCATTGTTATGACTCGGCCCGGAACGCATTTTCGGGACCTGAAGAGCTTCGTTTTTGCCCACATATCAGAAGAGTATAAATATGACATAAATTCTAACCAATACACGCATCCTCACTGGTGTTCTATCTTTTGTGTGGAAATCACCCATCTCAATATTTCAGCGACCCAGATCAGAACATGTATGAGCCATGACCGCTCCATCTCCTTTCTGGTCCCTCGTATAGTTGAAGAATACATCTTAAAGAGGAATCTCTATCAATGACACAGACCGAGGAATTGCCTCTTGATGATTATCTCAAAGCAATCCAAACCATGAAAGCCTATGATGTAGCGGTTCTCGACGTATGCGGATTGGCTTCGTTTGCAGACAATTTCATCATATGTTCCGGCCGCTCTCACAGGCAGGTAACCGCCATTGCTGAATCTGTCGAGCAAGATCTAAAGGCAAAGGGTATTAAGCCCCTTGGCATAGAGGGGCTTCGACAAGGGCACTGGGTACTCATGGACTATGGAGATGTAATTATACACGTGTTTTACGAACCCGTAAGGATCTTTTACGACCTTGAAGGATTGTGGTCAGATGCCAAGCGGATCAAGGTTGAGACCCCCTCAAGTCAGTAACATATTTTAGGCGCTCGTCACTCAATCA
>CAYSBQ010000094.1:0-11006 GCA_964429315.1 uncultured Desulfobacterales bacterium
AAACACTTTAAAGGAGGTAAAATGAAATGAAAACCGTTAAACTGGCACTTTGCGTATGCCTTACCCTGGTGCTATTGGGCAGTTTTGTGAGTGCTGCGGAACAAGATAAGGCTTCACCTGTTATCGAAATAAAAGAGCCTACTTATAATTTCAAGCAGGTATCTCAAGGAGAAACAGTAAAACACGACTTCAAGGTCTTTAACAAAGGCACGGCCCCCCTGGAAATCAAGAATGTCAAACCCGGCTGAGGTTGTAGTGTGGCCCGGTTTGATCGGACCATCCCTCCAGGAGGAGAGGGTATAATCACGCTGGAAGTACACACGAAGAAATATCAGGGTGAGTTGCATAAGACGGCCCAGGTCTCAACCAATGACCCCAAGAAGCCAAACCTTACAATCGGCCTTAAAGGACAGGTGTGGACCCCCATTCGTATCACCCCGCAGTATGCCCGTCTTAACGGTACGTTGGGTGAAAAAATTGAAACGATCGTCCACTTACAAGGCAACAAGAAGGAACCCCTTGAGATAAAACTGGCTTCTGTATCTATCCCGGATAAGGTGGCAATAGAATTACAAGAGCTTGAGAAGAAGAAGATCTATCAACTCACGATAAAGAATAAGATCAACAAAGAAACCAGGTATAGTGGTCAAATCAAGCTTACCACCAACTACCCCGAAAAACCTGAGCTGGAAATACGTATTTCAGGGAATATCCGACCAACTGTTGAACTCAGGCCAAAAGCCCTAAACTTTGGTCGTATGTCCGAACAACGTTTGGAGCAGTTAAAGAAAAACGGTAAGTCCCTAAAACGCCCCATCATGGTGCTCTTAAGCAAGGGCAAGGACCTTGAGATTGAGAAGGTTGAACTGGAAAAATCGCTATTTAAGGCTGTTTCAAAAAAAATGTCACAAGGCAAGATGATCCAAATCATTGTTGAACCAATCTTTGAAAAGCTCAAGAAGGGGCCAAATGAAGATACTCTGAAAATCTACACCAATCAAAAGGAAAACAAGGTTCTGGAAGCAACTATAAGGTTTGAAATCCTATAATGGATCCTTGTCGTATTGTATTTATGGGTACCCCCGAGTTTTCTGTTCCAGCCTTGCAGGCACTTCGTGATAATGGCTGCAACATAGCTGCCGTTGTAACAAAGCCGGACAGGCCAAAGGGCAGGGGACAACATGTGATAGCCTCTCCGGTTAAAAAGGTCGCTACGGCATATGGCTATTCTGCTTTGCAGCCGACTAATGCTAAGGAAGCCTGGTTTTTAGAGAAGCTTGTAGCCCTTGATCCCGACCTTTTGGTTGTTGTTGCCTATGGTCAGATCTTATCACGATCCGTCCTGACAATCCCGCACCTTGGCGCCATTAATATCCATGCCTCCCTTCTTCCAAAATACCGCGGCCCCGCTCCTATTCAGTGGGCTGTTATCAATGGCGACACACAAACAGGTGTAACCACCATGTGGATGGATGAGGGAATAGATACGGGAGATATCCTCTTAAAGGCTGAAATGCAGATTACCCCCTATGAGACCTCCGCAAGCCTTCATGATAAGCTTGCCAATAAAGGGGCCAAGCTGCTCATGGACACTCTAAAAGAGCTGAAGTCGGGGCATCTCTTGGCCACCCGGCAAGACAACTCAAAGGCCTCTCATGCCCCGTTGTTAAAAAAAAAGGATGGCCGTATCGAATGGAGCAAAACCGCAGACGCACTTGATTGCTTTATTCGTGGTATGGATCCGTGGCCGGGGGCTTTTACCGTCCTTTTTGGGAAGAGACTTAGGATATTTACCGCCGAGCACATACGTCAGACAACACAACAACAGCCGGGGGTCGTTTTGGAAGGATTTACCGGTGACCTTGAAGTGTCGACAGGCCGAGGTGTATTGAGCCTAAAAGAGGTTCAGCTTGAATCCGGGAAACGGTTGACTATTGATGATTTTCTTCGAGGCTATCCTGTCCCGCCCGGCACGGTATTAGGTTAAATGAAACGTTTTTTTAAGATAGGGGCTTTTTTTAGTCTTTTTGGGATAATAACAGCCATTGCCGCATACGCTACGCTAAAACTCATAGTCAAAAGTGAAGACGTAGTGATCGTGCCGGACCTAGTAGGAAAAGATGTTGTGTACAGCTTGGAGCTTCTTACAGACCTGGGACTCAACACAAAGGTCAGCGCCTATGAGTACAATGCCGACATTCCGAAAAATCATGTGACCTACCAAGAGCCCGGCCCTGGAGCTGAGATAAAGAAGGACCGCGACGTGAGAATAGTAGTATCTAATGGCCCGCAAACAGTAGCGGTTCCAAATCTTATCGGGATAGATCTTCGTAAGGCCAATATCATAATGGAGGGTAACGGACTGGCAAAGGGGATTATCTCTGAAACATATAACAACAGATCAATAGCAGACGAAATTATAGCCCAGGTACCAGCTTCCGGAACACTGGTGTGGCGAGGGAAGGCCATTGATTTATTGGTAAGTCTTGGCAAACGACCGCTGAGATTTGAGATGCCTTATTTAAAAGGCTATTCGATGCAAGACGCCATCTTGCTCTTGGAACACTTTCAACTTTCACTAGGCCAGGTTAGCTATGTTGAAGAAGGCTTGCCCAAGGACATCATCATTAGGCAAACTCCCCTGTCGGGCTTTCCTGTAGCATCGGGAAGCTTGGTGAATTTGACGGTAAACAGGTCGCATAAACCGATCACGCTTGACGAAGGGTTCCGTCTGTTTAGCTACTACATTGAACCTGGTTTTCTGAGAAAGCATATCAAGTTTCGCATGCAAGCATTTGGCTTTGTCTATGATCTCGTTGATGTGTTTGCCAAACCGGGCCAACGGCTGCAAGTGCTATTGCCTTATGAAAATCAAGCCGGTTTTTTTGTATACGAAGATGATAATCTGGTTCTAACTCATTCTTCAGCTAACGCCGGTTCCACATTCAACCCATACTTTGACAAGAAACTCTCTATTAATAGTAAGGAAGGAGGGACATGAAACTCATAGCGCCATCCATACTCTCCGCAGACTTTTCGCGTTTAGGTGAAGAGATTAAGGCCGTTGAACTGGCAGGCGCCGATTGGATACACGTAGATGTCATGGATGGGCATTTTGTACCCAATATTACCATCGGTCCTCTGGTAGCAAAGGCGGCAAGGAAAACGACCGAGCTTCCCCTGGATGTCCACCTTATGATTGAAAACCCGGATCACTATCTTGAAGATTTTGCAAAGGCAGGGTGTACGTATCTCACTATTCACCCAGAGGCCTGTTACCATACGCACAGGACGGTTCATGCCATTCGTGACCTGGGTATGAAGCCTGGCGTAGCATTAAATCCTGCAACCCCGCTTTCTGTTGTTGAGTGGGTTATACGGGATGTGGAACTCATAGTTGTTATGAGTGTAAATCCAGGTTTCGGGGGACAGAAATTCATCCCGCAAACCATAGAAAAGATAAGGGATCTCAAGTCTATGATTCGTTCCAAGGGCCTGAATGTCCTTATTGAGGTTGATGGCGGCGTGAATCAGGATACTATCAAGTCAGTCTCTGAAGCAGGTGCAGATGCATTTGTGGCAGGTTCAGCCATCTTCAAAAGTCCAGATTACACCGAGACAATCAAAAAATTTCGTTCTCTTGTCGGAAGCTAGGAGACTGTCTGAGAATGAGATATTTATTCCAAGGTCAAGGAAGGTGAAAATTTTAACCGCAGGAACATATTGACATATTTCAAGGATTAAAATTTGAGTCTGACGCAGAGATTGGGGAAAAGAGCCATTCTCGGACAGCCTCCTAGTCCTTTTCGAGCTTTAAGGCGGCATCATAGACGGCTTTTTTGGGAAGCCGATGCTTTCTAGCTACCTCCTTCACCAGGTCTGACAAGGAGCAATCCTTGCCCTGGCCCGAGCGCTTTAGGTAACCCTGGATGGTTTTCTGGTCAATCTCTTCTTTTCTTCGATGCCCGGCAACCAGCAGTGTACACTCTCCTTTCAAACTAGAGCGCTGTGACAACTCCTCTGCAATCCCAGTCAATTTATCTCTAAAGATCTCTTCGTAAATCTTGGTCAATTCTCTGGCCATGACTGCATCCCGGTCACCCATAATCTTTATCATCGTTTCAATCAGCCCCAGCAGTCTTTTTGGAGATTCATAAAAAACCAATGTCCGTGGCTGATCTTTAAGACTGTCAAGTAATTGAATCCGTCTATTGGCCTTTCTAGGAACAAACCCTACAAAAACAAAGCTATCGGTGGGAAGACCTGATACACTCAATGCGGCAACAGAGGCCAAGCCCCTGGAATGGGTATGACTGGAAGGGTTTCTCGAATAGCCTCCTTTACGAGATAATACCCCGGATCAGAAATCGAAGGCGTGCCGGCATCTGTAACAAGGGCAACAGAGATTCCGGATTTAAGCTTTTGAAGCACCTCCGGGGTGCGCTTTTCTTTATTATGATCATGGAAAGAAACGAGGGGAGTTGAAACCTTGTAGCGTGCAAGAAGCTTGCGAGTTTGGCGAGTATCCTCAGCCGCAATAAGACCCACCTCGGTTAAGGTTCGGATAGCCCGGAAGGTAATATCTTCCATGTTTCCAATGGGAGTTGCCACCACGAAGAGGGACCCTGAACAAAGAAAAGGAGGGGGGGCTTTTGCGGGATTTTCAATAGGCAAGGTCAAAGGCATTCCTAATAATTTCAACTTCTGAGTGCCCTGAAACCAATCTGACGGCAATAACGTCAAAGCGTGCGTTGTTGTCCATCTGCCCTGTTTTTTTCAGATACTCAAGAGCAACCATTGATATCTTCCTCTGTTTCCGAGGTGTAACAGCCAGCTTGGGATTTCCGAAGCTATCGGTACGTCGTGTTTTTACCTCCACAAAAACAAGCACACCTTCTTCTTTGGCAATGATATCTATTTCGCCGAGCTTAGAACGATGGTTCAATTCCAAGATCTTATAACCATTCTTCTTCAAGGCTTTTACGGCAAGAGACTCACCAAAGGCTCCGACACAGCCTTTATAGTTGGTCGAACCATCCTCCGGAAGGTTTTTGGGCCTGCTATACATATTCCTTCACGCGGCGAAAGCTCTTTCGATGAATCCTACAACAACCAAAGTTTCTAATAGCACCACAGTGGGCCTTCGTTCCATAGCCCTTGTGCTTGCCAAAACCAAACTCAGGGAAATCTATGTCATAGATTTCCATAATTCGGTCCCTGCTAACCTTTGCCACAATCGATGCCGCCGCTATCGACAAACACCGACCGTCTCCTTGCTTTATCAGTTCTTGAGGTAATATCGACTTAATGGGGAAGGTGCCATCTATAAAGAGATAATCCGGAGTCGGACGAAGATTGTCAACCGCCATGGCCATAGAAACAAGAGTGGCCTGCAGGATGTTGATACGATCAATCTCAACCGGATCAACAATCCCTATACCTACAGAAATAGCATGCTCATAGATCATCCCGAAGAGGTGATTTCGTTGCTTGGGGGTCAATTTTTTGGAATCGTTGAGACCCTCAAGCTGCACCCTTTCAGGGAGAATAACCGCAGCAGCCACAACAGGACCAGCTAGTGGTCCTCTTCCGGCCTCATCAATACCTGCGAGAAATGAGAATCCATTCCCGTAAGCCCTCTTTTCAAACCCTTCGTGATCGATGCTCATGATTCAGCAACTGCTCACCAGCTACCGAGGTCGCAATTCTTTGATCCTCGCCGCCCTACCTCTGAGCTTTCTCAGATAATAGAGCCTGGAGCGACGCACACGGCCGCGGCTGACCACTTCAATCTTATCAATATTCGGGGAATTCAACGGAAAGGCCCGCTCTACGCCAATTCCATAGGAAATCTTTCTTATGGTAAATGTCGCATTCGTAGTACCTTTGCGTTTTCTGATGACCACTCCTTTAAAGACCTGAATTCGTTCTTTCTCCCCCTCTCGAATCTTAACGGAGACACTGATTGTATCACCAGGTCTGAAAGACGGCAGGTCAAAACGAACTTGTTCCATTTCAATTGCCCTAATTATCTCCATATCTTCCTCCAATTTATCAGTTACTACGTTGCTACCCCCAAAAGTCTATCCAAGATTATGGCTGCAGCACAACGGACTGACAGATGATTATAAGCTGTCGGGCCCATAATAGGGGCAAGGACATAATCAGCCTCCTCAATAAATTCTCGGGTCAGTCCCCACGATGTTCCGAACAAAAGCAATAAGGTTTCGCCGGCTTTCAATATCTCGCAAAGCCTATCGCAATCAATATTTTCCCGATGCGCATGTGCATCAGTAACAACAGTAACAAGCCGCCCCGGACCGTTATCAGAGATCTCCTTGACTACATCATCAAAAGAGGCTGCAACATTGATCAGCTCCAATGCTTCCTTGCGGTCGGGGTTATACTTTCCTCCAGCCCCTTTTGTCCAATGCGACGTAATTTTCTTTATCAGCTCCTGCTGATCTACTAGCGGAGTTACAACGTAAAAAGCCTCTACACCATATGTCTTGGCTGCCCTCGATATATCATGCAGATCAAGGTTGCTAACTGCTGAAGCAATAACATCTCCCGCTTTATTGTAAACTGGATAGTGTATTAATGCCAATAAGACCCTGATGTTATCCAGAGCTTTCAAAATATTGCCGGACGCTTTTCTGTGATCGTTTCAATATCCTGACGTAGTTTTTCCAGAAACTCCAAATCCTCTGATGTAAACGGTACATCTTGAAGCAAATCGGATCTTTTTAAAAGAGTTTGAATTATTGAAGCTTGTCGCTTCCATTTTTCAATAAGGCCATGATTTCCCGACAGCAAGATCTTCGGCACCTCGGCGCCCCCGAAAGATCTTGGGCGTGTATACTGCGGGTGCTCCAAAAGGCCTGTTGAAAAAGAATCCTCCTGGGCGGAACATTCATTTCCCAACGTTCCAGGGATAAGCCGGCTTACTGCATCGATGACAACCATTGCGGCTAACTCACCACCAGTAAGAACATAATCGCCTATGGAAAGCTCATCATCTATTAACTGTTCATAAATCCGCTCATCAATCCCTTCATAACGCCCACAGACCAAAATAAGCTCCGAACATCCTGCCGCCAGGTCCATGGCCAGCTGCTGATCGAAGTGACGACCCCGCGGGCTGAGCAAAACAGCACGCCCCCCGGGGTATTTTCCCTTTGCATGTCGAATAGCTTCCGCCAAAGGTTCAGGCTTCATTACCATACCGCACCCACCCCCATAGGGGCGATCATCTACAGTATGGTGCCGATCAGTAGCAAAGTCTCTAATGTCAATTGTTTCAATCGAAATGAGCCGGCTTTCTACAGACCGTTTAACGATACCTCCTACCTGCAAGGCGGAAAACATCTCAGGAAACAATGTCAGAACCGAAAAATGCATCTACCGTCAATCTTCCAATCCTTCGGGCAGATCAACCTTTATGAACTCCTTTTCCAGATTAACCTCGACTACCACGGAATCGATGGCTGGAATCAGCACCTCCTTTGTGCCGTCTCTAACCACGTAGACATCATTGCTCCCCGTAGGGAATATTTCTTCAACGTGTCCAAGACATCGCTTGTCCAGAGTAAAAACCTCCAGGCCTATAATCTGGTACCAGTAGTAACTGCCTGGCTCAGCCGGAGGTAATGACGTCTTGTCCACACAAATCTGAGCTCCTCTCCACTGCTCGGCCACATCAACGGATTCAATACCTTTCAAGGAAATCAGAAGCACACCTTTGTGCGGACGGCAAGATACTACATGGAACTCTCCGGAAGGCCCACCCTCTCGTTCCAAAAGCAGACGCTTGCCGGGCGGAAAAAAATCAAAGGAATCTGCGTGGGACAACACTTTGAGGTGGCCCTTAATCCCGTGGGCGCCCACTATTTCACCTATAGTGAGGCGGTTATGCTCACCCATGGTGACCTACTCAATAATTTCCAATACAGCCCTTTTCTTCAATTTGGCACAGGCTGCACCCAAAATCGTCCGTATGGCACGCGCGGTACGACCCTGCCTGCCAATGATTTTCCCGAGGTCATCTTTTGCCACTCTCAGCTCAAGGACTGATGTCTGGACACCTACTATTTCAGAAACCTCGACTACATCCGGATAATCGACCAGCGCTTGAGCAATGTGCTTGACCAGATCCTTCATGTTCCGACCTCCTGACAGCATTAAAAGAAAAAAGCGACGCCGACAAAGGCAAGGGTTGGAAAAAAGGAACATCAACTCCTTCGTTTGAGCTAGTGCGCCTGCCAATATGGCACGTGAACTCCTTTCAGATAATGACCACTCTAAAGCCCTAAGCGTCAGGCCCCTTTGAAAAGAAACCTTCCTTTTTCAGCAAATTTCTGACAGTTGTAGTGGGAGTGGCCCCCTTTTTCAGCCACGCCTTAATCCTGTCTGATTTCAGCGTAACAGCCGTTGGCTCTATGAGCGGATCATACGTTCCTACACGCTCCAGGAACCTCCCGTCTCGAGGGGCATCATTAGGTGCTACTACAATTCGATAAAAGGGCCTTTTCTTCGCGCCATGTCTAGCTAGTCTAATCTTAACAGACATTTCGATACTACTCCTCCTTAAAATGGCAAGCCTACAGATCCAAGGTTACGGTGACCGCCTTTGTTCATCTTCTTGATCATCTTTTGTACATTTACATAATTTTTCAGAAGTTGATTAACCTGTTGCACGGTAGTCCCGCTCCCCTTGGCAATCCTTTTTCGCCTGCTTGCATTAATAATTTGGTGGCTACGCCGTTCCTGCGCAGTCATGGAATCAATGATAGCTCCACTACGCACAAACTCTCCTTCGTCCACCTTTAGGTGCTTCATCTGTTTTAGTTTGCCCATACCAGGAATCATCGACAATATCTCGTCTATAGAGCCCATCTTCCTTACTTGAGCCATTTGATCACGGAAATCTCCCAGGGTAAACTGATTTTTCCTGAGCTTTTTCTCCAGTTCTCGCGCTTTTTTCTCATCAACAGTACTTTGAGCTTTCTCAATAAGAGAAAGCATGTCGCCCATTCCAAGTATCCTGGAGGCCATACGATCTGGATGAAAGGGCTCTAAGGCATCCAATTTCTCCCCAACCCCAATAAACTTGATCGGCTTTGAGGTTATTGCCTGAATGGAAATAGCCGCTCCACCCCTGGCATCACCTTCCATCTTCGTAAGAATTACCCCCCCGATATCCAGGGCTTTGTCAAAGGCCTTGGCCATGTTAACAGCATCTTGGCCAGTCATGGCATCCGCCACTAAAAGGATGTCGGAAGGTTGAACAACATTCTTTATCTGCTTCAGCTCATCCATCAAGAACTCATCAACGTGAAGACGTCCTGCCGTATCAATCAAAACGGTGTCACAGGATTCACTGACGGCCTGAATGACGGCCTGACGGCATATATCCACAGGGTTCAACCCATCAGTCGATGGGAAAACCGGGACATTCAGCTTTTCCCCAAGCTTGGTCAGTTGATCAATAGCCGCGGGACGATAAACATCAGCAGGGACCAGGTAAGGCCTTCTGTGTTGCTCTCTTATCAAATACTTGGCCAGCTTGCCCGTTGTAGTAGTCTTTCCTGAACCTTGCAAGCCCACCAACATGATAGAGGCAGGCTTACCAACAAGCCTTAGCACTTCATGCTTATCACCCATAAGCAGGGTAAGTTCGTCATTTACAACCTTGACAACCTGCTGCCCTGGTGTCAGGCTAGCCAACACCTCTTGGCCGAGGGCACGCTCTCGGATGGCTGCCAGGAGTTGTTTAACCACCTTGTAGTTGACATCTGCTTCAAGAAGGGCTATGCGAACCTCTTTCAGCCCGGCATCGATATTTTTTTCAGTAAGCTTGCCGTGGCCCTTGAGCTTCTTAAAGGTGAGATTCAGTTTGTCAGTAAGACTTTCAAACATTCTAGCACCTGGCTTGAGTGTAAATGATAACATTTAGTATCAAAAAACCGCTATGTCAAGCAAATATTCAGTTCTTAAAGACGTGAAAAGCCTTACGGAGCAAGCCCTTACACTCTGGCTTCAAGAACACGACATCCCATCGTATCGGGCAGGACAAATTTTCGGGTGGGTATATCATCGGAATGCCAACACCTTTTTCCAAATGACAGATCTCTCCAAGGATCTAAGACAGTGGCTTTCAAATAGACTGACAATAAGCAGTTTTACCCCTGACAAGATTGAAACATCCGAGGACGGTTCAAAAAAGTACCTTTTTCGCCTCGACGATGGCCATTATGTGGAAAGTGTTTTGATCCCAGAGGTGAAACATTGGACATTGTGCATTTCCAGCCAGGTTGGGTGTGCAATGGGATGCAGGTTTTGTCTTACCGGCAGCAGCGGTTTCGTGCGCAATCTGGAGCCTAGTGAGATTGTCAACCAGATTTGTGCCGTCAGGGACGATCTAACATCGTCACAGTCACTGACTAACATCGTCTTTATGGGCATGGGGGAACCTCTTGCCAATTACGACAACGTCGTACGTGCCATCCAAACTATTACGGGAAACAATGGTTTGCAGTTTTCCGGGCGACGCGTCACTCTTTCAACAGCCGGGCTTGTCCCAGCCATAGATGCCTTCGGGAAAGATGTTAGGACCAACCTTGCCGTTTCCCTAAATGCAGCGGACAATAAGACCCGAAGCCGTCTGATGCCGGTAAACCAAACCTATCCTATAGAAAAGCTCCTTTCCGCATGCAAGCGATTTCCCCTGCCGCCGAGGCGGATGATCACATTCGAATATGTCCTAATTGCCGGAATCAATGACAGCCCTGAGGACGCAATAAAACTTGCAAGGCTTTTAAGGCCATTACGAGCGAAGATCAACCTCATCCCATTCAATACATTTGAGGAAAGTGACTTCAAAAGGCCCAAGGAAGCTACAATATTAGGTTTTCAAAAAATCCTTATAGACAATCATTACACAGTCCTGATACGTCGAAGCAAAGGTCAAGACATAAGCGCTGCCTGTGGGCAACTTCGGGCAAAAA
>CAYSBQ010000095.1:0-5444 GCA_964429315.1 uncultured Desulfobacterales bacterium
TCAAGATTGCGAAGGATTTTGGTGTGACAGTTATAGTGCCCTCCCCCTTTCTTTACTCCATCAGATCGAGGAGCAGTCATGCTTAAAACGACCGTCCAAGAAAAACGGCCTAAACGGATCTTGCTGTCCAGCGTCTTTGGCCCTTTTGGTGTGGATGATGCCTACGGACGTAAAGAAAACATCATGGAGTTGTTTCATAATCAGGTCACGAAAGCTCAGGAGATGGGCTCCTGGCGTTTTCTGCATCGCTCGTTCGGTCTCTATTTCCTGGCGGCCAACATTCATGCGGATGTAACCATTCTGGACTTTCCCAGCCGGAAACGGTTTATGAGAGAGCTTGAAAAAAGCTACGACGTGGTCGGCATTTCATTTATCACGCCAAACTTTATTAAGGCGAAAGAAATGACACGACTGACAAGGGAGATATCCCCGGCGTCGACCATTCTGATCGGTGGGCACGGGGCGGCCATAGATGGGGTGGAGCATTTGCTTGACTGCGATCATGTCATCAAAGGTGAAGGGATTCGCTGGCTGCGGTCTTTTTTGGGAGAAGACCCCGATGCTCCCTTTGTGCACCCCACGCTGTCGATCTCCGAGCGACAGGCCGCCTTCGGGGTTCCGTTTCCAGGCGTTGGCGCCAACCTGCTGGTACCCGGAGTGGGATGTGTTAATGGCTGTAAGTTTTGCAGCACGACGCATTTTTTCGGCCGAACCTATACGGCCTTCCTCTCCACGGGAAAACAAATCTTTGAAACAGCAAAGAAAATTGCCGACGAACGTGGTATTGATGAGTTTTTCGTCATGGACGAAAATTTTCTCAAGGACCGTCAGCGAGCACTGGAACTGCTCTCTGAGATGGAAAAACATGAGCGTTACTTTACTTTTCACATTTTTTCGTCCGCTGAGGCGGTCACTGCATTCGGCGTTGACAACTTGGTCCGCCTCGGTGTGAACTTTGTCTGGATTGGTTTTGAGGCCTCCACCAGCAACGGGAACTTTGAAAAGAACAAGGGCATTGATGCCAAGCGCCTCACAAAGGAGCTACGCGATAGGGGCATCATTGTATTGGCCTCCGGCATCTTGTGCCAGGAACATCATACACAGGAGAATATTCAGACAGACATCGATTTTATGGTCGCACTGGAAGCGGACCTGGTTCAATTCATGTTGTTGACACCGCTGCCGGTCACGGCCCTTTATCAGGACCATAAGGAGCGAGGGCTTCTTCGGGAGGATCTCCCCTTTGAAGAGTGGCACGGGCAGAAATACTTGACCTATCGCCATCCCGAATTCCCCGGAAATTCTGCTGAAAAATATCTGATATCCGCTTTCCGGAAAGATTATGAAATGAACTCAAGCTCCATGTACCGCGTTGTGGAAACCGTTTTCCGTGGCTATCGCCACCTAGCCGGCCTTTCGCGACGAGATGCCTGCCTTAAGACACGGATGGAACAGTTCAGACATCGGACCATCGAATATGCCGGCATACTGCCCCTTGCGGCCAAGTACGCGGTCAATGAGACGGAGTGCGTACGGGCGACCGTCTTGGACCGTAAGATCGCAACTTTTTTTGGCAAACAGACTTTAAAGGAACGGCTTCGGCGTTTTGCCATTCATGCCATGGCCATGCAATGGAAGTTAAAATGCGACTTTTTCGGAGATGGAATTCAGCCTCCGACCATCGTGACCAGGTATGGGGTTAACGCCAAAAAGTTTGTTCCAGCTTCAAGCCGGTCGACCTTTTTCTATCGTGTCACAAACTCCCTTGCCAGCTACCTCTCACAACCAGGTCCCGTAGATATCTGCTCCACCGCCCAGCCAGGTAGAAGAAAACTCGATTAAAGATTTAATGACGATTTGCCCCTGGTATCTTACTGCTGCTTTTATATGCCCCGGGTTCCGGCATGATACGCCAGCCCATTTTTACACGTTCGCTTATCAATAACCCGGATCTTCTCTGGAGCATAGCCTGTTTGTTGCTGTTTTCTCTGATCTTTTCTCCCCTGACAATCACCACTTTATACCATCGTCTCATCAAATAAGTTCCCGTAAAAACATCTTGAAGGTGTGATTTAGAAATGGTAATTATCACTTAGGCCGAGTCCTCGCGCTTTAGTGAGCAAGTCGGCAGATGGGTTAAAAACCTCATAGAAAAGAGCGAAACGAGATTATGCTAAGGTCTCGTTCTTATCAAGAGGATGCAGCACGTTTTAGAACTCCGCATTTGATCGTGTCCATGGGCGGTGAAGAGAATTACCCCCATTTCCCTGGCATTCCCTAGGAGGTATGGGATTTGCCTGATCTCTCAGGGAAATCAATTGACTTCATGCGTCAGGTAAGAGACGATATCGATAAAAAAGCTGGGCGATCTCGTTGAGAGGGAGGCCGGCTGAAAGAGGGAAAGGTGATGGAAGAGCATGGATAATTTTGAGAAGATATAACTGTTAAGGAGGTTGTCATGAGCCAAGAGGTAAAGATCTATACCACCCCCACATGACCTCATTGCAAACGAGCGAAGGAGTTCCTTTCGCAAAGAGGCGTTCCCTTTACTGCGTACGATGTGACCAAGGACAAGGCGGCCTTGGAGGAAATGCGGAGGATATCAGGCGGCGCCCTCAGAGTACCGGTTATTGAAGTGTGCAACGAGGTAATAGTAGGGTTTGACGGTAAGCGTCTTGATACGGCCTTAAGTTGCCTTAGCCACAGTTCAACGATTGAATAAACAGGAGAATTAGCATGGACGCCGTTATTGTCTATTCTGCAGATGGTTGTCCTTTTTGCGCCAAGGCAAAATCGTTTCTGGCAGAAAGAGGGATCAGTTTTGAAGAGATTGAGGCCCCTCGGGGGACAAAAGCATGGGAGGAAATGCGGCAGAAAACAGGGAGTGGATCGCATCCGCAAATCCTCATCGGCAATCAACGCATAGGTGGGTACAGTGATCTGGCTGCCCTGGAAGCAACGGGGGAACTTAACAAAATACTGGGCTTGGACCAGGATGTGCTGGTTGCTCCTCTTTATGATATCATTATCATCGGGGGTGGGCCTGCCGGCATGAGCGCTGCCATCTACGCGGCCAGAAAGGTCATGAAAACCCTGATGATAAGTAAAGACCTAGGGGGGCAAGTGACCTGGACCTATGATGTTGACAACTATCTCGGTTTTAGCCAGATAGAGACTGCTGATCTTATTGCCAAGTTCGAGGAACATATCGAGAGATATAGTATGGATAAACTTGTTGGCCCCGAGGTAAAGGCTCTGGAGTTGGCGGGAAAGACAAAGAAGGTTATCACTGATGATGGCGATACATATCTTGCCAGGACGGTGATAATTGCCACGGGAAAGCGTCCACGGCCCCTCGATGTGCCCGGCGAAAAAGAGTTGCTCGGCATGGGCGTCACCTACTGTTCCACCTGTGATGCTCCCTTGTTTGCAGATCTTGACGTGGCAGTGGCTGGTGGAGGGAACTCTGCCCTGGAAGCAGTCATTGACCTGATGAAGATTGCCCGAAATATTTACATGGTCTCTTTAACGCCGTTGACAGGTGATCAGATCCTTCAGGACAAGGCGGCAAGTTCGCCAAAGGTGGAGATTTTTACCGAACACGAGATTCTCAGGATCACAGGAGACTCAGCAGTCGAGGGTCTTGAGATCAAGTCATTAAAAACCGGCAAGGCTAGGAGATTTAGTGTCGCAGGAATCATTGTGGAAATCGGCCTGCTGCCCAACTCCGAGTTAGTGGTTGATACACTGAAAACAAATCAGATCGGAGAAATTGCCGTTGACTCAAGATGTCGCACGGGTGTCAGTGGCGTGTTTGCCTGCGGAGACGTAACGGATATTCCTTTCAAGCAGGTAATTGTTGCGGCAGGCGAAGGGGCCAAGGCAGCCCTTTCGGCTTATAACTATATAATTACTCAGAGATAGGCTGTTTCCCATCCATCCGTCTCACGGGAAGTCAATGTGATGACTACAAAACAAAGCTGGCGGAACCTCAAACTTGACGGTCTCGTAAGAAGCCGTTTTTGCGGATGGCATTGCACAATTCCGAACCCATGCATTGCGCACGGAAATGGCAATATTTGAACTTTTTGCGAGATCGTCAGATTTTGTTATCGAAGAGTTTCGCCGCCTCTCACGCTTTGAGTATGTCTTGCAAGTTAGAATGGGACCCTGCCTTTTTATGAAATCGAATAAAAGGACATGATCAGCCTTTGACATATGTAAGGCAGTGATTATCCCTCAAGTATCGAGATTAAGAGCTAATTCGGACTAAACCTCACATGATGACATCTCGTAGTTTCTGGTATACACTCCAAGAGAATTTTCAAACTCACTGAGAAGCCAAATCTTTTGAGAACAGCTCTTGAGTTATGTCAAATGCTATTGTGTTTTTGTGAGATACTCTGGGTAATGTCAAGGTTATGAAAAGGCTTCCTGTTAAAATACTCCGAACGTTGATCCAGGCCGGATTTGTTTCTTTTTGTCTTTTCGCCGGATATCGGTTCTATCATTTTTATCTCTGGGCCATGGGCAGATCGGAGGTCTACGTTCCAAGGCCGCCGTCCGTGGAAGGGTTTCTGCCGATAAGCGCCTTCCTCGGCTTGAAACGTTTGATACTGACTGGCCACTATGACGAAATCCACCCGGCGGGTCTAACCATCTTTCTGTCGGCTCTGATGATGGCTATCCTCTTTCGCAAAGGTTTCTGCGGATGGATATGCCCTGTAGGTTTTGTTTCAAATATGTTGGAAAAGGCGGGCAAGAAGATAAGATTTATCCATCATCTACCTGCATGGCTTGATTATCCATTACTTTCTTTCAAGTATTTATTGCTCGCTTTTTTTTGCTATGTGATCCTCTGGAAAATGGACATCCGAGAGGCGGAGGCATTCATTCACTCACCCTACAACAAGATCGTTGATGGAAAGATGCTTTTGTTCTTCTTGGAACCGTCAAGCTTGGTAATGCAAGTAATGATATCCCTCATTTTGATTTCTTTGGTATTGCGCAATTTCTGGTGTCGGTATCTGTGCCCTTACGGCGCATTGCTTGGACTGCTGAGCCTATTCAGCCCCTCCAAGATAAGGAGGGATCAAGAACGTTGTGTAAACTGCACAAAATGCGACAAGGTGTGCCCTGCATCAATTAAGATCTCTAAAAAGAAAACCGTACTGAATGCGGAGTGCATCGGTTGCATGGAATGTGTAGAGGTTTGCCCGCAAGAGGGCTGTCTCACGCTTTCTGTCCCCAAGGTAAAAAAGATGCCCTCCTATTTCATACCTACCGCCGTGTTAATGACCTTGTTTTTCTTCTGGTCCGTAGCCGTCCTCACCGGCCACTGGCACACCTCGATTTCTCCTGAAGCTGCACGACAAATCTACCCGCTAAGCTCCAGACTGATACATCCTTAGGGCTTCGGCAATTACTGTGACATATGCGCGGGG
>CAYSBQ010000095.1:5544-10992 GCA_964429315.1 uncultured Desulfobacterales bacterium
GCCCTGGCGTGCCCGCCTGCCGGTATGGTGCCACAGGTAGTACATAAGTTCCGTAAATCCATCCCGCCAGGCATCCTTTTTCAGGAGGCCTTTTTTCTCTAGCTCGCCCTTCATCTTGACCGCGCCTGCCCAGTACTTGTTGTACAGCGTCACGGAATTGTCCAGCGTTGTCCTCTGCACTTGGGTGTGTGTAGGACCATGGCAGTTTGCACAAACCTTCCTCATGAGCTTGTCACCTTTTTCGCCGTCTCCACGCTCGCCGCTTCTGATCACGCTCTTCTTATGCATCAGATCCCATTTTAGGCGGTCATTGACACTGTGCGTTGTTTCCAGCTCACCAATGCCGCTCATATGGCATGTGGCGCACGTTGGAGCCGTATAGTCACCCGGTTCCCATGCATCAGGAGCACTATCATATCTCCACTCGTCACCGTGGGAAAGGTACTGCTGACCGTGCTTGCTTTCAAAATAGATTTCGATATTGGGGTGATCGGGACCGAGATGGCAGGCGCCGCACGCCTCGGGTTTTCTGGCATCGGCAATAGAAAACTTGTGCCTGGTATGACACACTGTACAGGTTCCTACTGAACCATCGGGATACCTGGTGCCGACCCCGCCGGGCCATGTCTCATTTATGGGTTTATTGTCCGGCCCAAGTTCCACTGTGGTGCCATGGCACATCTGGCAACCGGAAGCTCGGGGAGCCCGATTGTATGCGGTAGCACCTTCTGGAGTGCCCTCGGTCCAGGTAAACTTGGTCTTATCCATAAACCCGGCGCCTTCATAATCAAACTGCAATTTTACAAGATTTCCATCTATTTTTGTAATATCCATCACTGCCTTACTGGCAAGCTTTGCGTGGCCGCTTCTCAAGAATTGCTCGACTTCCTGAGGATGACACCTGGAACATGTCTTTGATGAGACCATAGGTGAGATGTACGTGTTGGTGCCCTTGAGGCCTTCACACTGGCTTGCCATGGGTGAGCTTTTCTCCACTACGTGACAGTCGTAGCATGAGACCCCGGCATGGCTCATATTGCTTGCTTTCCATGCCTCAACAGTTCCGGGTATCTTCTTGGCATGACATTCGATACAGCTCAAGGCCTCTTTAGTAAATCCCCTTTTTATAACAAGTTCCTTCTTGCCTGCCAGGTTGGGAGCCTGAACCGCAAAGGCAACAGCAGATATTCCAACCAATAAGAGTGTAAGAGAGGTAATCCCGATCTTTCCAGGTAAATGCTTCATGTTTTCCCCCTTTAAATTGTACTATGTTTTCTTAAAGTAGTTATTGGCTGTCTCTATCATATCCTTGTGGCCGACATGTGGATGACATTCGGCACATCTTTTTGTCGTAGCCCCACGCAAATAGGCGCGATGGGCAATGAATCCGCCGGAACTCATCCCCGGAGGAGTTAAAACATGGTGACAATGACGACAGGCACTATCAAAGGTAAATTTCAAGCGGTTCTTCTCCGTGGCGCCGGCCCAATCGTATGTCTGCGGGTCGATATAGATGTTGTGTATGATATCACTCGTACCTGTACGACCCTTGACCATAAAGAACTGAAAGAAATTGCCGTGCGGCAGATGACAATCCACACACTGAGCGGCAAACCCTTGCGGGTTCTGCCCCCCGTGTACTGCTTGTTGCCACGCCGTCCTAAAGGGTGTCATGATATGGCAAGTAACACAAAAGTTGTCGGTATTGGTGGTTTCAATCATAAAACCGGATGCCAGCACTGTCACCGCTGTCAAAACAACGCCGATGATCACTCCAAACCACCAACCCTTCTTGCCGCCAGGCTTTTTTGAACTTTTTGCTGATGACATCTAATCACCTCCTTTATTGACGATATTCGTATTTTCTTCACCTGTGCTTCTATCGGGAAACATTGAAACGGTTGATGCCACCTGACCAATAACGAACTCATGCCGCCGGCTTTTTCCTCTCCAAGATCTCGCCCCTTGTACTTATCATCACTATTTCCATGGGGACTTCCTTGCCTGCTATCTTCATGCCTTTGTCCACGATCATGGGCAGACCGTTGCAGCAAGGCACCTCCATCACAACGATCGTGACGCTCTTGATCTTTGCTGAATTGAAGATCTCGGCAAACCGCTGGATGTATTCATCGGCGTTGTCGAACTTCGGACACCCCACCAAGACGACCCTTCCTTTTACAAAATCCTGGTGGAAATTGGGATAGGCAACAGGGGTACAGTCCGCTGCCACCAATAAATCCGCCCCTTTGAGAAACGGTGCGCCGGCAGGCACTAATCTGATTTGAACCGGCCAGTGAGAAAGGACGGAAATCGGGGTCTTGTGTACGGACGGCTCATTGGCCTCCCGGCAGGGCAGAAAGGTCTGGATCTGAGCCGAAGGACATCCACAGGCAAGGGTGCTTTCCTTCGGATGCTTCTCTTGAGCTTTTGAACTCAAATATTGCTCAACAGCCGCCTCATCAAAGTCTTCTGCTTCCCGTTTTACCATGGAAAGCGCACCAGTAGGACATTCTCCAAGGCAAGCGCCGAGACCATCACAATATCTATCTTTGACCAGTTTGGCTTTGCCGTCGATGATCCGGATGGCCCCCTCGGCACAAGAAGGAACACACAGGCCGCAGCCATCACAAAGCTCCTCGTCTATTTCAATTATCTTTCTCGTTACCTTCATTTTTCATCTCCTAACAGGACCTCTCGTGCTTGCCGCTTCCCAGTATCAGTAAACATTTTCTTTTCAATAATGCCGGCCAGTCTCTCTTTTTTGGTTTCCCGCTCCTTTTGTTGTTCCTGAAGATTAACGATGAGGTCTGCATCATAAATGATCTTGAAATTCAAAGTCTCCTCTTTCCTGGGCCAATGGTGGTGGCCCACAATGTCGCAGACCTCCTCTATTAATTCTTCTTTTGCCCCCAGTCTTGTCAGTATCTCTCTGGCAATAGGAGGTCCTTCTTTGTGCTGATATCGGGCCGCTGTACTGTTGAACTTCCGCTCAGCTTCGTGGATGCCGATATCATGGAGGTACGCTGCACACAAGACTACGGCAGGACGCCCCTTTTCTTCTTTGACAATTTGTTCAGCATATCTAGCCACGCCGGCAGCATGGCCGATACGCTTGAAATCATGCCCAAAATAGCGCTTCATTTCAACGGCTACCCGGTCCTTCAAGAGATCCTCTTGTTGGGCCATCAGTTCAGGCGGCAGATCTCCTAGACACTGCTCAGCATATTGACAATATGAGGCACAGCCAAAATCCATCTTTGGATTTAGGAACTTGTGCCCACATTTCTTGCACCTGCGAGTTGTGTCGTCCTTGAAGAATTCAACCGCTGCTCCGCATTCAGGGCATTTTGCCTCAAAAATCGCCCCCGGCTTCCAATATCGCATATCCTGTCCAGGGCATTTCATGTCCATTCTCCAAAGTTTCAGGTTTCAGGGTTTATTTTCCTTTCATCATCGCTTCAATATCTTCCTCAACAGTACCGGTCGCCTTGATATCAAATTTTTCGACCAGGACATTCAGTACGGTTGGAGATATGAATGCGGGAATTGTGGGCCCAAGACGGATGCCCTTTACTCCCAGGTATAGAAGTGCAAGAAGGACTGCCACGGCCTTCTGCTCATACCACCCTATGTCAAAAGAGATTGGAAGCTCATTGATATCATCCAACCCGAAGACCTCCTTTAACTTGAGAGCTACAACAGCAAGAGAGTACGAATCGTTGCACTGCCCTGCATCAAGGACCCTGGGGATGCCACCTATATCACCCAGATCGAGTTTATTGTAGCGATACTTGGCACAACCCGCGGTAAGGATCACGGTGTCTTTGGGAAGCGCCTTTGCCACATCGGTAAAATACTCCCTGGACTTATGACGCCCATCGCAACCAGCCATCACCACAAACCGTTTAATGGCGCCTGATTTCACCGCATCAACGACCTTATCTGCCAGTGCAAGCACCTGTTTGTGTGCAAAACCACCTACAATCTTGCCTGTTTCGATCTCAACAGGAGGCTTGCATTTCTTTGCCGCCTCTACGACTTCCGAGAAATCCTTTGCCCCGCCTTCCGGCCTGTCCGGAATATGTTTTGCCCCGTAGTAGCCAACCACACCTGTGGTAAAAAGCCTGTCCAGGTATGTATTGTCTTTTTTGAGGGGAACAAGACAATTGGTGGTCAATATGATCGGGCCGTTGAAGGATTCAAATTCTTTATTCTGATGCCACCAGGAACTGCCATAATTCCCCACAAAATGATCATACTTCTTGAACGCCGGATAATAATTTGCCGGGAGCATCTCACCATGGGTGTAGACATCTACACCTGATGCTTTTGTTTGTTTCAGAAGCTCCTCCATATCCTTTAGATCATGGCCACTGATAAGTATACCCGGGTTGTTTCCGACACCTATATTTACTTCCGTAATCTCCGGATCTCCATAGGATGATGTGTTCGCCTTATCGAGCAAAGCCATTGTGTTAACCGCGGTTTCTCCTGCCTTCATGACCATGGCCACCATGTCATCCACTGAAAGATCCCTGGTGGTGGATGCCAGGGCCTCCATCATAAATCCATAGATATCATCATCCTCGTATCCAAGTATTGCGGCATGATCTGCATAGGCGGCGATGCCCTTGCACCCGATGATCAGAAGTTCCCTTAAGGACTTGACATCTTCATTTTCGGTTGCCAGGACACCTACCTCCTTGGCCTTTGCATAAAATTCCGATTCATTATCTGAATACCAGACAGCCGAATCATGTAATTGTTCTGAAAACTCCGCTCCGTTCTTTTCCTTGTATGCGGCCAGGAACTTCGTTTTGATTCCCTCGCGGATTTTCAGGCCTTCCTTTATGGTATCAATAAACCAGTCGTTTTTCCAATTCACGTTTGTGATGGTCGAAAAGAGCCCCTGCACAACAAACAGTGCGACCTTCCTGTCCACAACCCCGAGTTCTTTCGCCTTTTCCCCATAAAGGGAAATGCCTCTCAGGATATAAATCAACAGGTCCTGAAGGATAGCAAGATCCTCCGGTTTCCCACAAACTCCCTTTACCGTGCAGCCTCTATTTTTAGCTGTCTCCTGACACTGAAAACAAAACATAATCATTCCTCCTTTTGTGGAATTTTGGGTTTTTTGGAATGGGATTCACAACTGAATCCGGGCTTATCGCCAGCTTTAGGATTATTCTAGACTATTCCATCGCCGTACGCCTTGACATAAATCAAATGTTTCACTTTTTTTCTTTTTTCTCGAAAATTTTTTTACACCCCTGCCCTATGCAGGATTACACTCAGACCTTGCCCTTGTCTACACCTTTTTCCCGGCAAAAAAAGGTTGTATTCTCATCACCATACGTCATTTGTAAACGTGTAAGCGCTCACGGTTCAGAGATCAGAACTCAAAGCTGAAAGCTCAAGGCTCAAAGAAGAACCGTGATTCTGCTG
>CAYSBQ010000096.1:0-10977 GCA_964429315.1 uncultured Desulfobacterales bacterium
GTGGCGCCGCCTGCGGGAATCTATGGAGAAGGGCAAGGCCGGGAAAGAGGACTAAGGGCTCGCGCAAAAATAACTTCACATTTTGGCATCTCAGCTTTAGCCCATCTTTGGCCGATACCTCATTCACAAACTCCTCGAAATAGCTCGCTATAGCGCTACAGGTTGCGCCTAACGGCTTAAGGACATCACACTTCGTGTCCTGTGGTTTTGCTCAATCGGATCAACCAAATCTGAACCAAATCTGAGCGCCAACTCTGCGAACTTATTCTTGTGTGGTCAAGTGGGACATCCTTTAAAAATTTAGTAACTTTTGAGGTTACTGTTATTTATTAAGTTATTAAAGAGCGTCCCGCCTTATTCTGAGGCTTTTCCAAAAAAGGCGATTTTATGATATCTAAGGTTATGCCTATGTGATATTTGCAAGATCCAAGCGATAAGGGCACAATAACTGGAGGAAAGGACATTGAGAATCATCATCATCGGCGCCGGGCAAGTGGGCTTCCACATCGCCAGCCGGCTCGCCATGGAAAAAAAAGACGTTGTTGTTATTGACAAAGATCCGGAGGCCTTGCGCCATGTTTTTGAAAGCCTGGACGTACAAACCGTTCAAGGTTGCGGGAGCAGTCCGGTAATCCTGGAAAAGTCGGGTATAAAAGGCGCAGACATCCTTCTCGCCGTAACCGATAGCGACGAGACCAACCTCGTGGCGACCCTCTTTGCCAACCTACTATCCCCCACCACGGTGAAGCTTGCCCGAATCCGGGGCGAGGAGTATCTCAGCTATCAAGATATCTTGACGCAGGAGCCCTATGGGATTGATGTGATTATAAATCCGGAAGAAGAGGCCGTCAAGACAGTCGAAGCCCTCCTGCGGGTTCCAGGGGCCGTGGATGTCGGCGAGTTTGCCGAAGGCCGTATCAAACTCGTCGGCGTCAGGTTGGAAGAAGGGTGCCCGGTAATAGGGGTCAAACTCTCAGATCTGAGCGCAATAACCGGTGACATGAAGATCCTTGTGGGGGCCATCGTCAGAGATGAAAAGCTCATCATCCCATCTGGAAACAACAAGTTGGAAGAACACGACCTGGTCTACTTTATCTCAGAGGAAAAGGACCTGAAATCCGTCCTTAAGATCTTTGGGAAACGAGCAGAACCGTTTAACCGGATCCTCCTTATCGGAGGGGGAAATCTGGGCCTCAAGTTAGCCACGACTCTCGAAGGCATGTCAATTCATACCAAACTTATTGAAAAAAATGCAGATCGGTGCCGTGAACTGGCTGAACGGCTGAACAAGGTGGTTGTGTTGCAGGGAGACGGCACCGATCATGACCTCCTGAGGGAGGAAAATGTCCAAAACATGGACGTTGTGATCACGTTAACCGATGATGAAGAGACGAATATCCTCACCTCGTTGTTGGCCAAACGGATGGGCGCCCATAAGACAATAACCCGAATCAACAAGTTCAGTTATCTCCCCCTGGTTGCAGTGATTGGTCTTGAGCATATTATCAGCTCTCGCCTTGCCGCCATCAACACCATCCTGCATCGAATCCGCCGGGGGAAAGTACTGTCCGCAATGACCCTAAAGGGAGAAGAAGCCGAGGTCCTGGAAGCTGTGGCACTGGAAACATCTGATATCGCGGGAAAACCATTGAGAAAGATTTCTTTTCCCCGGAACGCCCTGGTCGTCGCGATTATCAGGGACGAGGAAGTTATCATTCCTACTGGCAACAGCGTTATTTCCCCCGATGATAAAATCATCATACTGTCAACCCGCCAGGCAATTCCTCAGGTGGAAAAGGTCCTCATGGTCAAGCTGGAGTATTTCTAGATGCGGATTCGATACACACTTCATGTGGTGGGAATCTTGATGCTCTTTCTCGGCGTCACCATGGTCTTCCCCCTCCTTTTTGGCCTCTATTACCAGGACGGTAGTGTAGTTCCTATCGCCCAGTCAATAGCCGTAACCCTTGCCGGCGGCTTGTTGCTGTTTGCCTGTTTCAGGGGATCCAAGGAAGAGACCATGACCCATCGCGAAGGAATGGGAATCGTGGCCATTGGATGGATAGCGGCCGGAGTTTTTGGGGCTCTTCCCTACTATTGGGGGGGCGTGTTCGTCAGTTTCTCCGATGCTGCCTTCGAATCCCTGTCGGGCTTCACCACCACCGGAGCTTCCGTGCTTACCCAGATAGAAACCATCCCTCGTGGATTTCTGCTCTGGAGAAGCCTTACTCACTGGCTGGGCGGTATGGGAATCATTGTTCTTTCTCTGGCCATCCTACCCATATTGGGGATTGGGGGCATGCAGCTGTACAAGGCAGAGGTCACTGGCCCCGTACCTGACAAACTCAAACCCCGCATTCGGGATTCGGCCATGGTGTTGTGGAAGGTCTATGTACTTCTTTCCGTGGCAGAGACCGCACTGCTCATGGTGGGGGGCATGGATCTGTTTGAAGCCCTTTGCCACACCTTTGGCACGATGGCAACCGGAGGTTTTTCCACAAGAAATGCCTCTATTGGTGCGTACAATAGCCCGTACTTCGACACCGTAATCATCGTTTTCATGCTCTTTGCAGGCATCAACTTTTCCCTTCATTATCAGTTCATCAAGGGAGACACTTTAGCATTCTGGCGGAATTCAGAGTTTCGCTTTTTTGTCGGGATATGTACGGCGTTTTGTGTGGTCGTGGTGTTTAGCCTTTATCACAATGTATATGAAAGCCTAGGCCAATCCATCCGTTTCGGTGTCTTTCAGGTTCTCTCGATCATAACCACCACCGGATATGCCACGGCCGACTATGAAATGTGGCCTTCCCTCTGTCAGCACATATTGCTTTTCTGCATGTTTCTCGGTGCGTCCGCCGGTTCCACCGGCGGCGGCATGAAGTGTTTGCGTATCATGCTTTTATTGAAACACTCCTACAAACAGATCTTTTCCCTTATTCACCCCCGCGCGGTCACTCAAGTAAAGCTCGGGAAACGCCCCATCACGGACGAGGTCCTTCACAGCATCTGGGGTTACTTCATGCTCTATATCGGTCTGTTTGTGCTGTGTGCGTTTCTACTGGCCGCCATGGGGGTGGATGTGGTGACCTCTTATGCAGCCGTGGTGGCTAGCATTGGAAATATAGGACCCGGCCTGGGATTGGTTGGCCCGACTGAAAATTACGCCCACATCCCGGTATTGGGAAAGTGGCTACTTATCCTGTGCATGCTTTTGGGCAGATTAGAGATATATACCGTATTAGTCCTCTTTGTACCTGAGTTCTGGCGCAAATAGTCCGCATCTTTGAGCATCTCCTTAACACAAAGCAAAGCACCCCCGCCTCGCTACTATGTACGGCATGCAAATTGCTTAACGTTAATGGTATTATAAAATGATATTGCAAATGCGCAATTGATTGCAAAGCTTTCGCCATCCATGAACAACTGAACAGGAGACTCGTAAAAAGTCTTTTTGAGGACTTCAGCCCGAGTTTTTAAAAAATACCGAATAGGAAGTGACAGCTAATGTCTGAGCCAACAAAAGCCTTCTCGAAATCGAGCATCCATATCTTTTTGTTCTGCCTTTTTTTTATCTTCTTCACTTGGCCTTTCATGACCATCGCAGATCGAAACGATTCTCAGTGCACTATAATAGTTTACGCCTTTGTTATGTGGCTGCTACTGGTCATTGTCCTATTTATCATAGGTACAAGTTCCGTCAAGAACGCAACTTTCATACAGGACGAGGATGTTTAGACCGTGACAACCTTCAATCCTCCAACAGTCATAGGTCTTTTCCTCCTATACATGGCCTTTCTCTTTATAATCGCCCTCTGGGTAGAGCGTCAGAACTCTTTGAAAGGCAAAAACTTCACCAACAATCCCCTAGTATATGCCCTCTCACTCGCTGTGTACTGCACTTCCTGGACATATTACGGAAGTGTGGGAAAAGCTACAACATCCGGCCTCCTCTTTCTAGCAATTTATGTAGGTCCAACACTTGCCATCGTGCTTTGGTGGACAATATTGCGAAAGCTCGTAAGGATTAAGTCCAAGCACCGTATTACGAGCATAGCCGATTTTATTTCAGCACGTTATAACCGATCTCAACTCTTGGCCTCCATGGTAACCGTGGCAGCAATAGTGGGCACCATGCCTTATATCGCCCTTCAACTTAAGGCTGTTATGACCACCTTTATCATTATCTCTCCTCAGAGCGGCGCTTCATCCTGGGCACAAGACTACGTGGGGCACATAGTTGTCTTGCTGATGATCGTCTTTACCATCGTCTTTGGAGTTAGGCATATCGATCCAACAGAGCGTCACCAGGGCATGATTACGGCCATAGCTGTGGAATCTTTGGTCAAGTTACTCGCCTTTATGGCTGCCGGCATATTCGTCACCTATTTCATGTATGACGGTTTTGGCGACATAATAAAACGAATAACCGAAAGCGCATATCGCCAACAAATGAGCTTTGCCGGAAATACCGGCACAACCTATGTGATGTGGACAAGCTACCTCGTACTGGGTATGGCAGCCATCATGCTTCTGCCCCGGCAGTTTCACGTGGCAGTCGTTGAAAATTCTAACGAAAGGAATATATTGTCGGCCATATGGCTTTTCCCCCTATACATGTTTCTCATAAATATCTTTGTCATTCCCATCGCCATGGCCGGACTTCTTAGATTGCCCGCATCACAAGCAGACACGTTTGTCCTCCGTTTGCCGATGGAGTCCGGACACTCCGTCCTGACGCTTTTTGTCTTTATCGGCGGCTTTTCCGCTGCAACAAGCATGATCATGATAAGCTCTATGACAATGGCCACCATGATTACGAATCATCTGGTTCTCCCGGCAATAGAATGTATAAAGGTCCTCGGTTTTCTTAAACGCCACATACTGCAATGCCGCTGGGTCGCAGTGGCTCTATTCATTCTCATGGGCTACTCGTTCGAGCGCCTAGTGGGCGAATCGCTCATGCTCGTTAACATCGGGATCATGTCCTTTGCCGCAGCGCTTCAGTTTGCCCCACCGGTACTGATCGGAATCTTTTGGAAAGGCGCAAACAGGACAGGAGCCATACTCGGCATGGGGGCCGGCTTTGCCGTATGGCTTTACACAATGCTTCTGCCCTCTATTGCCAAAAGTGGCTGGATATCCAAAACCCTTCTCGATGAAGGCCCCCTGGGTATCGGCCTCCTTAGACCCGAAGGGCTTTTCGGACTTACACAACTTGATCCGGTAACCCATACCGTCTTTTGGTCTATGTTTTTTAACATTTCTCTTTTGACAATTGCCTCCATTTATTCAAAGACAAGCCCGGAGGAAAGGAACTTAGCGGAATCTTTTGTTAATGCGTTAGAAACCACCGAGAGATTCACCCCCCTTTCATCTGAACAACCTACTATTGAACTTGTCTCCAAAAAGAAAAGCATCCTAAAATTACTCAACCAGTATTTTGAAAAAACAGAGGCTGAAGTCATTTTGGAAAGGTGTACAACATCACTGCATATCAAAGACAAAAGCCAAATCTCAATTACAGAGCTGGCCCAACTAATCGGGGAGATAGAAAGGTCACTCGCAGGCTCATTTGGCGCAGCCTCAGCCCATAGCATCATAACCCGGAGCAAGATCTTTACCTCCTCGGAAAAAGATTCCCTTAAAGAAACGTATGGAGCAATGCTCGCCAAATTGCGCTTAACTCCTGAGGAATTAATACAAAAGATCGATTACTATAAGGAGAAAGAACGCCTCCTCCAACAACATGCCAAAGAGTCGGAAGAAAAGATAGCGCAACGAGAAAAAGAAATCGCTGAACGAACACGCGTAGAATCAGCGCTTCGCACGAGCGACGAAAAGCTTAGGAACATCAATACGGAACTTGACCAGGGGCTGTCCGATGTCTTTGAAGCCCTGAAAGAGATCTCCTCGGGAAACCCTGATGTGAAGATATCTGAAGAGTCAACATTGGCAGTGATCTCCAAACTTAAACAAATGGTAAACACAACTGCCGAAAACCTTGGAGAAATAGTTGATCTTTCACACGATTTTGCTATAGGCCTTGCTGAACACTTTGATGTCTTGCACAGGGTTTCAACTGGAAAGCTGGATGCCCGCGTATCCGGAAGTTCTCAAGTCGATCTACTCGAGTCACTCAAAAAAGTTACAAACCAGATGATTGACAGTGTCTCTTCAGAGATTGCAGAACGAAAACAGGCGGAAAAAGAGGTAACGGAAAGTGAGGCACGGCTAAAAAACATATTGAATTCCATACAGACCGGAATAGTGATAGTAGATGAAGAAACCCGTCAGATTGTAGATGCCAACCTTGCAGCCACAAAGATGATGGGTGCATCGGAAAAAGAAGTAATAGGCAGCAAGTGCTACAATTTCATGTGTGTTGCCGATAATAACCAGTGCCCTGTCTTGGATTTGGGAAAACGTATTGATAATTCTCAACGGGAGCTTATCACTATTGCCGGCAAACGCGTGCCTATCCTTAAGACCGTTATCTCTATCTCCATGGACGGGCGCAGATGCTTGCTCGAGAGTTTCATTAATATGACGGAACTTAGGGAGGCGGAAGAAGAAAAAAGGAAACTTGAAGATCACTTGAAACGGGCCGAAAAGATGGAAGCCATCGGCACCCTGGCAGGAGGGGTGGCGCATGACCTAAATAATATCTTGAGCGGCCTTGTTAGTTATCCGGAATTGCTGTTGCTGGACCTCCCAGAGGACAGCCCTCTGAAAGGTCCCCTTTTGACTATACAAAACTCAGGCAAAAAAGCCGCGGCCATTGTCCAGGATCTACTCACAATGGCAAGAAGAGGGGTGGCCGTAACTGAGGTATCGAACATAAATACGATAGCTAAAGATTACCTGCAATCTCCCGAATACAATAGGCTGCAATCATTTCACCAGAACGTTGAGTTTGAAGCAAGACTCGAAGCCGATTTGTTAAACATCCTCGGCTCCCCCGTCCATATATCAAAGACCATCATGAATCTGGTCTCAAATGCAGCAGAGGCCTTGCCCGATGGCGGGAAGGTGGTGATATCGGCGCAAAACCGGTATATCGACAAACCGATAAGAGGCTATGACAAGGTAAACGAAGGTGATTACGTCGTTTTGAGTGTGTCAGATACCGGCGATGGTATTGCTGCTGCGGACATGGAAAGAATATTTGAGCCATTCTATACTAAAAAGGTGATGGGAAGAAGTGGGACGGGCTTAGGAATGACCGTTGTTTGGGGCACAGTCAAAGATCATAACGGGTATATCGACATTGAAAGTACTAGCAGGAAAGGAACTACCTTTACACTATACTTTCCAGTCACGAGAAAGGAAGCTCAAAAAAAAGAATCCGCCAAATCTATTGAAGACTTTATGGGCAACCGAGAAAGGATCTTGGTAGTAGATGACGTGGAAGAACAAAGAGTCCTGGCCTCCATGCTGCTGACCAAATTGAGATATACCGTCGATAGTGTTTCCAGCGGCGAAGAAGCAGTTAAATATATGCAGGAAAACTCAGCCGATCTGTTGGTTTTAGACATGATCATGGACCCGGGAATTGACGGACTAGACACTTACAGAAAGATCCTTGAACTGCATCCTGGACAAAAGGCAATTATAGCAAGCGGGTTTTCCGAAACCGACCGTGTTAAAGAGGTCCAACGTCTTGGGGCAGGACGATATGTAAAGAAACCTTATACCATCGAAAAGATAGGTTTGGCAGTAAAGGCCGAGCTAGTGCCCACCGCGAGTAGCTTATAAAACCAACATACGACTCCCTACCCCGGCATAAATGTCCCTTGACAATCCTGAGATAATGTTTATAAATTCGCGGTAGTCGTTCGCTGGTTCAGAGGTTGAATTCTCATCACTATACGTCATTTGCAAACGTGCGGGCGTTCGTGAGTTCACGGTTCAAAAGTTCACGGTTGTGCTTCTTTCGTTGACCTTGTTCGGAGGAAAACAAATACTTGATGAAACATTGAACCATGAACGTTGGAAGACATTTTAGATCCCCTCTGGGGATTATCAAAGCCGGACCCCTGGAGCCGGATTTTTATTTTGCCGCAAAAGGAGATAAATATGATCCATGTTGAAGACTTGAGCAAGTACTACCACAGTCTTTGTGCTGTGGATCATATCAGCCTTGATATCCACAAAGGAGAAATCTTGGCCATCTTGGGGCCGAATGGCGCCGGGAAAACCACCACGCTTAGAATGCTCACCGGCTTTCTCCGCCCTACCACCGGCAGTATCCGGGTTAAAAATTACACTATTGATGAACATCCACTCGAAATCAAGAGGCTCTTGGGATACCTTCCAGAATCCGCGCCCCTTTATCATGAAATGCTTGTCTATGACTATCTCGATTTTGTGGCGAACATTCGACAGCTAAATGGAGACAAAAAACTTGCCCGCATCCGTCATCTAGCTAAGCTGTGCGATATAAATAGCGTAATGCACAGACCTATTAGTGAGCTTTCCAAGGGGTTTAAGCAACGTGTGGGCCTTGCCCATGCCATGATGAATGATCCCGAAATATTGATCCTCGATGAACCAACCTCCGGCTTAGACCCAAACCAGATCATTGAAATCCGAAATATTATCCAAGCGATAGGAAAAGAAAAGACGGTCATTGTCTCCACGCACATCCTTACCGAGGCCGAGGCCACCTGTAATCGTGTCATCATAATCAACCGCGGAAAGATTGTCGCAGATAGTAGTACCGAAATGCTTAAACAATCGGCAGACGGAGAATATCTCGTTAATCTCTCTATCCTCAATGCTGATATAGAAACTGCAAAAAGCGAGCTTCTTTGCCTTTCCGGGGTTGTAGATGTTAGCCAGACTCGTAGCAGCAATACAGAGGAACAAAAAAGAATTATACATTTAAGACTTACCTGCCGATCACCTGAAGACCTTTGTGGAGCCGTATATCAGAAAATCAAGGCGACAGACTGGATTCTACTTGAGCTTCACAAAGAAACAAAATCGCTTGAGAACATATTCCGAGAACTTACTAAGGAAAACCGAAACGGGGGAAACTAATATGGGACAGGTTGCACATATCTTCAAGAAGGAATTTAAGGCCTACTTTGTATCCCCTATTGCCTATATCGTCATAGCGATTTTTCTGCTGATAACAGGATGGTTTTTTTTCACAACTTTTTTTTTGAATAATCAGGCAAATCTTCGAAACTTCTTTACCTTGCTCCCCATCATGTTTTCATTTGTGGTCCCTGCCATTACCATGCGGCTGTTTTCAGAGGAACTGAATGTGGGCTCTTATGAAACGCTCCTTACTATGCCAGTGACCTTGCTGGACGTTGTGGTTGGAAAATTCCTGGCAGCCCTTGCCTTTATTATCACAATGCTTGTACCAACCATAAGCTATGCAATCACAGTTTCATTCCTTGGCCGACTTGATTGGGGCCCTGTTGCGGGCGGCTACATCGGCGCTATTTTACTTGGTGCAGCCTTTTGTTCAATAGGACTCTTTGCATCGTCTTTAACCAGAAATCAGATCATCGCCTTTATCATAGCTGTGGCCATTTGCTTCGTCTTGACACTCATTGACAAGATGCTCTTCTTCCTACCTCGATCACTTTTGGGGTTCTTCGAATATCTTGGAGCCGATTTTCACTTTGAAAACATCTCAAAGGGTATCATTGATTCACGTGATGTCTTGTACTTTCTGAGTGTAAGCTTCATCGGGCTTTATGCCGCCCACTTGGCCAGACAGGAAAACAATTGAGGAGAAATGAAATGGGTCTTGTGAATAGCTCGGGAAAATACATAAAATTTCTCACCTATCTGATTATTATAGTCCTGATAAATCTGGCGGGTATCACACTCTTTTTCAGAGTGGATCTTACGCACAACAACATCTACTCCATCTCCGAAGCAAGCAAAGGGGTTGTATCAACCCTTTCAGAGCCGCTGACTATAAAGGTCTTTTTCACCGAAAACCTCCCCGCACCTCACAATAACACAGAAAGGTACCTTCATGACCTCCTGCGAGAATACTCTGCCTATGCAAATGAGCATTTTAATTACCGATTCTATAATGTCAGTCCCAAAGAAGGTGACATAAGCGAGAAAACCGGGGAAAATCAAAAACTGGCAACAAACTATGGAATTTATCCTGTTCAGATACAGGCTATAGAAAAGGATGAGATCAAATTCCAGAAAGCCTATATGGGCCTGGTTCTTATTCACGGTGATATCATAGAGCGCATCCCCACGATTACAACAACCGATGGCTTGGAATATAAGCTGACGACGGCTATTCAGAAGCTAAACAACAAGATCAGCGCCCTTTTGAGATTGCCTGAAAAGATACGTGTCAAGCTCTTCCTTTCTTCTTCACTCAAGGCAGTCGCACCCTATATGCGCTTAAACGAACTTCCGGAACTGCCAAGAACGCTGGAAGAGATAGTCGAAACACTTAACGCCAAAAACTACGGCAAGCTGGCATTTGAATACCTTGACCCAACAAAAGACGAAAAGAGTAAAACGGAATCGACGAAGTATCACTTAATGAAGTTGGAATGGCCATCGCTATCCGGCGGGAAGATTCAGCCCGGCCAAGGAACAGTCGGCCTTGTCATGGAATATGGAAACAAGGTATTGGAGATACCGCTGATCAATGTCATGCACATCCCCCTTATTGGAAAACATTATGAGCTCGTCAATGCAAACGACATGGAAGAAATCATTAACAAAAACGTAGAATCGCTCATCGACATCAACGAAGACCTGGGCTATCTTGCAGACCATGGCACGCTTAAGCTTTCAAACGCCTCACCCATGAACCCAATGGGTGGACAAGAGATAGACTCCATTTCTAATTTTCGCACCCTTGCCTCACAAAACTACACCTTTAAGGAGATTGATCTAAAAGACGCGTCCATACCTGATAGCTTAAATTGCCTGGTAATCGCACGACCAACGGAGAGGTTCAGCGATTATGAACTCTTT
>CAYSBQ010000097.1:0-10963 GCA_964429315.1 uncultured Desulfobacterales bacterium
ACATCGACCGTCAGTGTTTGAGCCGATCCCCCGGCGTCGGCGCTGGGGTCGATACTCACCGTAATGTCACTATCGCAGAGCGGGACCGGATTGAAGTCGGCATCCATCGTCGCCTTGTTGCTGCGGGCCAGTTTGATGTGGTTGGTCCCATCGGCCAGGGTGGCACACAGGGCGTCCGGGATGATGATGCAACTGTTCTGGTCCCGGAACGTTATGGCCAATGTCGGGTTGGCCGTTACCGATGATGCGATAACATCAACGCGCGTCAATAAGCCTGTAAGGCCATAGGCCGTCTCGGTAGCGGCCGCGTGCCCCGCGCCGGTCGCCCATGACTGTTGCGTGAACAGGACCTTGGCGGGACGAGGATTCTTGTCTGTACCGTTTACGATTTCCATTGTCTAACTCCCTGCCGTTCGGTCGGCGTTGATCCATTGTAGAAGTCGCTTACGCTTGATGGAGCGAATGTTAGTCATGTGGAGGGCGTTCAGTTCTGTCAAGCGTTCCAGCTCCCCTTCTTTTGTGGCCAGCCACTTGATGGCGGCTCCCGTAGCGATGGCCTGGCCCCACTTGACGTCAGGGGGGGCGTCAGAATCGCCAGAGAGGGCCGCAGGCCGCTGGAGGGTCATCTGGGCCTCGAACTGGTAGATGTCGTCCGGTCGGGCTCTGACGAACAGCTTGTTGCCGAAGACCAGAGCCGCCGTCGGTGTTCCGCGTAGGCCCGGCCGTCCATCGGTGAAGGTTGCCGTCACATCGGCCCCTGTATTGAGTTCCGTGGTGCCCGGCGTGAACGTGCCCGACGAGCAGATTGCCGTAACGAATCCCATGACCGCACATTCTTCGGAGATGGCCAGGTCGTCGATCGCCTGGGCGGCGGTGGTATAGCCGTCGGAATTACTCCCGGCTGGCGTGATCGTGATATCGCCGTCCGTGTCGATCGACAGCAGCCAGGCCCCGTACTTGTTTTGCGGGACAGCATCACCGCTCAGGGCCACCTCGCCGGTCGTCTCGGAGTACGATTTTCCAGAGATAGTGTACGCGAAAGCGCTGTACTTGACGTGCGCAGCGTTGGTGGTCCCGACCACAAGCGTGGGAGCGGTGATGGTATGCTCATCTTCGGGCCATAGATCGAAGAAAGTAGTCTTGTCGGTGAATAGCGATATACGAACGCCATTGATCGTTACCGGTTCCTCGACGGCGATCACCGTCTGGGCCAGCGTGTATTCCCCGTCGTCGGTCGGTAGCAATTCCTGCGTGAAGTCCGTGCGGAAGTTCGAGACACCTACCTCTTCTGGGAAGAAGTGCTGGTAGTAGTCGTTGATTTGGTTGTTTACCGCCGCGTCGGAAATCTCGCCGGTGCTGCTTCGCCCGGTCAGTGCCCGGAACTCCGTACGAATCTCAGATAGTATCCATGTCAAAGCCATGTCGGTATCCTATGGCTGAGGGCAGGGCGAACCGTACCCCCAGCCAATAGTCGAACGCTCGGTTGTTATTCTTCTGTCCAGACCGCAAGGTTCATCACGGCAACCCACGTATCGGCCGCCGTGCAGACGATGTAGCACATGCAGCCATCGCTGTCGGTCTCGTTCGTGATCTTGTGACCGGCCGTATCACCGTTAATAGTCCCATCACCTTCGGGATCGATGGATAGGTCATTGCCTGCCGTCGCAAGGCCGTCGATCAGACGGTAATACACACCCACCGTGGCGGACGTGGCTTCGGGCAATGTCACCGTACAGGCCCCGCCGGTCATGGTATAGACGATTGTCTGACCGCTCTGAGCAGCCGTCAGGGCATCCGTAGTCCCTGCCACGACTTCCGTGGTACACTGGACGTTGTCGATGTTGGCACCGCCGCCCTTGAGCGTTCCGGTCACAGCAAGGGTCAAGTCGCCCGCCGCCGTGAGGGTCATGTCGTCGGCGGCGTTAAGAGTGATATCGCCGTTGTCACCGCCATCGGCATCAAGTGAAATACCGCCGTCGGTCGTGTCAAGAGCGATCACAGCACCGACACCCGTACCCGTCGCATCCACCTTGAACTGATTGACAGCCGCCTCGGCCAAAGTAAACAGAACCTTATCGCCTACCATGTGCAGGTAGTCGTCACTGGAGTCCCAGAGCAGATAGTCTGTCCCGGTAGCACCCCAGACGCGGAGATCAACGCCGGCCGTCGTGGCACCGAAATTAACGACACTGGTCTCATCGGTGGTCACAGGCAGGATGTCAAGCTCGTTAGCCGTATCGGAGGTAACAGAGAAGTCTTTGCCGGTCCCGATAAACATATCGGAATCGTCATCGAGCAGGAGGGAGACGCCCGTAAACTCCAGCGACTCATCGGACGCATCCCACAGGATAAGGTCGCCCGCCGTGGCCGCGTAGAATGACACGTCAATCCCGTAGCCGGTATCGCCGAAGAACCATTCGTCGCCACTCTCGTCCCACCACGCCTGCTTCAGTGTGGTATCGCCGTAGAAGTGCACGTCCACCCCGTCGGCATCGTCACCGAACAGCCAGGCCATGGCACTCTCGTCCCACATCACCTGCTGGCCGGTCGTATCACCTCGGAAGATGACATCAACGCCTTCGGCATCGTCCCCGAAGTACCAGGTATCCGCCGATTGGTCCCAGGTCACTACCTGAGACGCTGTGGCCCCATAGAAGTAGACATCCACGCCGTAGTCACTGACACCGAAGTTCCACTCGCCAAGATTGGTATCGCCCGACGCATTGTAGTGGATTCTATTCGTCGTGGTCGTGCCACCGGAGCCGATGAATAGGACGTCGGTATTGGTTGTGGCGTCACCGAACTGAACGGCATCGTTAGCCGCAGTTGCAACGACTTGGAGGTTGTCGGTCGTCTCATCGTACTTCATTGTAAACGATTCCGTGGATACCGAATCGCCGAAGATGAGATAGTCGTCGTCCATGATGCGAAGATCGAAGCCGTTGAGGAACATCAGCAGGGCCGAGTCGTCGGTATCGAACGTGACTACGTTGGTGTTCGTTCCACCGTGGATCGTGAAGTCGAAGTTCGTGGTCTCGCCGAATCGGAACATATCGTTGGCAGCAGCGGCCTCCAAGTTGCCGTCGGTGTTATCGCAACTGAACAACCAGTCGCTATCCGTACCGAGACCAAACTTGGCATTGTCCTGAGCGATAAGCGTATCAGCCGACGTATCCCACAGGATGTCGTAGGTGTCATCAAACGTGAAGTCGGCGGTAGCGATACTGCCCCCGGCAAAAGTCATCACACCAGCCGAAGAGACGGTGAAGTTGCCGTCCTCGTCGTAGATCAGATTACCCGTCGAGGCCCCGTTGATAGAGATGGCGTCCCCGGTGCCCGCATGGGTGATCGTAAAGGTGTCGTTGTTGTTCGTCGTCTCGCCACCAACCAGGGCCAGGGCAGAGTTGTTCACTGCCGCCCCCGTGGTCAGCGTGACGGCGGTGCCATCCACCGTAATCCCGTTGCCGAGATCGTAGGCCCCGTCCAGAGACGTTCCGTTCTCGGTGTCCATCAAGACCCACTCGCTACCTGTGTAGAGGTAAAGAGCGTTGGCCGTATCGTTGTAGTACAGCTTGCCTTCGGCCACCGTCGGGGCGGTCGTCTGGGGATCGAACAGGACGCTCGTCCCCTGGTAGTAGGTGAACAGGTCTTGGAGCAATTTCGTCAACAGGTCCGGGTTAGAGACCATGTCGTAGTTGATGTCGCTGGGCGTGGCGATCTGCCCGAAGCAGAGCGGCGACGTAGCGAACAGTAGTACTATCAGGCTCATCGCAAATCGTTTCATTGCGAGCCCCCTTTCTTGTCCTTCTTGGGTGCAGCGGCGGCCTTGAGTTCGGCGATGTCTCGCTTCAGGAATGCGACCTCCTGCGCCAACACTGTGTCACGGGTCGCCAATCGCTGCACCCACCTCCAGCATTCTTCGGAGGTGTCGCAATCGGCGAACCGGATGTTCAGGTGTTTCAGTAGTTCATCCATAGTTCTAGCTCCCTATTTTGAGCTGTCGTTTTTGCTTGTCGGTGAGGATCAGTTCCAGAGCGAAGCGCTTGGCCCAGCCCTTGGAAACGCCCTTGATGAACCCCTGATCGTTCGTCGCGAACTTATATTCAGGGACTTTCAGGCCCCGTAGGTGCTCGTAAACACTGTACGGAATCTCGGCTTCCTCATTATGAATGAGGTGGTACGTCGGGATCTTGCCTGGCTTGGCCTTGCCTTTCCGGTCCACCGCCTTCGGCGTCGCGCCGTACGAAAACTCCAGGTCCGTACCGGGCGACTCGACGTTCTGGAAGGACACGCGAACAAGTGGATCGTTCTCGCTGACCGCACTCATGGCGGCTTCCTTGGTCGATTCTTGGGCCTGCGCGATACGGTCTCGGTTCAGTTGCAGGATGGCCGCCGCAAGGTCTTCCTTGCTGACGGACTCTTCGGCCGTGTGACCAAAGAAGCTCTCCAGGTATTGACGGAGGGCCTGTTTGTCCAGTCGCTTCAACTGGTCCTTGAGCATCAGGTCAGACGCCGTCTCTGCGACGGCGTCGGCCTTCGCCGGAAAGGCTTGGGGCGTTTCAACGGGCTGTTCGACTACTGCTTCACTCATGGTAAGAATCTCCTTTGTATACAAACATGCTTTAGCCTACGAGACCGGAGTCACCTGCCTCGGCGACGTCTCCGATGTTCTTGTAGTGCCCGCCCTTCCAGGCGATGACGGAGTTGATGTGGCCGTCCGTTTGGGTGGTCGCGCCGATGATGATTCCCTGAGCACCCTTGCTGGAGACGTTCTCGGCACGGCAGGTCCAGACGTTGCTGCCGCCATCGGTGACATCACCGCCCACAGTCGTGCCCCACGTCGGCTCGGTCGTACCGGAACCCGTGGACGTCTTGAGTTCGTACACAAACCCGTTACGGGTCGGGGGCCGAACGATGGTCCCGGGAGCACTGGCCGTTCGGGCCGCACACGTCACCGTGTCGCCCGTCTGGGATTGGGTGTACGTGGAACTGTAGTCCTGCGTGATGGCGTACACTTCGGGGATCATGAACACGTCGTCCCCGCCATCGGGGGCCGGGATCATTACGCCGTCGTACTGCACGTCGAGCTTGCTTATGCCCGTGGCCGCCGTCGTGGGGATCGTGAGAACGCCGGTTGAACCCGTATTGAGGATGCCATAGAGCGCCGTGCTCTCATCCTCCATCCACTTCTGCCAGTCGTAGATGTTGGGGTTCTCGCCAGTGAGGTAGTTGATTAGCACGAGTGCGCGGCAGGGGATGAACCCCAGATCGAGCTTGACCTCATTGCCGTCGGCGACAAGTCGTTTGATGATCGGTTCCATAATGTCACTTCCTTTCTTAGCCGTTAGTGCAGATCAAAACATGCACGTAGAGGTCCTGCAGGATGCGAACGGCCTGCCACATTTTCCAACCGACGGTCGCCCGCTGGTCCAGTGGGTCCGCCGTCCCGCCGGAGCCGAACGCCTTGATGATGGGCTGGGCATTGCCGCCGTCCAGACCGATCATGGCATAGGCTTCCTTGGCGAGGACGGGGCAGTAGTAGTTGCTGCCCGAGGTGTAGCCCTGCGTGGAAGTCTCCCACCGGACGTGGCCGGTGCTGCCCCACTCGGACTCATCTACCGAACCGTCGGTGGAGTAATTGATTACCGCCTTGAACCCGGTGACGTCCTCCAGGTCATTTTCGAGCACCTGGTCGGCCAGGGCCCGGAACGCGGCGTTGATCGGGCTGGTGCCCTGCCCGGTGCCGGCCTTGATCCGCTGGGTCATGTACTCGGCGTCGTTGCCCCGCAGGGTCATCACCACCGACTCGATGTCCGTGGCGTTCAGCAGGGTCGCCGTGCCGGTCCCGTTGGAGCAGGTGGTCGAAGAGGCCGAGGCGCACAGGTAGTCGCGCACCAGTTGGTCCACAGTGTTGTTCATTTGATCGCTCTGCCGCTCGACGGCGATCAGGATGGTCGGGTCCTCGACGGTCAGGTCCACCACGTCGGTAATCGTGATGTAGTCTCCGTACTGATTGACCTGGGCCAGGATATCGACCTTGGACAGCTTGGACCCGCTCGGCGTGATGCCCTCGGTCAGCGGGGTCGTGGCCGCCGCCAGCCTGGGGTAGCGCCGGAACTTGATCTGGTTGCCGCTCTTGCGGCTGATGGACGCCTTCTGGGCGTACTTGGCGTAGATGTACTTCGGCTGAGGCGGTTCGAGCAGGGTCCGCTCGTAAGTCACCGCTACTGCCGGATCGACATCTGACGTCGTCGTCATTATGTTGTCGGACATTGTTTAGCTCCTGTCATTGGACCCCGCCTCGCGCCTTGATCTGTTCTTTCCATGCCGTAAACTGATCCTGCGTCATGTTATGGATCTGCGATACCTTGTCCATCGAGCCTGATCCGACCGCCTGGGTGATCGAGGGCGGTGCGGGACCGGACGGCGCGGCCATCTGTTTTGCCTGCGCGACGATCCGCTGTGCGGCCGATGGTTGGGTCGCCCGGTAACTCTTGGCGTATTCGTAGGCCAGGACCGGAGCTTGCGGAGAAGACTCGATCGCCTGGGCGAGGGTGGGGTTTTGTCTCTGAATTTGTCTCCACGTCTCCGACGGAATGAATTGACCGCCAGACGACGTACCTACCAACTCACCGAAATCCGGGTGAGCGGCAAAATACTGTTGTTGACTCATCTGCTGTTGCGCTGCCTGCACCTGCCGCTGGACCAACTGGTTGACGCCGCCGAGGAGCTTCTGAATGCCGTCCTCGGTATAGAGGTCATCTTGCGTGATGCCCAACTCGGCAGCCAGGTCGGGTTGCCGCTGTTGGGCCGGCTGCATCTGCTGCTGCTGCATCATCCGTAGTTGGTTGGCCAGCAATTGGGCCTGATCCTCGGCCGCCTTCTTGGCGTCGTTGACCTCCTTGAATCGGTTGTAAGGAACGGCCTGCTCGGTCTCCGTGGCGGACGGAGTCGTTTCGCCTTCCCCGGGAGCGACATGGGGCTCGGTAACGCTCGGTGTCTCCGTGGCGAGCGGAGTTGTGTCGCCTGCCTCAGGCACGACCTGAGCTGTTCCGTTTTCGTATTCCATCGTGCTTGTCTCCAATTTGTCACATCCGATATTGGCAATAAAAAAAAGGCCCCAGCACAACGACGTTTGCCGTTGCAACTGGGGCCATTTCAGCTTTTCCAGTGACTCTATTCAGTTGTCGGTGCTACTTAGATCGGTCGGGTAAAGTGCCCTTTCTGCTCCTTCGGTATCAATAGGTCCTTATGGCTCTCGTGGCTCTTGATGTCCTTGATCTTGCCTTCGTGGAAGTGGACCTCGATCGACCCGGTAAAACGCGGGTGGCGCTGCTCAAACTTCTCTACAAAGGCTATGAATGTCATCGTCATACGCTTAATTGAACACCAACGGCACGCCGAGCCGGTCTATGCTCTCGGCGGCGAGTTTACTGACCTGTCCGAAGTTGTCGCTGTCGCCTTGTGCGTTTGGCTTATCGGCCGGAATGGCATACAGGATCTTGACAAACCCTTTCTTGTTGTCCACCTTCCACAGCATCGTTCCCAACTGGGGCGGGTGCGGAGGTCGGTTCATCAGCACCAGACGCGTGTGGATGATCTTCTTACCCTCAAGATTCACATCCTCCGTAGTCGGCGACACCGCAATGCCATGACTCAACTGACTGACGGCCGGTGCGCCGGTGTAGCGATTCCTGATCTGAACCTGGATATAGTAGGGATGCTCGTAGTCCTGCTTGCGGACCACCACATCCTCGATGGCCTTGTACAGATCGCCCGTCACCATGTGCCGGAAATCGCCGTAGGTGAATGTATGCTTCATCTCGTACCCCCGTTCGACTGGTGCATCTGATTGACTTTTTGCTCCTCCAGCATGAGCTTGTAGGCTTCCATTTCCGGCTGGAGTTGGGCGTTGCGGATTTCGACGGCCGTCTTGATCCGATCCAAGGCAGCCCCGGCCTGGTTCTCGGACGCTTGGGTCTGTCGCTCGATCGCCCTGCCACGGTCGGCGGCGATATCGGCCTGGGCCTTGGCCATTTCCAACTGCTGGGCGATCCGCTGCAACCGCTCATTCTCGGCCTGTTTCTGCTGCTGTTGTTTCTCCAGTTCCGCTATCGCTCGCATGTAGTCCTGCTTCATCGCCACCGGGGCGTATTTCATCAGCAGTGACCACGGGGCCGGGAACGGGTCGCCCATCTCGGCGCCCATACGCTTGAGGTTCAGCAGTTCAGTGTAGAGTTGGTTGCGCTGGGTATCGGTAAGCGCCGTCTCTGCCGGAACGCAGTCGTATTTGCCGAACTCCCGGTTGTAGAACGCCGGCGACGGCTGGGCGTTGCATATTCGCTGGACGCGATCGGCCGGGTACTGCTGGATCAGTTTGAGCAGTTTGGACCCCAGTACCTTCTGGGCCAGCGACAGGTTGTCGAAGAAGTCGAACATGCCGATCATGCCCAGGCCCATCCGCATCTTGCCCACGACCCCGAGCAGGAGTTGGTCCTTCTGGTCGACCCCCATCAGGCCGTCTTCGTTCAGGTTGATGATCTTGCCCATCAGGGCGTCAAACGATCCCTGGAGTTCCATGTATCCGCCCGGCAGGGACGTGGCTTGCCGGTCCCTGAATCGATTCTCGGTGATCGCTCCGTCCTTGAAAAACCTGGGTTTGCCTGGCCCGGCGGTGTACGCCTGCTCGTCGTCCACCAAGGCCCCCTCTTCGACGTCCAGGCCGGCCCCAATGACGGTCTCAACGGCCATCAGGTTGGCGATCGTGCGGCGGTCGTGGACTCGCTGGGCGTCCTTCATGCCGCGAACGGCGCTCTGGATACGCAGTTCCATCTGCTCCTCTTCGGGGTCGAAGAAGCAGATCACCGGAGTGAACGAAAAGTCGCCAATCCCCCACGGGTCGGCGGCGTCCCACATCTCCTCTCCGTTCAGATAGGCCGTAACCTTGATCGACCGCACCCACTCCGTGACTGTATCCAGTTCCGGATAGAACAACTGCATCTCTTCGAGTTGCCTTTTCGTGCCCCGCCACTCGACCTTATTTCCGGCCCCGTCCATCATCGTCTGCCCAGCCATGACGAGGAACCGCTTCTTGACCGTATCACGCTGCTGGAACTCGTCGTAGCACATCAGGGAGTCGCCGTAGAGGTTGTTCCGCACCATCAGAGGGAACTTGTTGTCCGTCTTGTTGGCGGACATGGCCCGAATCTCCGGCTCGTGGTCAGGCAGCAGCATGATCGCCTCAGACATCGGGATCTGTTTGCGCATAATCCCATACTGGCAGTCGCTCAGGTCCCGCTTGGTAAACCCTGGGTGTAGCAGGAAAGCGTTGTAGGCGTACCGCTCGAATATGGTATTGAAGCCGGAGTCGTTGGCGATATTTAGCAAATTCATCCCCGTCTTGAGCGAGCCCTCGAAGGCGTCGGAGACCGCATGGTAGCCGTTGCCGTAGTTCAGGGCGAACTGGCCGCACATCGAGAGTTGGTCGGCTGTGATCTCGTCGGCGTTCTCTACGGGGGCGTAGGTCAACGACAGCCGGTTGTTCCGCTGGAAGTTGCCTATCAGCCGCGTGAACCGCCGCAGCAGCGGGAACGACATGATCTCACGCTCCGGCTGGAGCCGCTTCATATGCTCGATGTCCTTCTGTGTCCAGGCCCATTTCGTCACCGCCCGCAAGTCGTTCCGTGACTCGTGCTGGAACGTACTCCACGCCCCCCATGCCTGGTTATAAGCCTCGTCAAAGTCGGATTTACGGTCAACTTCCTTGCTCATGCGTATTTCCTCGACTTATCGCTCCGTGTCACGCCGTAGGACCGCAACGACTGTATCATCTTACTAACCGCCCTGGCCTCGACCGCCCTAATGCGATCTCTAGTGACTTTGAAGATGCGGGCAACCTCTTCGAGCGTGTATGTGTAGCCGTCTCCAATGCCATGACGCAACTTGATGATTTCCCGTTCGCGGTAGGTGAGTTCCCGCAGCGCGGCGGCCACGTCAACGCCAATATCCACTATTTCTGTTTCGTGCCTCATGCGTATTTCCTCGCCAACTCGCGACATCGCTCTTTCGACATCCCGCCGTCGAGCTTCCGCCAGCCGGCAGAAACGTATCGAAAGGCATCCGCACCGTGGATGGCCTCGTTCTCGACGGGAGAATCGCTGAAGACCGCCTTCTCCTCGGTAGACATCTTGAGATTCTTGCGACGCTGGTAGTTCTCCAGGCAAGCAATCCCCATCTTGCACCGAACCTCGTGGAATTTGCAGTAGGGCAGCAACTTGCGGACCCGCTCGTGCCCGTCCTCCAGCTTCCGCTCACGCTGGAGCCGACTCACCGATAAACCCATCTCCTTAGCCGTCTTCTCCAGCTCCACGCCAGTGGCAAGGTTCCGGTTCTTGCCGTCGTGCGGCCAGAAATGCTTGCCATAGACGATCCCGAGATCGTCCCGAGTCTTGTGGATCTCGCGAATGTAGTGGGCCAAAGGCTCGTTGTTGCTCTCGTAGTACTTCAGCACGCGGCACTCGCTACCAACCTTCTGGAACCACCAAATCGCCGTAGAATCGCCGATCCCAAGGTCCCACGCCGTATGGACCGCAATGCTCTTGTCCGGCTCAAAACCGACCCCAACGCCAATCCTGCCATCCTTGCGGGCCTGATTCACGTCCGCCAGCCAATACGCACCATCAAGATCCATCTCGTCATGGCAATTCATCACGAAACGGCGGAATTTACGCTGCTCAGCCTCCGTGCCCGTCTCCAAATCACGCATGTCCTTGATGAAATCAGCCGGCAAATTGTGCTGATTGTCGAACGTCGTCGCCTCAATGCACGGAAACTCCGGCCGGGGCTCGGCAATCCAGCGACGCCAAACCCAATTCTTGCCGTTCGCGTTAGCAATCACCATCCCCTGACGCAAACCGAACACCTCGCGACTGCCACCCTCAACCTCAATCGAATGCGGCGACCG
>CAYSBQ010000098.1:0-10759 GCA_964429315.1 uncultured Desulfobacterales bacterium
AGAAGGCGGTAGCAAGCAGCCTCTCCGGCTACGATCTCCATGGACTTGGTTCTTCGTTTAAATTCCTTATTCAGCCGTTCAATAATGTTGGTTGTCCGAAGAGAAATCCATTTCATATATACAATCAGCCATGGAACCAGCCCTCAAGACAGAAATAGAAGAAATAGCTGGCACCCTCAAATGCCCTAAAGACTTTAAGTGCTGCCAGTCTGGATTCGAAACGCTCTGCAGGGCCAGAGAGATGAATGACGGGGTAGGTTCATACCTGGGGTGCTGTAACTGAGATGCCAACAACCAAAAGCCGTTATAAAAAATATTTACAATCATATCTATTTCCGGTGATGTCTATGCTGTGGCCTACAGAGGTCCCGGCAATGACGGCTTCATGAAGACCGTGGAAATTGCAGCAGATGGCCAGATTACAGACTCTGTCATAGACACCTTTGAGTTTGATACGTCTTACAGTGTAGCGCCCAACATTATTTCTGCCTCTGGGGTGTCTATCCTATCGCATACAGGGGGCCTGACAATGACGGTTTTTTGAAGACTGAAGAAATTGAAAGCGATGGCCAGATTACAAGTTCTGTCTTAGATACTCTGGAGTTTGACACAGCCGACGGCTATGAGCCCAACATTATCTATGTGGATGGTGACATCTATGCGATTGCCTATGGGGGATCTGATTCTGATGGTGTCTTAATAACCGTAGAAATTGCAACTGATGGCGAAGTCTCTGATAGCGTCATTGATACATTGGAGTTTGACACATCATATGGGAGGGAACCGAACCTCATACACATCTCTGGTGATGTCTATGCCATTGCCTACAGAGGCCCTGGAAACGACGGGTTTCTGAAGACTGTCTCCATCACCAGGTAATAAGGATCATGATAGAAGGCGAAACAAGATGAGCTGATTATCCACTCAATTTGCTCACCAGATCATAGATCGGCAGGAAAAGCCCTCCAACGATAATAGCAAACATGGTTCCGGCAACCACTAAGACTACCGGCTCAATGACCTTTCCAATAGTCCCTACAACAACGGAGAGCCTGTTTCTATAGTCTTCGGCAATATGGCCGAGCTGTTCGGGAAGTGTACCACTCTGTTCACCCACATGGATCATCCTGACGACAAAGGCAGGGAAGACAACCGCTCTTTTGAAAGACTCTCCAATCCCGTCCCCCCTGCTCAGACCTGCACTTACTTCAACCAGTTTTTCTCGATAGACCTCATTGTTGATCGACTCTTTGAGGACATCCATGGAGTGCAGAATGTCTATACCAACATTTAGTAGGAGACTAAAATATTCAGTGATAAAGGCCATGACTGATGCAGAAACAATAGTACGAGAAATTGGTAGCTTTAGCAGGAGCACATCAACCGCTTTTCTCATACTACGGCTGGTCTTATACGCAAGCGCCGTAAAAAAGCCAACTGCCAGAGCTACAACGACTATTTCAAAAAAGTACTCCTGGACAAATTTGGAGAGGTTTATCAGAAAGAGAGTCAACGGCGGCAGGGTAACATCCATCTCATTAAAGAGGCTTACAATCCTCGGCACCACATAGTAAAACCAAAACAGGAGTCCAGCGCCCATGGAGAAGAAAACGAAACTCGGATAAAGAAGGGCTTGCTTGGTGTCACTAACGATTTTCTGCATCCGTTTCAAGTGCTCCGAGGCATCCATAAGGACACGATCGAGCTTGCCTGTCTCCTCCCCCAATCGAATCAGATATATAACCGTTCGCGGGAAGATGTATTGGTACTTTTGGGCCGCCTCAGAAAAAGTTGACCCGCCCTCGATTTGCAGAATCATGTCTTTGATGTCACCTTCAAGATCCACCCTATCACTGGAACCGGCTGCTTCTCTAAGGGCCGTTGTTAATGGCACACCCGAGCGGAGCATAATTGACACATTACTCAGCAACTCAGCCTGGAAGGACCTTGTAACTCTCTTCCTCGGCCTAGCAGACAGGCACCGAAAAAACACCGATGTTACCGCGTTAACTTTCTTTGCATAAAGGACGGTATTGTCTTGTCTTTCCAGGTAGGAAATGGCCGAAAGTTCATCACTATATGCAAGCCTGGTAATGCCGGACACTACTCCGCCACCAGACTGTATCAGTTTGTATCTAAAATAGTTCATCTACCGTCCCATAGTCGGTCGAAAGACATGCAACACAAATCTGTTGAAAAGAACGGGCGCCGCATCTCACTTGAATCCTCATAGGATCACTAACTAAATTGGAGAAGAACCAAAAAAACAACCGGAAAGACCTTGGGCCCTGCACCTTTCGCCTTTCATACGTATCTAACGTGTCCAAGCACCCTCGTTGCCTCTTCGGTTGTTGTTATTCCCTCTTTTACCTTTGCGACAGTTGTGGCAAATATGTCGACAAAACCGTTTTCTCTTGCCTTGTCACTGATCACGCTTAGTTCTGCCTGGCTGTCAATAAGCCGGGACAACTCCTTATCCACGGAAAGGCATTCATAAACCAAGGTCCTGCCAAAATATCCAGAATCGTTACATAACTCACATCCTTTGCCTTTGTACAACTCATTTATCGATTTGTCTTTCAGGTAGTCCTTCTCCCATTCAGATGGAATATATGCTTCCTTGCAGTTTTTACATATCCGTCGCACCAGCCGCTGGCTTACAACTCCAATCAGAGAATCTGCAATCAGAAATGGCCTTACTCCCAGGTCTTTCAGTCTCGGGATTGCCCCCAAGGCATTGTTTGTATGCATGGTAGAAAGGACCAAATGGCCGGTTGTCGATGCCGTTACGGCAGTTGTAGCTGTTTCTTTGTCTCGAATCTCCCCGATCAGCATGATGTCAGGATCATGCCTGAGAAAATACCGAATGGCGCTAGCAAAGGTATATCCGGCCTTTTCGTTTACCTGGGTCTGGCGCAACAAGGGTACATGATACTCTATGGGCTCTTCAACAGTGACAACATTCTTTTCGAGGAGATTTAGGCTTCGAATACCCGCATAAAGGGTAGTTGATTTTCCAGAACCCGTTGGTCCGGTCAGGAGAACGATGCCGAACGGCTCATTGAATAACTTCGCCACATTGTCGATATCTTCCTGCAAAAACCCAAGCTGTTCCATACTCATAAGGGCACTTTCCGTAGGCAACACCCTGAGGACCATGTTTTCTCCATAGGGAGAAACGATGGTTGATACTCTGTAATCATAACCATTGTTAAGGATCGTTGCAGTGAACCTGCCATCTTGGGGCAATCTTTGTTCTGCAATATCCATTTCGGCCTTCATCTTAACCGTAGATATTATCCTCTTGAAGTCCGCAGGAAACGACCACACCGGACGGATTATACCATCGACCCGGAAGGCCACATTTGTCGATCTCTCTATGGGGCGGATATGGATATCCGTAGCTCGCATCTTGACAGCCAACTCAAGGATATACCTAACCAAATTATCCATGCCCCTTGCCCTTTCAGTGTCATGGGACAAAAGGTTCGCTTCGTTTTGGATCAGTGTTTCAATGGGATTTTCGAAAAAATAGTAGAACTTGTTAATGGCATTCAGCAGTTTGTTCTTCTCGCAAAGGTAGAATCGCGGTTTCAGTCCGCTGTGCCTGGTAATCAACTGTCCTAGACTTGCATCTGAGACATCCGCCGAAGCGACCTTGACAAATCCGTCTTCCGCAGCAATTGGAAGAAATGCTTGTAGTAGGCAAAGTTTTTTATTGAATAGTTTAAGAACATCTTTCTGCGGTACGACTTCGTCTACATCGATATATGGAATCTTGTCTTGTTCACAAAGGGTAATGGCAATATCATATTCTGTCACGAAGGCAAGCCGTACAAGAACCTCGCCGATCTTTTCCTTTGTGATTTCTTTTTCCTGCAAGGCAAACCTAATATGCTCCTCTCCAATGATGCCTTTTTCTTTGAGCAATTTACCTATAGGTTTTCTTTTCACTTCATCATTCATAAGCGCTATCTTTCGCGGCTTGACATAAAAGAAATATGGTCCTTTCATCCGGAAAACCTGTGACTAAAAGACCACTTAGACGTTGAAAACGATTTACCGCCGTCATAAGCCTTGGTCCAACCAGACCATCCAATGTAAAATCGTACAATTTGACAGTCGACAGAAGCTGTTCCAGTTTCTCGATCTCATCCCCCATATATTTGAGATAAAACATGGTTATCTTGACTTCCGGCTTCCAAAAAAGGAGATATTTCCCATTTTCATCTCTCCGGGGCAACAGACGCAACACATTATAGGAATTTCTGATATCATCAGAGACCTTGTCAAGCTGCACCATTTGATAGCCGGTCTGCCCATATATAAGATCGGATATATTCTCAAGCCGATCTTTCTCGACGGCCGCAAAGAAGGCCTGGGCAAAGTCAGACAGGTCATAAGCCTGCAAGAAACTGAAGATTGCTTCGGGAACAACCTCTCCTTCATTTGGTTTATCACAAGGACGTGCGGTGCTATATCCCTCCGGTCCTCGATCAACGATCCCTCTGTCTCCTATAAGTTCATCTTCACTACGAACACCGGACACATTGCCGTAACTGTCCGACATAAGCCAAGGCAAGTTAAAGGGTTTTCCCGGAAACAGAATCCACCCTGTTGCATACAATACAAAGGTTGCAACTAGCCCATAGGCAAACCGCCGTCCAAACAGCCCGGAGGTTTTACGGTGCAAGTCTTTTTGGGCTTCAGCTACTATCAAACGGCTGATCAGCGTTGTGTCGTGTAAAAAGGCAATATAGAGGCATCTTTCCATCAGCTTGTTGACCTGCCTGAAATTTCCCTCGGTAAGCTTGTAGACCTTCATTATCGCACTTTTCTTGATACTGATCGTACCTGCATTCCCAGCCATATAGAGCTTAAACATAATATAGCCTCTAAGCTCTTCTTTATCTAGGGAGACCACCTCTTCACTAACCATGACACGGCTTTTGAGTTGCCGAAGATTAGGTGAATTTAATTTGTCAATAAGTTCAGGTTGTCCAACGAGTAAGACTTGCACGAGCTTTTCTCGATCAGTCTCCAAGTTGGAGATGGTTCTGATAAATTCAAGGCTTTCATGGTCAAGGTTCTGGGCATCATCAATAATGATGGCAGAGTTTTTGCCTTGGCGATGCTGAGCCAGCAAGAAATCGTTAAGGGCCTTCATCTGATCGCTTAACACCAAGCTTTCCGATTGAAGACCAAGATCCCGATTAATTTCTCTTAGTAGTTCAACTCCCTGACAAAAGGTATGAAAGACCAGAGACGTATTTACTCCCTCATCTTCCAGAATACTTATGACTCTACGACTTATTGTTGTCTTTCCTAGTCCGACCTCGCCGGTCAAGACGAGAAATCCTTTTCGGGTAACTATCCCATGAACGATTTCCGTTACAATACGATCAATCCTGTCACAAAGATAGAAATTGTCCACATCCGGGACAACGGGGAAAGGATTACTCCTTAGTCCGAAATAGTCGAAGCACTTTAATTCTTCATTTTTCTTCTTTGATCTCACAACCGCATCTCTCCAACATAAGTCACACCGTCATCAAAGCGCATACCCGTGAACGAACCATTCTCGCTGTCAGCCTTGCCATCAACCCACTTATCTATTCTCATTAATGTCTTCTTGGATATTCCACGTAGCACTATCTTATGTGAAAAACATAAGAGAAAGATTTCTTCCTTTGGATATCCCAACCGGTTGATGTAGTAAATAAAGGGCCGCTTTGCATTAGATGCGGGGAGCGACATCCCCTTTTCTGACATCCTTTGCGTCAAATGCTCCATATATCCAACACGATCCCCCTCTGAGAATTGAGGCCATATACCGCCATCACTCTTAAAATTCTGTGCGGATATTTCCCATTCCGATAGAAAATCCTTGTAAAATCTAACCTCAAGAGAATAGTTAATGAACTTGCCGCCAACCCACGATACAAAGACTCCAATTCCGATATAGATGGCAATCGACATAAGCCTGTCTGTTGTTCTCGCTGAAACAGGCATTAGTTGCCTATCTTTTGAAGGAGCCTTCCTACCATAGCGCTGGCTGGATATAAATCCCTAAGCCCTACCAGCCTTTCCTTTGCCTTGCCGAACTGCTTTTCCCCAATCTCCACTATGGCCATATTTATCCCAGCCTCAAGATCATCCGGATGTTTGTCCAGCACCTCAGCTAAAGGATTAAAAGCCTTATTAAAGTCTCCCTGATCCATATACCAGAAAGCCATTAGCTTAAGGACATAAACATCATGCTCCCCCTTTAGCGCCGCCAATTCATCTATAAACACCCTTGCTTGACTCATCTCCTTTGAGGCTATCGCCTTTTCTATTTTTGAGACCAAGTGCATCACCTTGGTGGGTTTTCTTGCCTTGGCTGCATTAAGGGATTTACTTCCCAAATCCTCATGCTTTTTGGGATCTGCTCCTTTTTCCGATAAATCCATCACATCGCCATCTGTCTGACAAACCTTATCCTTTGAGCTACTTTGTGTTTTTGCTTTGCTTGTGACCAATTTCTTCGCACTAACTGTCCCTATAGAATCAGAATAACCCTCCGGCAGTCTTTCAAATCCTGCTCCCGCAGGATCATTTTCTTCTTTTACCATCTCATGTTGTTGCAACCGCTTGATAGAAGGTCTTGAGAGCATCACGTACTCTCTTTTTGATCTTGTCGGAAAGTGTTCTACACTCTTTTTCTTCGATACGACGATGTCTTCACTATTTCGAACAGTAAGTTCTTCAATGAATACTTTCCTATATGAAACTAGGCCGACTGAGATGGCAATCAGCACAACTCCAACTAAAACTATACTGCCTGCGGGAGATAACAACCTTTTACGAAAGGAGTAGATATTCTTCCCATCCTTTAATCCCATCGCTCTCTTGTTTCCTTCGTCCGAGGAATGTCTTAGTTTTTTTAGTGTCCTGTATATAGCGCTCATAACAAACCGGTTATGGATTAAGTTATCGGGAAACTGAGATTCAAATAATGCTAACTCTCAGCACAATAACAAGCTCTCTCGTTACATCGCTGACCGTATCATTTTTAAATAAGTATCCAAGCAGGGGAATAGATGACAGCAGGGGAATACCCTTCTTCTCAGTCCGTTGGCACTTATCAATTAAACCACCAAGGATGACCACGTCTCCACTGTTAAGACCGATCGTTGTGCTGATCTCTTTGATGCCGACCTTCGGCAAAGAGATGCTGTCTGACGCACTGGAAGTTATAGCCTCCGGTTGAATACTTGTCTGATCAACATCACTTTTTATCGGATTGATCAGAAGAGTGATCTTTCCGCTCTCTTCAATAAAGGGGATTACCCCGAGAATGAGACCGTCAAAGACCGTTGAAACTTCTACTTCAGTAGATTCAGCATTATTCAAATCACTGCCAGTGGTGGTTGTCGTAACACTCTTTTTGTAGGTATACGAAGTGCCCACGCTTATCATGGCAGGTTGGCCATGCTTGGCACGAATGGTGGGATTGGAAACAATCTTGGTGTCTCCAAAGGTCCTCAATGCATTTAGTGTCGCATCAATGGTAAGATACTTGTCAAGTCGGCGAAGGACTAAACCACTTCCCAAATTCCAGCCAACGCTGTCATACCTAGTCCCCGCGGATGCTTTATCCCTGACGGCACTCCAATCAATACCATAGGAATAATCATCAGAAAGGGTCACCTCTATGATCCTCGCCTCAATGAGTATTTGTCTTGAGAGCATATCTTTCAGGTAGTTTACCGACCTTGCGACGGATTGGACAACCGCAGGCCGGTCTTTTATATAAAGACTGCCTGACAACCTGTTTACCGAATATTTCCCTCCATTAGAAACCATCCGCTTTACCATATCTTCTATGATTTCATACGCATTTCCCTGACTTGCGCCTTTACCTGAAAGCTTGAAGTTTCCTGAAAGGCCTGAAGCGGTCTCAGTTTCGCCTGCTCCAAGAACATCGCCCCCCACATCAAAGGTCGTGGCTATATTCGTGTTGAGGAAATTCAGCTTAAACATCCTTTCCTCATAAGGTTTGATACGGATGACATTTTCGTTAATCTCATAATACAAATCATACGTTCCAAGTATTTCGTCTAAAACAGTAGAGGCGGCAACATTTTCGAAGCTAAGAGTTATCTTGTATTTCTCTTCTGCCAATTCGGGGGCTAAAATGAGATTCATGCCTACTGCCTTGGCAAGCGAATACAAGACAAGTTGCATGTCTTCATCAACCATGGAAAAAGAGACCTTTTGATCATCAAGGGGATTGTATCCAGGCATAACCGGTTTGAACTCAATCTCTTTAGCCGCTTTTTTCTCCAAACTCTCCATTAGGTTCTTTTGGACTTTAACCAATTGATCCGACTCCCCCCGGATCCCTTCGGCAAGAGTTTCAATCCCATGCTTTTCCTGACTGTTCTTCACAGATCGGTGAGAGGCACATCCTCCCAAGGAGAAAAAAACAAGCGCCCACAATACACCAAACTTTTTCATTCTCATTCTCGAGCCCTCTCTTCTTGTTTGCGCGGCAGTTTTGTGCCTTTACCAACAGGCAACCATACCTTGAAACCGTCCTTTTCGATTAAAACCCGACTCGATTCTATCTCCATAATCCGGGCGCCATCTTGAAGGGTTGAGCCCTTTTGACAAAAGGCCTTATCGATAACACAAAACCCCTTCGCGTCAGATGAAAAGGCAAAACTAATCGAATAATCCATCCCGGAAGGTAAAAGCCCCTCTTCCCCTGTTTTTCTATATCTGTGCCTCTCCTCAGGCGCATAGCCAAACAAGGCAAGGTTTATATCAGAACAGTCTGATTTAGGCGGAATTGCAAGACTTGCCAATCCTGCATTCAGTCTACCCATTTCCCTCAGGGCATCTTGCCCTGGGACAGACATCACTCGAGGTGATCTTAGACGGGAAGAGTGAAGTGCTGTATCGTAATTTCCCAAAACATGAAAGGCATCCAGGCCCACTGCCATAGCAGAGAGCACCATAATGACAAAAACCAGGACACCATAGTGTTTTCTCTTCATAGAATCCTCTTGGTAAACCTGGACAAAAATTCAGACTGACGAATCTTTGTGTCAAATTTACTCTCCGTCAGCAAATATCCCTTACGTTTCAATTCCCTAGTAAACCTCTGATATCCCTTGTAAGCATCATCAAAAGAGGTCTGCGCCTTGCCGAAGATTTCTATTTTCACCTCATGATCAGTATAATCGGCCTTAAAGACCTCAATAGACACGCACCTTGGCAAAGCCCCTGAAATGTCGTTAACAATACTCTTGTAGGATGGAGCCTTGCGGCAGTAGTCTATTTCCTTTAAAAAGGAGAATACATCCTTGTAGGAAATTTCTTGTACCGGCTCCTGGTAATATAATTCGGAAATGCGTTGTTGCGTAGAAGCAAGCTTTTCGCCTAGTCGTTCAACCCCCTTTTCACACCAGAAGTATCCACCAACACATAGACAAATGGTCACAAAAAAGACGGCATTTAGCCATGGGAGAAATCTTTGGCTATAATAGGAGACTTTTTCCAAAGGAGGCGAAAAACTCCGGCAAGCCGATTGCCGTCGCAAGGCTTTAGGAAAAGAAATGGATAATTCCTGACCATTGACAAAAACCTTATCTTGTTCTACATATTGTATTTCCTTTTTCGTATCCCCTGGCCATTGCGACTCAGGGACACTATCTATCCAGTTGAGCAGAAAAACCGTATCCACTCGAATCCTGTGTTCATCCTCGGCTGTGGTAATATCCGAGACAATCATATCCCAAAGACTTGATATCTGCTCCTCGCTTGTATCAAAGGCCATGGAGCGATTTGCGTAGTAGACCTTCTTCTTAGTTCCTATAATTAGGTCTGCAAACTGTCCATGCTGGAAAACAAGCGCTACGGGACTTTGCCGGCCGATACTTTTTAGGAAACCACGAAGAACTGAAAAGAGGGGGGAAATCAGAATGCTGTCATCATGTTCTTTGATCTGTTCGAAATAGTGATTCGAAATCCGAGCGGGTATTGCAGTAAAAAAGATCTCAGTAGTGTTGTTTCCCTTTTTTTCCTTCTGGTGTGTAAAAAGGAAAACCGGTGCGTCAAATTCACCCGATTCTTGTAGTTTTTTTCGGACCATCACCTCTGCATATTTTACAGGGGCCTCTACCGTCATCGTTCGCGTGATGGACGTCTTTGTGTCAAAGATTAGCCATTTGTCTCCTTGCACATCATTTACACTACTGATTTGTTCTACCGTATTACCGGAACAATGATAGGTAGTCCCATCAAGTTCAAGGACATATTGTCTTGAGTCTCTTGTCATTTCCCATCCCTGACTACAAACGTCCCTTTTAGCGTCAACATGATATCTCCGTTTTCCATCTGTTCAGTGCCGGCAGGCGGAGAAACTTCGTTTTTTTGATCGCCCTCGTCGCCGGCGCCGGCATCATACTTTGTCTTTACGTAAACCATGCCTGGCTTGAAGTAATATGAGGGCGAATTGGCCGTCTGCCTCAGGATTTGTTCTGCTCCCTCAAAGGAAATAGCCTCTTCGATACTTACATCATAATAGCTCCACTGTTTTTTTGTTAACCCCAGAGAATTGGCACGATTGGCAAAGCTGTCTACGCGCTCAAGGATACGCTTTTTCCGGCCTTGTTCTTCCTTGCGACTTTCCAAGCCTTCCAACTGATCGGTCAAGATCTTTAGTGTGTCTCGATCCAGGACGTAGGCATCATAGGACGTCAGAAAAAAA
>CAYSBQ010000099.1:0-10735 GCA_964429315.1 uncultured Desulfobacterales bacterium
CAATGAGTTCCTGATCAGAAAGCACTGCAGCCCCTTTTGACAGAAGTTTTTCTCGGGGACGGTCTAATTTAGGAATATCTGTAATTTTTTTCATTTTTTTCGGCTTATTGAAGTTTAATACTTTTTTAAAAATCTATTTTGGTTTATTCACCCAAGAAGGTACGAGCCTCCAGGCATTCCTCATTTCTTGATCCAGAGCCATGTAACCGGGTTCCTTTGAAACCAGAAGATTCCAATATTTTTTAGAGTGGTTCATATAAATGGTATGACAAAGTTCATGGAGAAAAACATAACGAACAAGATCCCTGGGCAAAAAAAGTAATTTCAAATTTAGACTGATCGATCTGTGGCGAGAGCAGCTTGCCCAGCGCGTTTTCTGGCATTTAATGTAAAATCGATTGAATTTAAACGAATTATCAACGCCAACCTGTTGGAGCCATGGCACCAACGTTGCACGGGCCTTACGAGCCAGCCATCGCCTCAGGGCTGCTTTGCAGGCGGTCTTGTTTTCAATATTACCTCTGATTAGGAGCTGATCGGTCCCATTTTCATAGGCGCCCGCCCACCGTGCCTTCCCGTCCTGGTAGTGAAGTCTCCAATTTTCACCAATCGCCCGAAGCGATATATGATCCGGTAAAACAATATCGGATTCAGGGATAATAAATTTTGCCTGCTGTTCTATCTTTCCCTTAGAGCTCTGAATCCAGCGCTTCTTTTTCCTGAGTATTTCAGGTATACGGCTCCGATCAAAACCTTTTGGCACAATGACCTCCAGTCCCTTTTCTAAAGACAGCTTTAAACGGAGGTGTTTGGCTCTCGAACTTTCACGTACCATATATTCTGACAACGCGGAGGACACCATTAGTTTCCTTTTTCAGTTCCGGAAAACCGGACCTTTTTAAGGAGCTTTATTGTGCGATCAATAAAAAGCTTTCCCTTTTTGTGCAGTTCATATTTATTAAAGCCCTGTGCCAATAAAATGGTAAACCCCCGATAAAGGGTCGTGTCCATTTCCTCTTTCGAGAACCAGTTTTCAAAACAAAGTTCATCGGCTTTGAGCAAAACAGCGTCCGCAATCTCAAAGGCGCTTTCCTCGTCAAGGAGATATAATGCCTCTTTCAATGCAGCCTTTGCGATGGATTCCCTAATGGGGCGCTTGCTTTCCTCTGCCAGGGCTACGAACTCTTTAGCCAGTTTCTCCAATTCTTCGATTAAGCGGATGCCGGCCATTGTGCCGTTCCGCTTTTGGGCTATAATCCGCTTTAATTTTTCACTAAGGGGCTCAAAATCTTCATCATTGTCCAGACGGATCTTCAATTCCGCCGCAAGCATCGCCTCAATGTCAAGGGCCTTGGCATCGGGATTGTAATCCTTTATTTTCGTCAAATATTCGGCATCCAGTTGGTACACAGGGAAGTCCTTTTTCAGATCTTCCATATATACGTGCTTTCGGATCAAGTCACGTGTCTTGGCCCCGTCTTCCTCACTGATTTCATACCGCTCAAGCGGATAGAATTTCTTGCGATAGGCCATCCACAATTTGCAGAGCCAGATATACTCTCTCTCGTGCTTTATTAAAAATTCATCGGGCTGAAGGGCCTCATATAATATTTTTACGTTACGAAAACCCGTTTCGAATTGGTCGCAAGCCTCCTCATTTTTATTCAGGAAGGAAAGGGCCTTCATCATGGATTCGTGCGTCCCGGACCGATCAATATCCTGAAACAGCTTTGAAAGGGCATTGATCTCCCCCTGAAACTGATCCCTGAATTGGGAGAAAGGAAAGGCGATTTCTCCCAGCTCATCAAGATCGTAATTCAATGCCTCGTTCAGGTTTTCAAAGACGCCGAAATAATCGATGATTAGACCGTGTTTCTTGATCTCGTTGTAGGGCCGGTTCACCCTGGCGATGGCCTGCAGAAGGCTGTGATTCTGCAAACCCTTGTCCAGATACATGGCCTGCACAATCGGCGCATCGAAACCGGTTAACAACATATCGCAAACGATGATAATTTCCGCCCTTCGGTACCGGTTTTTAGGGTCTGCCAATTCTTCGGGGTCCTTCGGCTTTTCTTTAATAAAATCGTCAATCGCCTTTTTCCTCTCCCTGTCGCCAAGATAATGCTGCTTAACGATCTCCTTGTCTTTTTTAGAGTCCTCGGAATAAACACAGATGGACGCCTCCGGTTCAAGGATTTCATCCAGGGCATCCTTATAGAGGGCGCATGTTTCCTTGTCGTAGCAAACGAGCATTGCCTTGAATTGATTGGGCCGGATCTTCTGATCAAAATGCTCGGCGAGGTCCCTGGCAATCTGTTCAATTCTATCGGGAAGCTTGATGATAAGTTCCAATTTTGCCTCTCTGCTCTTTAAGGCTGCCCACTCTTCTTCGGAAAGATGGGCAAACATCTTTTCAAACTGGATGTCGAGTTCCTTGCCCCACAGCTTCCATTCCGAGATGCGTGGCTCAAAATGGATCGGGATGGTCGCCCCATCCCTGATCGCGTCGGCAATGGAATATTTGTCCATATACCGTTCGTATCGATCCGGACCAATTTCCCTGCCAAAGGCCACGGGCGTATTTCGGTCGTTCAGCTCCAGGGGCGTTCCTGTAAAGCCGAAAAGCGATGCATTGGGGATAGTGGCGCGCATACTCATGGCAAAATCGCCGTACTGTGTACGGTGGGCCTCATCTACCAGCATAACCATATTTGTACGTTGTGTTTTAAACGCCTCATACCGATCGAATTTATGCATGATCGTGACGATGATACCCCGATACCCATCGCCCTCTTTGAGAAGAGCCAGCAGGTCATTTCTGTTTTGGGCAATCCGGCAATTCTCGGTGTTCGTTCGGTAGAGTTGACCGGCCATCTGGTCCTGCAACTGGTCCCGATCCACAACAATAATAACCGTGGGCTGTTCGAGCGTCGGATGGTTCCATAATTTTTTGGAGGCAAAAAGCATGGTCAAGCTTTTCCCTGAGCCCTGTGTATGCCAGACAATCCCACGCCGCCACCCACGCGGCTTCGCCATTTCCAGGGACCGATTGACCAGTTCATTCGCAGCCCTGAATTGCTGGTACCGGGCGATTTTCTTGACGGTTTCCCCCTTCTCTTTATCAAAGACAATAAAATTTTGGATCAGGTCGAGTAGGTTCCCTTGATCAAAAAGCCCGTAAACGCCGCATTTCATTTCGTCAAAGGCATCAACGGAGGTGTGCGGCGATGGATCTCTCCATTGATGCCAGGTATGGAATTTTGTCCCCGGCACCCCATAAAATAACCTATGCTCATTTACGCCGCATACAAAGCAATTTGAGTAATACAGCTGCGGCACATCTCGGGAGTAGTCTCCGGTTTGTTTGGCCCCTTCCCGCCAGTCGTATTGTTCAACCTGCCGCGTCGTGGTTTTCGCTTCAATGTTGACTATAGGTATTCCGTTGATAAAAAGGAGGATATCCGTGCGTCTGCGGGTTTTTCCCTCAACCCAGAATTGGTTAGTAGATAGAAAATCATTCTTCTCCGGATCATTGTAGTCAATAAGATGTATTCTCTGGTATTGCTCAGCCGATGCAAACTGATGGGTTTTTTCATTTCGCATCCAGGATAGCCATTCCTGGTTATCACGCTCCGCCCGCAGCCGCAGAAGGATTTGGTCCGCCCGGGCGTCATCTGTAATGACCTCCGGGTTCAGTTCTTTAAGTTTCTGCCGGAGGATAGGAAGAAGCAGGGCCTCGACTTCATTTTCCCTGTAATGCTTCACAACCGATGCCTGGTCTTCAAAACGCCAGTCAAGCTCAGGAGTCTTTAGCCAGTTCAGGATTGGATTTTCAACCGTCTTTGCCTCGGAGAAGCTCATGGGCAGCCTCCATATTCACGCGCACTTTCCCAGTGAGAAGGTTCTGCATAAGGGATTTTTTAAGCCTTAATAAAGCAGCATGCTTTTCCCTTATACCAAAAATTGTTGATTCCATTGAGGTCAATAAATCAAGCATTTCTTTCTGTTCATCAGCGCTCGGGATGAATACCGGAAATCTTTTGAGTTCTCTGGAATTGATTGTACATAAATTGCTGGTTTGTTTTGCATGGGAAAAGAAATAATTTTTTGCTGGATATGTCTGCAACAAAAAATGAAACAGTTCAGGTAGATAGGTATTTAATTCCAAACGAATACGAAAAATATGATTTTGGTATACACAAGTCTCAATCTCTCCGTTCCAAATAGACCCCCTCCCTAACTTGTCCCGATCTCCTCCCTCTGTCATAAGGATATCGCCACTTTTGAGTCTCAAGGATTCGAGTTCCTGTGTTTTCACCTCAACCTGCCCAACATCTGAAAGATCAAGATACCCCTCTTTAACGTTATTTACAGTGATGTACTGCACAGCTACGGTTTCATGCCTAGTGAGATCCCTTCCCATTGTAAAACCCGAGGAGATCTCGCCGATATCTGACAGTTTTTTATACTCCCAGTTTTCTGGTGTTTTGGTCCATTTGGCTTCCTTGAACTTTTTGTGTTTGGCAGGAATTCCTTTTGTGAAAAGCTGCTGCATGAGGGAGGTTTTGAGTCTTAGTGCGGCCTTCAACTGTTCCTCGGTGCGTCTGAGCAATCTGTCCGTTAAAATGATAATAAATCCAATTCTTTTTCTTTCTTCCTGGCGAGGTGTTGCTAGTTCAAGTTGAGCAAGGAGGCGTTTATCTAAGTGGGGAACTGCACCACCTATTGTCGCCGTATTTGTATAAGGGTATAATGACTCTAGGACGTAATAAAGAAAGTCCGGATCAAAATCTTCTTTAGCTCTGAAACGAAGTAAGGTTGAGCCGAGTGCTCCTGACACACCACGAATCGGCAATCCGGACCGAGATCCATCCGCAACCATAACCGTGTCATTTTCATCTATCATTGGGAGGTTGGTGTCGTCAGTATATAATGGCTCTCCTTCGTTCAGGCCATCAATGAGCAGGTATGGTAAGCTGTCTTCTGTTGGTATTGTATAAAGCGTTTTGGGCAATTTCCCTTTTTTAACCTCTGCATAATCTTCTATACGTTCAATTTTCCAATCTGATGGGGGTTGAACACTAAGGGTTTGCCAATAAACCGGATGGGTTCCACGGAGTCTGGTCATTTTTCTATCACCTTAAACGACCTGAGCAATTCATTTAACTTTTTTCGAGAATTTTTCACCGCCAATTCACTTTCTTCTAGTTCCCTAAGAGCTTCTTGAATTGAAACCTCCTCCTCAGGCTCAAAAGTCTCTACGTATCTTGGCAGGTTTAGACTGAACTCATTTTCCTCTATCTCGGCACGGTCGGTGACGGCAAAATATCTTCGGGCCTCTTCCGGATCAGAACAGATATTCAAGAGATCGGTTGCGGCCTCTTTGATTTGCGAGATCTCCCTGTCGGCATGGTCGTTAACTTCAGTGCGCTTCTGTTCCCGTTCTAATCCAAGTTTGGCCAATTCCTTAACCGCACGCTTGACCTGTTTCAACCGAGCTTTAATTGCAGCGTTGATTTCCTTTGACTTTGTTCGCAATTCCGCTTTTGTTTTCTTCAGTTTTTCGCTTGTTTCGCGCTTTTTATCCTTGGCGAGTGCAAGAATCTCCTGATTCAGTTTTTCAATGTCATCGAGCAGAGGCTTTAAAGACCCGAAGTAAAAATCTTTTTCCGAAGGGTTCTCCTGCCATGCCTTGAAATTTAAGGTCTCCAATTGTTCAAGCTCTTTTTCCAGGTCAGGCAGAGGATCTAAAAGGGGATCGTATGCCTCGTGAATTTCCTCGATGGCTTTTTCACGCTCGGCTTCAATTTCCGCCATGATCTCTGCTTCATGGGTCGGTACGAGTTGACGGCATTTTTCAAGATCACCGAATGCGCGCCAGGGAACAAGAATTCGCATCAAATCGGACTTTAGCAGGAGGTTTTGAGGGTTGGCCTTCTTGAAATGACGGGAGGCCCAAATCATCAGTAACTTGTCTTTACGATTGGGTGCTTTGTTTTTGTTGAACACAATGAGGCACCCTGGCACATTATTACCGTAAAAAAGTTTTGAAGGCAGGACAATAACGCACTCGATCAAATCCGACTTGATAAACCCCTCCCTGATCGTGTATTCCGCATCGGCCTTCTGGTTGCGGCCGTCTTCTTCTTCCGTCTGTTCCGGCTGACCACGGAACAGGACGCCCTGGGACATAACGATAATCGCCTTTCCGGTCTTCTTCAGAGATTTTACAACGTGCTCAAGCCAGGCAAAATCCCCGTTAGTGGCCGCAGGCATCCCAAACCCGAAACGCTCATATGGATCGCCGCCTATGAAATCATTGTATCCCCAATTTTCCAGTGAAAATGGAGGATTCATGATGATACGGTCAAACTGTTTCAGCTTTTTATTCCGATCAAGATGCTGCGGCTGCCGAAGGCTGTCTTCCCTACGGGGTTCCCATCCGTTGATACCGTGGAGGATCATGTTGATTCGCGAGATGTTATACGTAGCGACATTGCTCTCTTGGGCGTAAAGGAAAAGCCTGTTTGGATCTCCACCCCTTTTTTGCACAAAGCGGCGGCATTGAAGGAGAAGCCCGCCGGAACCGCTTGCCCAGTCGCAGACATGGTGCCCCGGCTCGGGCTCGACAATTTCAGAAAGCAGGAAGGCCACCTCTTTGGGCGTATAGAATTCTCCGCTACTCTTGCCCGCCTTGCTGGCAAACGTGCGGATAAGGTATTCATAGGCATTGCCGAACAGATCATCCGGCACATGCTTCCTGTCAAATATCTTGCTGCCGAAGTGGTTGATCAGATCCACAAGCTTGGGTCGGGGCAGTTCATCCTGTTTATTGAAATCAATTTTATTGGTCAGAATGCCGTCGAACTTGGGTTGGTTCGCATGTTCGATGGCCAGCATCGCCTCGTTCAAAGCGGTTCCAAGCCGTGTCGGGCTCTTTCTTGCCACCTCTTCCCACAGGGAACCCTCCGGTACGATAAAATTATGCATTTTAGGGTCCCGGGCCAGTTCTTCGTCGTCTAGTTTTAAAGTAAGCTTCTTGACTTCCTCCTTGTACACATCGCTGATCCGTTTATAGAAAAGAAGGGCGAAAACATATCCGCGAAACTCCGAATGATCCACATTCCCGCGCAAGATATCTGCGGCTTTCTCTAAAAATTTGTCAAGCTCCGACTGAGTCATCCGCCTGACAGGTCGTAATTTTATTACAGAAACCATATGTTCGTTCTCTTTTCAGTATTCATTGTAGTGTTCACTATCGTTGTCGGACATCTATTTATAATGGCTATACCGTGTGGAGCTACGTTGTTGATTGGGTTGACAAACTCCCGATGCTCATTCATGTCAGACCTAAGCCACCTTCACATGCTCTTCAGATAATTCCATCAAAATGAAAAACCCCGGTCTCGATATGAGGAACGGGGTCTTTGGGCGATCACTTCATGAAATCCTCCAAATGAGGTTTGAAACCAAATGTCCTGAAAACTTAGTGAAAATTAACTAAAATTAGTTGGTTAGTCAAGAAAAACACAAAACGCTTGTGAGCGTTGGTGATCAAAGAGGGAATCTTACACATCAAACAAAACAGTTTTACCCATTTTAGCTCAAAGCTGTTTTGGGTAATTTTTACTACTTTAGAATGTCAAATCTGCTCTTGACTCATGACGCCTTAAGGTAAAGAAAGAATGCTATATCCGGGGGCAGATCTGGCATATTAGCTACTGATGCCATAAAGGAAAGTTTTTGCTCAAGTCTGCAAAGGATTGCAGAAGACGATCCAAAAGGTAAGCTAGATGTAACAGTTGTTGAGTGATGGGCGCCTTAATCGTTTGTGGCAGGTACTTGTGCGATTGATAGAGGAAAAACGCCGTCTTGGGTCTCTAGCGGTCTTACATTACCATTTAGCTTGCCCCCTGCTTCAAGGCTTAAACTCTTACAAGTGATGTTTCCGGTAAAATTACCGGTTTTTAGTATTTGTAGACTGTTATACGCAGTAACATTACCTTGAAATTCTCCGGCAATGACTATATTTTCAACCTTTGCCTCGGCCGTCACACGGCTTCCTTTTGCCGTGACTATTGCACTTCCGATAAGGGTGCCTTTCAAGGCGCCCATGATAATTAGTTTGCCATCTGCATTCAAGGTCCCTTCTACGTTGAGACCCTTGTCTATGATAGAAAGGCTTGCGGCCTTATCCTTCATGGCGCCCCCCTTTTTTCTTAAAGTCTAACAAGATTGAACCAAAAATCATACGTTCTCTCTGCACCACAACCTGGCAGTGATCGGCCTTTTTTGTGGCCTTGTTCCAACTGATCCTTTGTGGATATGCCGAGCCGTCAGAAAACAGACGGATTTTCGTATGTTCACCTTTCAAGAAGGCCTGGACTCCGGCATTGGCCGGGACGTTTGTCTTAATATCAAGGATGTGGATCGTATCATTGGGGCCAACACTCATAGAATCCCCAGGATAGAAGCAACGTTTGACACCGCTGTTTATCTGGGCAACGATATAGTCAAACTTCGGTTCTACCAGCTCAACGAAAAGCTGTCCTAATGCCGTGTCGTTATGGTTAACCACGACATGGTATTTTTCTCCTTTGCCTTCAAGGGAATAGCGTTTCCACAAATCCCTGTCGGTGTGTATCACATAACCCCGATCCTCGCCCGTATTGTTTTTCCTGTTTCCAACAAACCCCTTGAAATTCATTGTTATTGCAGGGTGCTTTGCCGGGTTTGTCGTAACATCTACGAGTTCAAACCTATCGCCCTTTATTAGTTTTACAGAGGCGTTATTTACAAAAAGCCTTTCTTCGCCATTCGTCTTAATCTTGAAAAAGAGCACTTCGGGCAATGCGTAGACGGTACCGGTTGATTCATCAGTTTTATCAAGAACTATGTTCACGACCCCACAAGAGTGATGGTCCTTACGGACTATAACCTGAGTTGAATGTGTGATAGGAACCGGCTTTCCCATATCGTTAAAAGTCCCATGGTCTATTATGTCTGCGCTAAGCCCTCGTTTGTAATTCGCCTCAATATAAGAGACATTTATAGTATCACCCCGTCTAATGTGCAGCGTCTCTCCGTTTGAAATAGCAAAAGGGGTATTATTATTTACCGCCATGATTATGTGTCGCACGGTCGGCGGATCAAGGTAGATGCCGGGCGTTTCCGGTACAATGCCCAACAGCTCCATGAAGGCATTGATGGCGTGGTTGTGTTGAAGAACCTTCAACTCCAAGGGCAGAGACTTACTGGTTTCAATGCCAAAGGCGGGAATACCGCATTCAAACACCGCATAATAGGTTGCCGATTTTCGTTGTTCAGCATGAATAGTGTCCGGTGCGCTAGTACGATGGTTGTTGAATCGGAACAGATGGTTTGGATTCTCAATATAAGAATTAACCTTTTTTATTGCTTGTTCCGCCATTTCTTTCAAGTGAAGGACCTCCCCCGTTTCCGGCACCGTGTATGTGGCACAATCTGCGATAACGGATTGTCCAAAACGTCTTGGGTTTTTCATCGGCCCTTCCCAGCGGGGGTAATAGAATCCGGAGCCATCATGGAGATTTAAGAGGCAGTCACTTTCAGAGACGAGTTGTTTTAATATTGCTACAATCTTAGCTTCATAATTCACCCCGGAGCTACGGGCGAATTTTCGGTTCATGTCTTCGTTGATCTGACGGCGGTTTAGCACTATGGAATGAAAGTTTGCCCTAGGTACTACAATGAGATTTCCTTTTGCCAGGGCCATATCCGCATAGAGATCGGCAGACAAGAATCCGCCAGGTTCATTGCCTTGGATACCTCCTATCAAGAGCAAGGTTTTGCCCGGTTTTTTGCCGTGAATCCTGTAGACATGAAGTTCATGGTCACTGCCCTTAAAAAAGGTCTCATGGGTTCTCTTGGCCCATAAAGTACATGGCATCAGACAGAGGGCAATAAGGAAGAAGATCAGAATTCCGCCCAACCTTGTCGTTGTAGACACTCTAGTTCCCCTCATAGATCAACCTCTTAAGAACGCAATGAAATAGCAACATCGTAAACTTTTTTAGTCAACAAATCTCCAGCCGGCGAATAGACGTAGACCGTGGCATTCTTGAATCGGCTCACATCCATGATGTCAGGCAAGGTACCCCGAACATACTTGAAACGGGCAATGCCAAAATACTGCCCCCGTCTGATTTTGGTAGGTCTTCCGTCTTTCAAAGGCGACCACGGAGAAATCCGGGCGTGTTCCTTAGAACCCTTTTCAGGTTCTAGAACTACAAACGTATACCCCGTGATCTTCTTTTCCGGCGGACCAATGTTTTCCAGTTTGAACTTGAATCTTAGCGAAGTACCATGATTTGCTGTTTGTATCTCAAATTCTTGAACCAAAACCGTCTTTGATACGGCGGACTCAGCAAGTGGGGTAGTCTCAGATGATTGAGTTTCCGTACTTTCCTTGGCAGTCCCTGTGTTTTCGGAGGAAGTATCACTTGTATCTTCTTTTTTTATAGCAGGAGCGGAGGAAGTATTGTTTGAGTCCGGCTTCCCTGAGGCAGGTGCTTCAGTATTCTTAGATATGATCAACTTGGGTTTCTTGACAATCTGAGGCTCCCCATTTTTTTCTTTAGCAGTCCCTGTTATTTCGGGGGAGGTATCACTTGTGTCTACCTTCCTTGCATCAGGCGTTTTAGTATTCTTAGATATGATCAACTTGGGTTTCTTGACAATCTGAGGCTCCCCATTT
>CAYSBQ010000100.1:0-10644 GCA_964429315.1 uncultured Desulfobacterales bacterium
TCATCTTTGACTTCGTCTTATCTATTACAAAGGCTTATCCTAGGGACTTTCTTTTGAGAATATCGTAATAGGTTAGAACTCTGTTCACATAACGCACAGGCTCTGTCCCCCTGCAATAGCCGTATTTTGTCTTCTTGTAATACTTCTTGACACGGAGCATTGGCAGTGTTTTCTTGAGTGAGGCCCACTTTTGGGTATCGAGACCATTTTGGCGCGCCAACTTTTGCGCATCCCTTACGTGACCGTAACCAATATTGTAACTGGCGAGGGTAAATAGTATCCTATCAAGGCCTTCAATCTTATCAAACCGCTTATATATCTTGCTGAGATACTTTATTCCGCCTTCGATACTCTGTTGTGGGTCGAGTCGACTTTCAATCTCCATTTCTTCCGCCGTTGTAAGCGTCAGTTGCATCAACCCCCGCACCCCTTTGTAGCTTTTGGCCCGTGGGTTAAGATGGGATTCTTGATAGGCTACTGCAGCCATGAGACGCCAGTCAAACCCGTATCGGTTGCTTTCCTCTTTGATAATCTTTTCATATTTCGGCAATCTGGTTTTAATCCTTTGATGAAACTTTTTTAGATCAAAAAAATCGAAGATATCCACATTTGCATAATACTTTTCATAGATCTTTCCGAATGTCCCATCCTCTTCGATGGCATCAAAAAACTTATTGATCTTGGCCAACAACTTTGGGTTCCCTTTTCTAACGGCCCATCCCAAGGGTTGCTGTTCTTCTATCGGAAAAGCAATCCGGATGGCAGGATAATAGCGGCGGTTCAAGAGGGCAATATTCGAATCAGCTACTGTAATCTCAATTTCTTTTTCGGCTACCTGACGTATCAACTCCTCGGTAGGCACATTTTCATGAAGGATAATCTCAATGTCCAGCCCATCTGTTTTAAGCTCAAGCAACCGCTTATGGCAAGATGTCCCTTCTCTTACATGTACCTTCTTCCCGCTTAAGTCTTCGATCCCTTTAATCTTATAATTACCCTTATGAATAATGACATCTTGCTGAACGGATAAATATTCGTCTGAAAAATCTGCGATTTCTTCCCTGTCAGGAGTACTTGTCATGCTTGCGGCAACCAGGTCGCCCTTGCCTTTGTCTAGCGCTTTGAGCATGTCATCCCAGTCTGGTGTGATCACTTCTAGCTCAACGCCTAGATAATCAGCAAATGCCTTGGCCAATTCATACTCAAACCCCATAGGCTTATCTCTGTAAATGTAGTAGCAATTGGAGTTATTGCTGGTAATCACTGTAATCTTGCCTTTTTCTTTAATTCTACCGAGCGCCTCCACCTGTTTATTGAATCCACCCACAAACCAGACAACTGTCCCAAGAACAGATAAGCAAACAATGATAATAAGCAGCGTCTTTATCCAGCGTTGTTTCATCATAATTTCTGAGTCCCAGGACAGGGCGCCAAGCCCCAATATGTTATCTTACACCGACCAAAGTTATGTAAGAATTGGCCAAGTGACATTTAAAGACCCTATCTGCTATGATTCCAGATTTCCACGATGAGACCTAATAGGGCGCCCAGGAGTAAAAAACCTATCATAAAAAAAATATCTGTTAGCATCACTCATCTTTCCCTTTATTGGCAGCCTCTTAGGGTTCGTCATGAAATAAGTGTCTCAAGATTGCGAAGGATTTTGGGTTGTATTCAAGGCGCTCGGGCAGGAGCATACCTAGGTATGTGACCAACCGAGCAACGCAGAAGACTGCCCAAAAGACCAGCAAGATATGACAGTTATTGAGTGACGAGCCCTTAGTAAAAGACCTTTTTCCTTTTTGAAGAAAGCCTTCCTATTATCAATCCAATCAGCAACATGCCTCCCCCTGCGATAAACTGCACCCACCACCTGCTGTTGCTTCTAAGGCGAGTATTATCTTTCTGCAATTGCTCTACTTGGGCCTTTGACCTGTTAACTGTCGCCCGAAACCCGTCACGTTCTGCCATCACTCCTACCACATCTTCTGATTGTTCGGCAAGCTCACTATACTTCCGAGTGACTTGTTCCAGCTTAAGATTACTCAGAGATACTTCTTGCTGATACATATTGGCTTTCTTCTCAATTTCCTTGACTTTCAGTTTGGAACTCTGGAAATCATTTCGTAAAGAACCCCTCGATTCCTTCAGTGCATCAATATCTTCTCCTAGCTTATTTATCTTCTGCTCTAATTCCTTAACAATAATGCTTTTGGGGATGCTGGTAGTAAGATATTGCTTGTCTACCCATCCTTCTTTACCATCCGGGGTCCGCACTTTAAAGTAGTGCTCTTTTTCCTCCATGACTTCAACTGGCATATTGCTCTTGAGCCTCGCTACCACGTTGTACTCTTCAGAGGGTACATCCCGAATGTTTAGAACAAGCATATCCGTCACATATTGGGTGTCTGCATTAGCAGATGTCAAACCAAGAAATAGGTAAATGACCAATGTGCAGAGAATCGTATTCTTCATTATGCTACCTCCCAACTCTATCGCCCCCAGTACTCTTCGCCTTCCACTGTGCTTTCATCCTAAGAAGGCGCCTGGGCTGTTGTGACAATACATAAGGCTGGAATCACAACCCCTTTCCATGAAGTATCTTTCTAACTTATCAAAAAGAACTGAGCGGTTCGGCCAGGTGTATCTTTTCTCTCTACGTCTTAACTTCCTCCATTCATTCAACACTGCCGGCGAATTGTCAAAGACCTCCCCCCTGGCATATTTACAGAGAAACATCTCACATACTATCGGCTTGACCTTCCAGAGACAGCCTTCGCTGCCAAGGTAGACACACTTTGCACCAAGATTTTGCAAGTTCAGGACTTCAATAAGCCTATCAATCTCTTCATACCGTGACATCAACACATTTATTACTACATCAGCAAAAAACGTTATGATTCCTTCACGATTGCAGCAAGCACTATGGCGGTCTCCATAACAAGTCCGGGTACACACACCCGAAAAGTGACAGACCAAGAAGGAATCGACATCTCTCCTAAATGCAAGGTAGTTTCCTGCCCTTCTTATCAGGGTTGTTCGCAGTCCGGTAGAAAAACCTCCCAGACAATCTCGAATCGCTACTATGGCCCCTAACTGCTCTTCGTTGTAATCACTTAACCTCAAATTCAACCACTTTCAGCACCCTGTTTTCCGAGTCCAGGATGTCCACACGCCAACTGCCTATCTCTTGGGGACGGATAATCTTTGAACTGTAAGTCCTAAAATTAACCGAACGAACGGCCAGCTTTATACGCGCACGTTCTGTATCCCCAAAAAACCAGACATGTGTAATCTCGGTATCTTCTTCGGCCCCGTAAACCCTTGTAAGGCAATAAAGCTTCCCCACGTTGGAAGGAAAAACATCATTTGTCCCCACGCAGGCATGTTCCACCACCTCAAGGCAGATAGCAGAATGGACCACCTCAAGCACTGACGGTTGTTCAGCAAAGCACCTTTGTGCAAATGCCGGACAAAGAGTCATGAATGTGACAATGAAAACTGGCAGCACGGTTAACCGTTTCATAGGTACGCTCCTTTTAGGTTTGAGAGATAGTAGAACAGTTTGCTAGGAATAGTGCCCGTCCATAAATGCCTTTGAACCGAATGAACATTACCGTAAGTTTCCAATTGAAGCTTTTGCTTCCCGGTAAGGAAGTTCACTATCTTTTATAGCTTCCTTCCAGTCCGCTAAAAAGGCGGGCATTCCAGGAAGCAGGCCGGTCAGAAATGAACAATTTTTCGTAAGGTCAAGGAAAACAATGGGTTGCGCGGAGGCGTACCGTAGTACGCCGCACAAACAACACCGCAGTTTGACGCAGAGATTGCGAAAAAGAGCCATTTCTGGATGAAAACTAGGAATAATATTCCAAAATAGCCTCACAGAGTCCAGGAATAGTATATTCCGTGGCTTCAATATCCACGTTGAATCCAAGTTCTCTAGCTGTACCAGCCGTAATGGGTCCAATGCACGCGGTCTTAACGCCGACCAGCAGTTTCTCAAGCTTTTTGGAAGAAAGCGCCGCCTTGAAGTTCTTTACAGTCGAAGAACTGGTAAATGTAATAACATCAACAGAATGCTCTTCCAAACGGCCTACGAGCACTTCCACATTCTCTGTGACCTGTTCTGTTTGATAGGAAGCGATTTCATCAACGGTGGCTCCCATCTTTCGAACTTCTACAGGAAGAATAGGCCTGGCTTCTTTGGCCCTGGGAAGCAGGACCTTCTTGCCCTCCAAGGGTTCATTCTTAAAGGCCTCTATCACCGATTCCGCCCTATAGGTTTCCGGAACGATATCAGTCCTAAAGCCAAATTCGCGCAATCTCTTTGCGGTGGCAGGGCCAATAGCCGCTGTTCGCACATTTTTCAACGCCCGCACATCCTTATCTTTTTTAAAGAGCCGGTCAAAAAAGAAGTTTACACCATTTACACTAGTCAAAACAAGCCAGTCATAGGTTTCAAGACGATCAATGGCTTGATCTAAGGGTGACCAATCATCCGGCGGGACCACTCTGATAGTGGGGCATTCCAGGCATTCAGCACCAAGGGCGGATAGCCTTGCTACTAGTTCACCGGCTTGTTGTCGTGTCCTGGTAACAACTACCGTTTTCCCAAAGAGCGGCTTTTCTTCAAACCAGTTTATCTCTTTTCTTAATTCAACAACCTTACCAACAATAATAACGGCAGGTGGCTTAAGGCCTGCCTTTTCAACCTGAGCTGCTATTGTATCAAGCCGGCCGACTAAAGTGGTCTGTAAGGGTGTAGCCCCCCATCGCACCACGGCCGTTGGAGTCTTCGGATCCCGCCCTCCAGCCATCAGCCTATCCACAATGTCAGCGAGATTTTTTACTCCCATAAAAATAACCAGGGTACCAACACCTGTTGCCAGTTGCGACCATTCGATAGTTGACTCCAATTTTGTAGGATCCTCGTGACCGGTCACAAAAGCGACACTCGTATTATAGCCACGAAAGGTAAGAGGAATGCCGGCAAAAGCAGCTGCGGCTATGCCCGAAGTCACTCCGGGGACAACCTCAAAAGGAATATTTTGAGCCGCGAGCACCCTCGCTTCCTCACCACCTCGACCAAAAATAAAGGGGTCTCCCCCCTTTAAACGCACTACCGTGTGCCCCTCTCGTGCCTTTTCAACAAGCATCTGATTGATCTTTTCCTGATGTACGGTGTGCTTGCCCTCCTTCTTCCCCACGTAGATAGTTTCAGTACCAACTGGTACATGTTGCAATAGATTGGCTGCCAGGAAATCATAGATTACCACATCAGCCTCTTGCAAACACTTCATCCCTCTCAGCGTGATCAGGTCCGGCATCCCTGGACCGGCGCCTACCAAATAGACTTTGCCTATGTTCATTCCTTCAGATCCCGCATTGACTTACCATAAACACTTTCCAGGATTTCCCTGCCGCCCTTATCGAGAAGACGGTCAGCTAATTGCTCTCCAATTTTTTCACGCTTTCCCAAGGGGCCCGCAATCGTTTCGCGAAGAAAGACTGACCCATCTACTTCAGAGATAAGACCGGTAAACTCAACCTGGTCGCCAACTACTTTGGCTTGGCCGGCTATGGGCACTTGGCATCCACCCTCAAGTCTGGCCAAAAAGGCGCGCTCGCACTCGACGGCCACCCGTGTTTCCCTATGATCGAGTGGCGCTGTAAGCCTTCGGATCATCTCATCGTCTTGTCTTATCTCAATAGACAACGCCCCTTGGCCAATGGCAGGAAGCATTATCGACTCAGGAATATATTCCGTGATGTGGTCGGAAAGCCCCAACCTTATAATGCCTGCGGCCGCCAGTATAATGGCATCAATATCTTCGGTTTTTAGTTTCCGAAGCCGAGTATCAAGATTTCCCCTTAACCCGCAAACATTTATATCGGGCCGCATATGACGTACCTGGGCACAACGCCTTAGGCTGCTGCTTCCAAGACGAGCCCCATTCGGTAGCTCGCTGAAAACCTTCCCATTCTTGGAAATCAAAACGTCCAAAGGGTTTTCCCTTTGTGGCACTGCACCGATACAAAGTCCCGGCGGGATTTCAGCCGGCATGTCCTTCATGCTATGGACAGCAATATCGACCCGCTCATCAAGGAGAGCTGCTTCAATCTCCTTTACAAACAGGCCTTTGCCGCCCACCTGTGCAAGAGGTACGTCCAGAATCTTATCCCCTGTAGTCTTGATCTTGACAAGTTCAACCTCATAACCAACATGTAGCGCTAAAAGCTGAGTGCGCACCCATTCTGCTTGCCAAACCGCCAAGGCACTTCCTCTTGTTCCAATCCTAATAACTTGTTTCATAATCAGTGCCCACAGCTACTGCAACTAGTTGCATTACAAGAGGTGCAACTTGAACCCTGCGAACTCGTAAACTCCCCCTCGCTCTTGTGACTCACCGTAGAAAGAAGCCTGGTGATCTTCTTGCCATTGCAATAAGGACAGGCGGCTTTTTCTTTCCCGAAGACTAAGACCTCGAAATCCTTATTGCACTTTGTGCAATGGTATTCGAATATTGGCATTTTGCTCTCTCCTTAAAAGAAAATTTGCATTCTCAAATGGATAAACGCATTTTTATACTAATTTTTATGGATGATGGCAATAACAGAATTCGGCTAATGATTGAGCTTTTCAATCACTGCGGCTGCAAGAAGGGGAAACATGATTTCATGATGGCCTAAGAGGGTGTACCCCTTTCCACCCATACTGACAGGACGAGTGATCACATTAGTCGTAGGCCGATAATGCCGGATAAAGTCCATGTTTACAGTTATAAACTCCTCCACCTTGTGTCCAATATTCCGAACCAGGGTAAGGGCTTTTAAGAAAACCTCCGGAAGGATTACCGCAGAACCTACGTTTAGGTAAACTCCTCCCTCCAGACCGGCAATTACTGAGGCAAACAGCCTAAAATCAAGGTGGCTCGCCCTTCCTGCAGCCCCAGGCTCAAACTCGGGATGGATGTGAAGAATATCCGTTCCAATGGCTACGTGCACTGTTGCAGGAACGTTAAGCCGGTACGCAGCGGCAAGAATGCTTTCGCCGGCAAAAGGAAGCTGCTCTTCTATGATCGCACGTCCTACTGCCTCCCCAAGCCCTAAGCTCTTTTGCTTTGTTCCAGATATGGTCTGATTCAAGAAATCTGCGGAATCCCTTGCCATCCCAAAAGCACCCTGTTCAAGTCCCTCCAAGACCTCTTCAGAGGTTCTTCCGACCATGGCAAGTTCCAGATCATGTATGATGCCTGCCCCGTTTAAGGCAATAGCCGTAATGATGCCTCGTTCCATCATATCAATCACGACAGGATTCAAACCTACTTTAATGACATGTGCGCCCATTGCCATGACCACACTCTTGTCTGCCTTACGAGATGTCGCAATGGCTGAAACAACGGCCTTCAAGTCATTGGCGCCAAGGATATCCGGCAATCTGTCCAGAAAATCTTCTAAGGTTCCACCTGATTTCCAGGTTCGAGCGAAGTCAGCACGGTCCACCTTACTTTTTCTCGACTTCAAGGAGCAGGTCTTTAGAGGTGGAATCTCTATGGGCAAGATTTTTTTCACACGCTTACTCATAAAGTTCGGGGAAAAGGATCCGATCTACAAGTTCACACACAATATGCCCAACGGTGATGTGGGTTTCTTGAATACGCGGTGTTTCGTTGGAATGTACCGCCAGCGAAAGATCACAATTATCACCCAGCTTGCCGCCGCCACATCCTGTCAGGCCAATGGTATTAAGACCCATCCGGCGGCCTGTTTCCATGGCAATAAGTACGTTTTTTGAATTGCCGCTGGTGCTAATGCCTAAGGCAATATCGTCTTTAACTCCCAATGCCCTGATCTGCTTGGAAAAGACTTCGTCAAAGGAATAATCGTTGGAAATACTAGTCAAGATCGAGGTATCGGTGTTAAGGGCAATGGCGGGCAAGGGCCTGCGCTCCACAGTAAACCGGTTAACAAATTCTGCTGCAATATGTTGGGCATCAGCGGCACTACCACCGTTTCCAAATATGAGGAGTTTATGACCCGAGGCAAAACATGTCGCCACCTGCTTGGCTGCGGCCAGAATGAGGTCGGCATTGTCTTTAACAAAACGTCTCTTGACCTCAATGCTTTCCCCCAGTATTTTCAATATAATAGTTTCCACGGCAATTCTTCTACTTTACTCCTTACTTCCTAATCCCCAAGCCCTTGCCGACATGCTCTCGGCCTCCGCTATGAGTTCACCGCAAACCTCTCCAAGCTCATCGGCTTTTCTAAACTCTTCCAAAGCCTTGTCATAATTGCCAACCTGCAAGTAGAGTTTGCCCAACCGGCATCTATAAAGCCCCTTGTCTCGATCAATTGAGACACTCTCTTCGGCCAGAACAATGGCAATCTCCAGATTTTCCCCCAACATCCCGTAAATATGCGCAAGGGTGTTCAAGCTCTTTGCATCTTTGGGATGGGACTTAATTGCCTTTTCAAAGGCCTTAGCTGCTTTGTGGTACAAGTCTTTTTCCAGGTAACAATCCCCTAGAGCACGGAAAACGGCTGTCCCCCAAGAGATCTTTTCGGCTGCCCTTTCAAGATACCCAAGCGCCTTATCGACTTGGCCCATCTCCTGGTAACATATCCCAATGTGACCGGCTATATCAGGGTTATCCCCGTCAAGGGAATGAGCCTTTAAAAATAACTCCAAGGCCTTGTCACGGTTTTCTTGCTTAAGATAGGCAAGCCCCAAATTATACGTGGCCATAACATCTTTTGGGTTTATCTCAATGGCGGTCTCAAAGGCATCGATTGCCAAACCAAGTTTTGCTTGCACCCCGTAACAAACTCCGAGACTATTGTGGACGTTCACATTTTGAGAATCGACCATGGCGGCCGTTTTGAATTCCTCAACAGCTCCTTCAATGTCTCCGTATTGATAGAGTTTATCTGCGCTGATATTTAGACTGACAGCATCAAAGGGGGTAATGGTATTGGGCCCAAAAAATGCGGCATGATCCAGAGCCTTTTGGGCGTTAGCCAGGACAGCTCCCCTTTCAAAGGGCCAGAACGGAAAGACGGCCAAACCAATAGAGACTGTCTCATTGCCCAAAAGCGTAAATCCGCGCTGCAATTCCTGTGCTAACTCCATAGCCTGTGTTTGACCGACGTTCGGACAAAGGCATGCAAAACACCCTTGGTCGACACGCCCCCATGTCATAAGCTTTGTCTTGCTCATATCATCCATGACTCGTGCAAGCTTGACCACAACGCTGGAAACAATGGTTTCTCCAAGTTCTTTCAATTTCTTCTCGAAATCGTCAATACAGATCACCAAGGTTGCAAATTGGTCGTTCTCTTCTGCAAAGCCCTCAAAAAAAACCTCGAAATCCTCCCCTATTGACATATAAGGAAAATCCGCTTCTAGGACTTGGGTTCCTACAAGATGCTCTTCTGATCTACTCATGCCTCAAAATTTCTTTAAAAGTATTTGCAATAATGGCAAAATCATCATCCTGTACTGTTCGCAAATCGATTACCACTAAATCATCTTCAATACGTCCAACCACAGGGGGACTAGTCTCTCGCATGAGACATTCCATCTTGCTTGCAGACATCCCCCTTATCTTAACACTCACACACTTTGTGGGAAGCTCCTGCAAGGGCAGAGAACCTCCACCCACGCGCGATGAGCTATCGACAATACCAATCTCAAGCCGGTTGCTCTCAAGTTTTTTTAATCGATTTCGGAGTCGCCTGGCTTTTTTAGCGATCTCCTTGACAGATATTGTAAGCATCCGCAATGTAGGGATTTCGGAAAGAGCCTTAACTTCATCACGATATATGTGGAGTGTTGCCTCTAGGGCGGCAAGGGTCATCTTGTCGATCCTAAGAGCTCGGTTGATCGGGTTTTTCTTGATGCGCTCGACTACGTCTTTTCTGCCAACTATGATCCCGGCTTGAGGCCCTCCCAGCATCTTATCACCACTAAAGGTTACTACATCAGCGCCGGAAGCAACCGTTTCTTGCACCGTAGGCTCCTGGATAAGTCCGTATTTTGAAAAATCTACAAAACTACCACTTCCAAGATCTTCCATCACAGGCAAATGATATTCCCTGCCAAGGGCAACCAAGTCTTTGAGACAAACCTCCGCCGTAAATCCTACTATGGCGTAATTGCTGGTATGAACCTTCAGTAGCAAGGCGGTTTCATCACTAATCGCACGCTCATAATCCGCCGGATGAGTCCTGTTGGTTGTCCCTACTTCCACTAGTTTGGCGTTGCTGCGTGCCATCACATCAGGAATGCGAAAAGACCCTCCAATTTCCACAAGCTCGCCCCTTGATACGATTACCTCTTTTCCCCTTGCCAGGGTCTCAAGAGACAAAAAGACCGCCCCTGCATTGTTATTTACAATCAAAGCAGCTTCAGCGCCACTTATCTCACACAAGATTTCCTCAATAGCACTATACCTAGATCCCCTCTTGCCCCTTTCAAGATCAAATTCAAGGTTCGAATACTTGCTGGAGATTTCTGCGACATGCTTAGCCACCTTCTCAGGAAGCAGGGATCGGCCCAGATTAGTGTGAATAACAACACCCGTAGCATTGACAACGCGCTTTAAGTTGAACCCGTTTTTCTTGTCTACAGCCTCTCGCGTA
>CAYSBQ010000101.1:0-10530 GCA_964429315.1 uncultured Desulfobacterales bacterium
GCAAAAGCTTCAATTGAAAACTCACGCTAGTGCCTATTCGGTTAAAAACATTTATAGATGGAAACTAGGTATTTAGGTATTAAAAAAATGGAGTTTGGGAGACTGGGGGATTAGGAATCAGCTCGGGGAATCGGAAGTTTGAAAAACTTAATACCCTCCTTTTTTAAGGTCTCTTCTTCTGTCGGAGAACTCGTTCCTCGGATATTTCGTTTTTCGCTAACATCATAATGCATCTTCAAGGCCTCTTTCGCAAAATCGTGGCCTACATCTTCAAAGTTTTCATCCAAAAAATTCATGATCTTCTCGGGAGTTATCTCGCCGCTATCGTTATTGGGTTGAGCAACTTCTTGCGGTTTTAGGGGTGCTGGAAGATTCGATTTTATTCCAAAGGTTGATGGAACAACCCCTATCGATGTATCATCACACACAGGACAAGCAATAAGCTTCTTTGACTTCTGGAATTCAAAGGCCTTAAGGTCTTCAAACCACCCCTCAAAACTGTGCCCGTTTGCACATGTCAGATCGTAAGCTATCATATCAGGTATTCTTATAGCATGTTACAAGCCTGATTTCAAAGAAATTATTGACACCCAGCTAATTATCCAATACTAAGCTTGTAAGAAGAAAGTCCTTTACATCGTAAGTTGTTTTGCATTCAGAAGGAGTAGCTAAACAATGAAATTCATGATCTTGTTTCTTTCTTGTTTTTTTCTAACTGTTACTGTTGCTTACGGAGAAACTCAGTACGTAACAGATGTTTTTGACGTCATGGTCCGAACCGGACCTGATATGTCACACAAGATTATTGCCATGCCCAAGTCAGGAACAAAAATAGAAATCTTGGAAGCACCGGTCCCTGACGAGCATGGAGACAGAAAATGGGCTAAGATAAGACTACCCAACGGCAAAGAGGGCTGGATCTTATTGCAGTTTCTGGTCCCAGGACCACCTAAGAAGGAGCTTATCGCAAGGCTCCAGAAGGAAAATGACAGCCTGAGCCAAAAGGAAGAAAACCTTGTTAAAGAAGACAGACGTCTCAAGAATGAACAAAAGGAAGTCAAAAAGGCCCTCACCTTACAAACCGAAAGAGCAAACACCATAGAACAATTATATGAAAAACTGAAAAACGAATCGAAAGATTTTCTGGCCCTGAAGGGTTCGCATGAAAAGTCAAGCCAGGAACTGAAAACAAAGACAAATCAAGTGGAAAAGCTCAAAAAAGAACTTGATGCACTCCAGAACAACCAAACACTTTGGTGGTTCATTGCCGGCGCCAGCATCATTCTCGTTGGCTTTTTGATAGGCTATATCTCACGACGGCCCAAGCGAAGACCGTCTTTGTTATAATCGATCATGCGATACGATGTTGATTTCCTCGTAATTGGAAGCGGAATTGCCGGCCTAAGTTTTTCTCTAAAGGCGGCAAAAGCCGGACGGGTAGCTATTGTCACAAAAAAAGAGGCAATGGAGACAAGCACCAACTATGCCCAGGGGGGAATTGCCTCAGTTACCGACAAGTATGATTCTTTCGATCTTCACCTCAACGACACCTTACAGTCAGGCGACGGTCTGTGCAAAGAAGATGTCGTGGAGATGGTCGTAAAAGGCGGGCCTGCAAGAATTCGGGAACTCATCGCCTGGGGGGTTGGCTTTACAAGGAGTAATACCGACGGCAATGGGCTTGACCTGGTACTCGAAGGTGGACATTGCCAAAAAAGGATTGTCCATGCGGGAGATTTCACCGGTCGTGTAATTGAACAAGCTTTATTGGATTCCGCTCGAAACAACAAGAATATCGCTTTTTTTGAAAACCACATAGCAGTAGATCTTATCACCTACTCAACTAGAATGAAAAGGGGAGTAGTCACTGCAGCCCATGAGGACGTCTGCTGTGGGGCCTACGTACTTGAGACTAAAACCAATGAGGTACACACATTTCGTGCCAAGACAACTGTTTTAGCAACAGGCGGGGCCGGCAAGGTCTATTTGTACACAAGCAACCCAGACATAGCCACAGGCGATGGAATCGCCATGGCATACCGTGCAGGAGCACTTGTGGCCAATCTGGAATTTGTCCAGTTTCACCCCACATGCCTTTATAGTCCTGAAGCAAAGAACTTCCTTATCTCGGAGACAGTTAGAGGCGAAGGAGGAATCCTCGTTGATTCCCATGGCCGTGCTTTTATGGAAGACTACTCCCCACAAAAGGACTTGGCCTGCCGTGATATAGTGGCCCGTGCCATAGACACCGAACTAAAGAAAAGTGGAGATGATAGCGTCTTTCTCGATATCACTCACAAAGACCCAGACTTCATAAAAGAACGCTTCCCGAATATCTACGGGAGGTGCCTTTCTCTTGGCATTGAAATTACTAAAGACCTAATTCCAGTAGTTCCAGCAGCCCATTACATGTGCGGCGGCGTTCTGGTAGACATGGACGGAAAGACAGATGTGGAAAGGCTCTATGCCATAGGTGAGACAGCGTGTACGGGTCTTCATGGCGCAAACAGACTCGCCAGCAATTCCCTACTTGAAGCCATAGTTTATGCAGATCGAACGGTAAAATCCGCTATAGAAAACCTAAAGAAAGAAAACGCTCTCTTCTCTCAAGACCTGCCGGCATGGGACCCCATGGGTACCATGGATAGTGACGAGGCGATTGTAGTTTCTCACAATTGGGACGAGATTAGACGACTCATGTGGAATTATGTTGGGATTGTACGTTCCAATAAACGACTCCTGCGTGCTCGAGATCGCATCAACATGATCGAAAAAGAAATCCACCAGTATTATTGGAACTTTAAGATTACGCCCGATTTAATTGAACTCCGGAACATTGCAGTGGTAGCAGACCTGATTGTCCAGAGCGCTATATTGAGGAAGGAAAGCCGCGGACTGCATTACAATATCCAATATCCCCAAAAGGATGACAAACATTGGCAAAAGGATACCATCCTCCGACATCCCTTCGTGGGTTAACGACTCAATAAGTCGTCAAATAAAAATAACTTATACATCTTGCTTGCCCTTTTGCCCGTATTCTGTGTTGCATTAAGGCTAACATAACTCGTTATGCGCACCTTAATGCGCCTTGAAAACGAACAAAATTGTGGCGCAATCTGCGCAACTTATTTTTACTTGCCTCCTAAAATGGTTCTTCGTTTTGTCTAAAACGGTTTCGTTAGGGCTTCCGGTATCTGATAATCTTCAAATCTAAACGGAGAAATCTCTTCGCCATAATGATCTTGCGCTTCAATGAGAAGTTTTCTTTGTGAATCAATCACCTCAAAGATCTCTTTTGGAACAGCACTTGCTTCTCCTCTAAAAAACTTATCCGCAATATCAAGTTTATCTAAAAGCTGCGGCATACTGGACGTAAATTGAAACTCGTAATCTTCCTTTGGATAGTTCGTGTCTAGTTCTTTTTTGAATAACCGGGCCAGGTCTTCATACTTCGGAATGAATCCAGTGGGCGTCGCATAGGCATCTACCTTCCCGGTGATTCGCCTTTCCATCCACCTTACCCAGACCTTTTTGTCCATCTTCGTATTTGTAAAGTTACCCGACTCATCTCGGAGGAAATAATTGACATAGAATATCTTCGGGGGATGCTTTAGATCCCTTCCAAACCTGACATAATTCTCCAGGTATTTTCCGATGGGAATGGAGAGAAATGCCTTATTAGCCATAGGATTTATGACAAGCTTAAACCTACTTCCACCAACTGTTGCGACCGTGGGTTCAGATTCAATAGAAGCGCCATAGAAGACACCATGGACCCAACCGTACAGTTCAGATACCGGTACCGGTCTTTTTGAACTTCGTCCACCATAGATGATGCCCTCTAGATTTACCACCTGCTTGGCATCATAATTCTTGAGACCCTCTATACTGACACAAAATCTAGCGTTGTCATGGGAAACGGGAATCAGCTTTCCATTGTCTTCCTTTTTCCCCTTCCACCATACCCCACAATGGTTATGCCCTTTTAGTGGAACATCCACCTGTCCCATGCCCTGCCAATACGGCCTGCCATCGACATCAAGAAGATTTGAAAATATGATCTCCCCGGGATTGACAAGAATGTTATGGATATATGGGTCATCTCTGGGGTTGACATCCTTGATAACCCCAAACATCCCTTTTTCTACATTTGCAGCATAGGCCTTGCCATTCTTCTTCCTAACATGGGCTAGATCATCACCCACCACATTAAAGAGCATCGAAGTCGAGGTCTTGCCACACCAACTTGGAAAAGCGCCGGCAATGTACGTTGTTTTGTCTCCTTCGTAGCTTGGGACTCCGGTAATCAGAAAATGCTCAGAAAGCCAGTCCTCCCTTGCCGCCTTTATAATTGCAAGACGATGAGCCAACTTCTTTGCTGCAACAGTGTTTCCAGCATATTGTGTATTGGCGCTATAGACAAAATTCTTTTTCAGGTCTACAAAGATTTTACGCAGGTCAACATCGCAACTGACACCGTTTTTTAGCGCCCCGGCGGAATGAAAAAAGGCAAAAAATTCCTCCTTGGCTGTCTTACCTTTGAATAATTTGTATCCCTGGCGATAAAGAATATCCTCGCTGTGAGTCACATAATACGAATCAGTAATCTGAACACATGGTATGGCAAATTCAGTCCCAAGCGGCCCCAGTGAATAAAAGCTGACGACCATCTCTTTTCCGGCCATAATCCCGTTCATCACCTCGTTGATTTCCCTGATCCCCTCCTGTCTTTCCATAGAGTTCAGCCCAGGTCCCAAGGAAATGTTACCCGACACCAAAAATCTCGTATTCTTCGGGTCTCTTCCCTGATCTTCATACCCATCGTTGTGAATCGTATGCCCAGGTAGGTTTAAAAGCTTTTCTTCACCACGCCGTATGGCTTGTACCCTCACATAATAAAGGTCTTCGGCGGATCCGGTGGAAACAAAGACAGATGCGGGTTGAAATCTCAAAATGGCATCCGCAATTAACTGGTTCAAGTTTGCATTGCCAAGGGCCAATAGCTTCTTTAAACTACCTCCGTCCAGTCTACTTTCGAGTATATTGTCAACGGTCATGGAAAAACCTCCTAATAATGCTTGGTATCCAGCAACAAAATTTTATGTAGACAAAAGTTAAGTTATATAGCACATTGCGCAACGCAGATCAAGGACAACAAAGCCCAGGGCCACAATTAGGGTTCGTCACGAAATAAGTGCCCCAAGATTGCGAAGGATTTTGGTGTGACGGTTATTGAGTAACGAGCCCTTATTATCAAGGAACCAAACACAGCCGGCCAAAAACCGCACACACCCAAACCCAAATTCACTGCTTGAAATTGGGGCATTCCGTTTGACGTTATTTGCACTCTTATTGTATTATTGAACATGGTGCGCTTAGCTCATATTTGGAACAATGGGTTTGTCATCCTATTGAAAAAAATAACGATTTATGAAAACTAGCGCCATTTGAGATGTCTATATGATCAGTGCAGAAAACCTCACAAAGAGCTTTGGGGATCAGTTATTCTTTGAAAGCGTGAATTTCAAGATCAATCCCAAAGAACGGGTAGGACTTGTCGGGAAAAACGGTCACGGAAAGACTACCCTCTTCCACTTGATTGTTGGCGATGAGCTTCCTGATGCTGGAACCATCAGCATCCCCAAGAACTACCGAATAGGCTATGTTCGCCAGCAACTGGAGTTTGCAGAAGACACGGTGCTTAAAGAGGGCATGAGGGGACTTCCGAAAGAGCAGGGAGACCACCATTGGAAGGTTGAAAAGACTCTTGCAGGGCTCGGATTCACGCCCAAAGACATGAACCGGCGTCCAGAGGAGTTCTCCGGAGGGTATCAGGTGCGACTAAATCTTGCCAAGGTGCTCGTATCTGAACCGGACTTGCTGCTATTGGACGAACCAACTAACTATCTAGACATAACCTCTATCCGCTGGATAGAACGCTTCTTGATCAACTGGCCCCATGAACTGATGCTTATTACACACGACAGGACCTTCATGGACAAGATCGTCACTCACACAATGGTTATTCACCGCAAAATGGTACGCAAGATTGCTGGAAATACAGACAAGCTTTATGCACAGATTGCCCAGGAGGAAGAAATATACGAAAAAACCCGCATCAATGATGAAAAGCGCCGTAAAGAACTTGAGGTGTTCATAGATCGATTCAGGGCCAAAGCCCGGCTTGCTAATCTCGTGCAATCCAGGATCAAGACCCTGGGAAAAAGCCAAAAGGCAGAGAAGCTCGAAAAACTACAGGCCCTTGATTTTTCCTTCCGAACCAAGCCCTTTCGTGGAAAATATGTCATGGGTGTCAGGGACCTCTCCTTTTCTTATGATCCGAAGACACATCTTATTACAAACATGGATATTTCTATAGGGGCCCGCGATCGGGTCTGCATAGTAGGAAGCAACGGAAAAGGGAAAACAACACTGCTGAAGCTTTTGGCGGGAGCGCTAAAGCCCAACGCAGGTGAAGTTGTCGTCCATCCTGGTGTGGCAACAGGTTTTTTTGAACAAACCAATATTTCCAGCTTAAACGATGCAAGAACCGTTGAGGAAGAGATCTTCTGTTCGCACCCGGATGTGGACAGGAAACTGGCGCGAAATATCTGTGGGACCATGATGTTTGAAGGAGATTCTGCTCTCAAGAAGATAGGGGTCCTTTCAGGGGGGGAAAAGAGCCGGGTGATGCTGGGAAAACTCCTTGTAACCCCGGTTAACCTACTGCTTCTTGATGAGCCGACAAACCATCTTGACATGTATTCCTGCGATGCTCTTCTTGCCGCCCTTGACGGCTTTGAGGGGGCCATAGTCATAGTCACTCACAGCGAGATGTTCCTCCACGCCATCGCTGAACGGCTTATCGTGTTTCAAAATGACGAAACTTGTGTATTTGAAGGAAACTACCAACAGTTTATTGAAAAGGGAGGATGGAAAGATGATGAAGGTAGCGTTGAATATGCGAAAGAGAAGAACCTAAGAAATGTGGAGGAAAGCCATGCCCGCGCCAAGTTGACCAAGAAAGAAAAAAGGCGTAGGCGCTCTGAGATCATTTCCGAGCGAGGAACCGTCCTGAGACCGATTGAAAGACGTATCGCCCAAGTGGAAGACAAGATTGTAGCACAGGAAAACAAGGTTGATGAACTTGGCCAGGAAATGCTGGAAGCATCGCAGTGCCATGATGGGAAGAAGATAGCCGAACTCTCACAGTCTATTCACAACAGCCAACCTACTATTGACGGACTCTTTGACGAATTGGAAGAACTTACCAGCAAGTTCGACAAGCAAAGCGCGGTATTTGAAAGGTCTCTCGAGGAGTTGGACTAGGTTTGAAAAATGTGTATCAACCATCGTATCCGTCTTTTTTTTCTTCCATTTTAGCCTGAAGAATATCTCCTAGTGTGCCCAAAGATCCAGATGACTTTTCACTGTTGGCTGCCACCTGTTTCCTGTAATAATCAACTGCTTCTGAATCCTTGTCATCTGATACCAGCGAAAGGGAGAGACGTTTTTGCTCTTCATCTACTCTGAGGATCTTGACTTCAACGGTCTGGTTTACTTCCAACACTTCACGAGGGTGATTGACCATTTTTCCTTTTCCAAGCTCTGAAATGTGTAAGAGACCGTCGATGCCTGGTTCAAGGGTTACAAAAGCACCAAAAGGGGCAAGGCGAGAGACACTGCCCTTGTGAATGGAGCCTTCAGGATACTTGAACCCTAGGTTGTTCCATGGATCAGGCTGAGTTTCCTTCAAACTAAACGAAAATTTATCATTTTCCCAGTCCAGTTTCTTGATGGCAACATCTACCTTTTGCCCGACCGAGACTACGCTGTTGATATCCTCTATCCGACCCCATGATATCTCCGAGATAGGAATCAGACCTTCAAGCCCTCCGATATCAACAAAGGCGCCAAATTTCATGATGGAGGTAATTTCTCCACTTACCGTCATCCCCACTTTCAAAGATTGCCTGAGAACATCTTTTTGTTTTTTGCGTTCCTCTTCCAAAATGGCCTTGTTGGAAATAATAATGTTGCGGCCCTTTTTCCCGTATTCGATGATTTTAAATGTCAACCGCTGATCGATATACTGACTGGTGTCTTCAACCCGGTGCAGTCCCATCTGTGAATAAGGACAAAAAGCGCGAATATTTCCCGCTATCTTGACTGCAAATCCCCCATTGATTTCCTTTTCAATATGGCCTTCAAGTGGGATCCCACTGTGATAGGCCTCTTCCAGGTGTTCGGTCCCTGTGGTATCATCAGTGAGTCTGGTGGTAAAGAGCATTCCGTGGTCTCGCAATGACAAAAAATAGGCATGGATCGTGTCTCCCTCTTTGATGGTGATGTTGCCTTCATCATCAACAAACTCATTGATTTCAATGTAACCATCTGATTTGCCCCCTACGTCGATAAAAACCCACTGTCTTGTTATCTGACTGACCACCGCCTCAACATTTTCCCCCGGGGACAAGTAAACCGGTTCGACAATGCTCTTGTTCAATAATTCTTCGAAACTTTCCTCTGTCTCTGTTACAGTAAGGCTATTCTCGTTGTCCTGGCTCATGTTCTTCCTCTACCTCAAAAGTTTATTTAGAGCAAACCAAACGTCCGCCTACATCTGCGCAAACCAATGAAGTGCTCGCACTACCGGGTCAAGTGGCGATACTTGATGCGATGGGGCTGAACAGCCTCGGGGCCGAGGCGCTTCTTGCGGTCGGCCTCGTATTCCGACCAGTTGCCCTGGGAAAAAGCCACCTGGCTGTCCCCTTCAAATGCGAGGATATGGGTTGCAATGCGGTCAAGGAACCAGCGATCGTGGCTGATAACCACAGCGCAACCCACGAAGCTTTCCAAAGCCTCTTCCAACGCCCGTAAAGTATTAACGTCCAAGTCGTTGGTAGGCTCGTCAAGTAGGATCACGTTAGCGCCTTGTTTTAGCATCTTGGCCAGATGAACTCGGTTGCGCTGGCCACCGGAAAGTGTGCTCACCTTCTTCTGCTGATCAGTGCCTGAAAAACTGAAGCGGGCGACATAGGCACGCGAATTGACCAGTTGGTTGCCAAGTTGGATCTGTTCGTTACCGCCCGTAATTTCCTCCCAGATGCTCTTGTTAACGTCGAGATCGCGGCTCTGGTCGACATAGGCGAGCTTGACCGTCTCACCGAGGCGAATAACGCCGCTATCAGGCTTTTCCTGACCGGTAATCATGTTAAACAGGGTCGATTTGCCTGCGCCATTCGGCCCGATAACACCGACAATGCCACCAGGGGGAAGATGAAAACTCATATCTTCCACCAGCAGACGTTCGCCAAAGGCCTTGCTGACATTTTCCGCCTCAATGACCATATCTCCGAGGCGAGGTCCCGGCGCAATATAGAGCTCAAGATCCTTTTCCCGTCTTTCCGCATCCTGAGAGAGAAGATTTTCATAGGCGGTGATACGAGCCTGACTCTTGGCGTGGCGGCCCTTGGGAGACATGCGGATCCACTCCAGTTCACGCTCAAGGGTCTTTTGCCGTGCACTTTCGGACTTCTCCCGGCAACGAAGGCGCTCGTGCTTTTGCTCCAGCCAACTGGAATAATTTCCCTTCCAGGGAATGCCCTCACCACGGTCCAGCTCGAGAATCCACCCGGCTACATTGTCGAGAAAATATCGGTCGTGGGTGACGGCAATAACCGTGCCCGGATACTTCTGCAGGTGATGTTCAAGCCAGGCGACACTTTCGGCATCAAGATTGTTGGTTGGTTCATCCAAGAGTAAAATATCAGGTTTTTGAAGCAGCAACCGGCATAGGGCCACCCGTCGCTTCTCGCCGCCGGAAATAACCTTGGCCAAAGTGTCCCCGGGAGGACAGCGCAAGGCATCCATGGCCATTTCCAGCCTTGAGTCAAGATCCCAGGCGTCAAGCGTATCAATCTTTTCCTGAACCTGTGCCTGACGTTTGAGAAGCCTGTCCATCTCATCATCGCTCATTGGCTCGGCAAACTTCATGTTGATCTCCTCGAACTCCTTGAGCAGGTCAACCGTTTCCCGAGCGCCCTCCTCGACCACCTCCCGGACCGTCTTGTCGGTATCCACCAGTGGGTCCTGCTCCAGATAGCCAACAGTGTAGCCTGAAGAGAGAATAGTCTCACCGTTGAAGTCTTGTTCCACTCCGGCAAGGATACGCAGCAGCGAACTTTTCCCGGCGCCATTCAAACCGATAACGCCAATTTTTGCTCCGTAGAAATATGATAGGGAGATGTCCTTTAAAACCGGTTTTTTCTCATAATACTTGCTGACCTTAATCATTGAAAATATGACTTTATTTATCTCATCACTCACGCTTCATAACCTCCTACCGCCTCCACATCCCCATAAATCAACATGGTATTTGTCTAGTATGTTGCAAAACCAGCATTTTTTTAAGAGAACTTCGGTTCTTAAATATTGTCCTTGTCCCTAACCCTGAACCCCTGGCCCAGACTGACTAGGCACTATATATACGAAAAGTATGGTTTAAGCCTACTCAAGCACAGATTT
>CAYSBQ010000102.1:0-10529 GCA_964429315.1 uncultured Desulfobacterales bacterium
CCGCGGAGAACGCCGCTCAGAGAAAAAAGGGCCATTTATGGATGGAAACTAGTCAACAGTGATGAGGCGTACTTATCGTATGTTGAAAGATTGCGAAATGCAGCGCAACGCAGACACGCAGTGTATTTTTTCAAGCCGCCAGGCGCAACCGTAGCGCTAACTTGGACTTTTTACGAGACCGTCAAAGATCAGCCTTGCTGGTTTGGTAGCGGTGACATGACCATTGTCACGGTCACCCACAGCCATGAATGTGCCGGTCATGCCGGAAGAATTCTTCACGTCTCAGACGGGCGATTGCAGGAAGTTTCAAACTAAGTTGTCAAGTAAAAAAGGGAGGTTATACAACGCTCTGACGATCAAACCACTCCCGTGATGATACCCGAATCATTTGGCCCATGAAAAGGGATGCGCTTGATTGCCTTTACACCGGCGTTGGAAAGCATGTCCATAATCTGTTCTTCCGTATATGACTGACCCGCCCTGGTGCCCAAAAGCATGTTCATGGAAAACAGGGCAGGAAAAACAGGTCCGTCCATCGTGTTATTCAAAATAAAGTCATGCACAATAAGCTTACCCCCGGACATCAGGGCGGAAACACTTTTCTCGATAATCCGCTGACAGGTTTGGGGGCCCTGAGCATGAAGGATGTGGGAAAGCCAAGCCACGTCATACACACCCTGGATGTCTTGTTCCAGATAGTCGCCGGGCATGAATTCTACCCGATCCGTAAGACCAAACCTTGAAATGGTCTTTTCCGCAAATGGTCGGGTCGTGGGAAGGTCATAGACCATCGCCTTCAACTGTGGATTGTTCAGGCAAAAATGGATGGCATAGGTTCCCGGCCCACCGCCCAAATCAAGCAGATGGCGTTGCTTGGAAAGATCGATTGTCTTTGCCACGCGGGGAGCGATCTTCATTGCCAGATTAAACATCCCCATAAGGAAACTCTCGCGCCATTCTTCCTCGCTATGAGATGTTCGTCCCCGCACCGCCTTTCCGCTTTTAACCGCTTGATCCAGCTTGGACCATGAATCTACCAGCTGGTGGTGGTGTATGATTATATGGCCGATATACTCGGCAGAATCTTTTGAGAGCAAAGATCTGCTTGCCGGCGTATTGGAAAACCGGTCACCGGCCTTTTTCAGCAGACCCATCGCAGCAAATGCATTGAGCAGCATTTCAACCCCCCGGGGATCCGCATCCAGTCTTCCTGCAATATTTTTAACAGGGCGCTGTTCCTCTCCTATAATGGTAAATACATCAAGCTTCACGCCGGCATGCAGCGCACAACTCATCCAGTAACGCCCCGACACGTCAAGAAGTCGGCCTTGATTCCATTCCTGTAAGTCCATACAGTGCCCCCCAAGTTGATTTCCACCTGGCCCGCAAGGCGCCCGGCATGCTCTGCCACCGTTTCTAAATCCCAGGATCCAGATATCACACCACTTCACATCATACCAGATTTTTTCATAAAGATTAATAGACTCGTAAACAGTCCACCAATAGACGACACAGTAAAAAGCTCCAGATGCAAGTTGAGCCCTGCGAAATCCCGCTTGCGGGAGCGCACGTGCTGTCCTCAAGCCACTTTAGTGGCGCTATATTGTGGGATCACCGCAAAAAGAGCGGGTATCTGCGAGAGGCGTACTTATCGTACGTCGCAGTGACGAAAGATGAAGCGCAATGCCGCAGATGGACTTTTTACGAAATCGTCTTATTTGACTATTGAAAAAATCTTGAACTCTATGTAACTTGTGCCCATCTACGAACGCTTAGACTTGGGCAGAGTATCTGCAGGCCGGTGTCCTTGCAGAAATTAAAGATTTCCGGATGGGCTAAGCCCTTGGGGGGTGAATATGAAGGTAGATGAAGGTCACATTGGCCGTGTTTTTGTGATGCGACTTGAAGACGGTGATATCATACCGGATTGCATTGAAGATTTTGCAAAAGAAAGAGGGGTCTCCGTCGGCCAGGTCATTTTAATCGGAGGAATTGGGAAAGGCCGGATTGTAGTTGGGCCCCGAGATTCTAACGAAAAGCCACTGGATCCTATCCTTTTGCCCTTAGACGGCGCTCACGAGGTGGTTGGTGTCGGTGTGCTTGCACCGGCAGAAGACGGCAAACCAGTGCTTCACATCCATGCTGCGCTCGGGCGGGCAGGACATACAATCACCGGATGCTTGAGACCAGGTGTCACAACTTGGCTTGTGGGGGAAGTGATCCTCTATGAGATCGTAGGTGTGGCGGCTACTCGCGTCATGGACAAGGAAAGCGGGCTTGCACTGCTAGAACCCGGCGCTATCGCTGCTGCCGGCTTGGCAGACTCATAATTTTAACGACGTGTCTTGAGTAGTATTGTTGACCACAATACGGAGTAAGGTTTATTTATCGGCGGATAAGATCTATGAATTGTTCAAGAATGCGGGCCGTTGCTCCCCATATGATATTGTCCTCGTAAGAGAATATGTGTTTCGCCGAGTCTTGCTCCATGTAATTTCCCCGAGAGGTTTCGCTACGGCGTTCTTCGGCAAGTGCGTCAAATGGTATGGGGATTAGTTGAGAAATTTCGTCTCTATTGATGCGAAACTCATACGGATGGGGGATAATTCCTACAAAGGGCGTGATAACAAAACGGGTTGTAAGCGTGGGGGTATCGTCTAGTTGTCCCAGTATGGTTACATCGCTGGGATCAAGGCCGATTTCTTCACTGCATTCACGTAATGCTGTATAAAGGAGATTTGAATCGTCGGGGTCAACGGTTCCTCCCGGAAAAGAGATTTCCCCTTTATGGTATTCAACCTTGTCCGACCTTTCTATGAAAAGAATGTAGCGCTTGCCTTCGTTTGCAAACAGAGGGAGCAATACGGCAGATGGTACCAGATTTTCATCATTAATCTTCCTGCACTTTCTGGCTGCCAGGGCTTTGCCGATTAGCTTATCCATGAGAGTATTATATTTCCAATAAACTTCTATTTGAAAGGCTTTTTTGCTTGCTGATCCTAAAAAGGAGGATTTTTGAAACAATACAACTTTAAGCACATTATATATGCTCTATCGTTGGGATTGGCTGTGATTCTTGCAGCGTGTGTTTCCAGGGTAGAACGTCCCATTACAGCTGAAAAGGCCTTGGTGAAGCTTCAATCTTCCGAATTTCCTGATTTTTCTGACGACATGTCTTATGAGTCTTTGCAGGCTGCAATCAATCAGAGCTTAACCTATCTGGGCCGCCTGGATCCTTCTGTGCCTTTTCGTTTTGGGCCGGACATATTTACTGCCTCCCATCTCATTGATTCGATAAAGGCTTTTTCCGGTCTAATAGGACGTTCTCTTCCCCCAGAGGAATTGAGGAAAGCTATTGAGAACACATTTTGGGTCTATAAATCAATCGGTCGTAATAGGAACTCCAACGTGTTATTTACAGGCTATTACGAACCGATCCTTCGAGGTAGCCTAAAGGAGTCCACAGAATACCCATATCCAATATATAGGCGGCCTGACGATTGGGTGAGCGTTGATCTGAGCCTTTTTGATCCTAAATACGGGTCGGATCGCATTGTTGGCCGGCATGTTGATCGGACTGTAATTCCGTATTTCTCAAGAGAAGATATTGACTCCAGAGGACAACTTGACGAGAAAGGTTGCGAGCTTCTTTGGGTATCAGATCAAATGGATCTGTTCTTCCTCCAGATCCAGGGTTCCGGCCAGGTCATACTGGAAGATGGCGCCGTGCTACATGTTAATTATGACTGTAACAATGGCCACGCCTATCAAAGCATTGGTAAATTGCTAATAGACGAAGGAAAGATTTCTAAGGAGGAAATGTCTGCTCAGCGAATACGTTCGTATCTAAAGAGTCATTCTTGTGAGATTGAGCGTATCTTCAATTACAATGAAAGCTATGTGTTTTTTAGGCTCGTTGATGATGGGCCATTGGGGGCCATTGAGGCGCTATTGACCCCGGGTCGTTCTATTGCTACTGACCTTGACCTTTTCCCAAGAGGAGCTTTGGCCTTTATTCAAACTGAAAAACCTGTTACAAGTGTAGATGGTACGGTCGAATCCTGGGAAGACTTTAGCCGATTTGTCCTGAACCAGGACACTGGTGGGGCGATTAATGGGCCAGGTAGGGTGGATCTTTTTTGGGGAAACGGTCAATATGCCCGGGCTGCGGCAGGCCATATGAAGCATGAGGGAACACTTTATTTTCTTGTGCGAAAGAAAGTGAAAAAATAGGGTAAGTATGTTATTGAGGATTCTAAATTACTAGCAGAAATGGAACTGTATTATGGGCCTATTATCATCAACAGTATCTTTGTCGCGTTATAGGGTTGACGGTGGGATTGAAGCGCCTATTATCGAAACCGCGGCTGACCGACTGAAACGACACGCTATTTCTGAAATTGATGATGATGTTTCAGAAAAGGTGGTAGGCTGGACTTCCTTTGATGCTCCGTTTAAGCCAAGCTTTGAAGGTTCTTCCTTTGTTATTGGAAACTACTTTGTTTTTTCACTGAGGATAGATAAGAAAAACCTTCCTCCTAAGATTATAAAGAAGTTTTGTGCTATAGAGGAGACTAAGCGCCTTGCTGAGAGTGGGCGGCAATATTTGTCCAGAAACGAAAAAGAGATGATCGAAGAACATGTCATCAACGTCCTCAGTCTACGCATTCCGGCAGTACCTAATATCTATGATGTAATATGGAGCTATGAAGAATCCATGTTGTGGTTTTTTTCAACCCTCAAGGCCGCCAACGAAGAATTGGAAGCTTTGTTTCTGAAAACATTCAAGATACCTGTCATCAGGCTCTTCCCATACACAATGGCCGATCTGGCGCTGGGGCTTTCCGATGAGGAGCGTGATGTTTTACACAATCTTTCCGCCACAAGCTTTTTGGGGTGATAAATGCTGGATGTCTCTATTTCATATAATCGTTACAAGTTTATAGGCTATGAGTTTCTTACATGGCTATGGTTTGTTGTCGAAAAAGATCAGGCATGGATAAGAAAGCTCCATGAAGAATTATTATCTCTTGATATTGGAAATCGCATCGTACTTGAGAACAGACAAAAGGATGCTGTGGAAACGGTTACTATTAAGGGGGACGACGCGGGTCTTGAGGAAGGCCTTTTGGCTCTAAGGAAAGGCGCTGTCGTTTCAGAGATGAACCTTGCTTATAAGAGTGGTGAGCAGGAATGGAGTTTTACGCTGAAAGCGGAAAGCTTTCATATGACAAGCCTAAAATGTCCGTCTAGCGGCTCAGTGGAAACCGAAGAAGATGTGGAGGGGGCTGTCCTGGAGAAGATATATCTTTGCAGCAAGGTCGTTGAATTAACTGACAGTCTTTTTGAGTCTTTCATGAAATTGAGACTCTCGGAAGAGTGGAGCAAAAAGATCATTCCACTTGTAAGGCAATGGATACATGCATGAGGATGTAATCACAAAAGGACGCCGGAGGTTAAGTGCGGGTTTTACAGTCAGATTCTAGTTATCCAAAATGGCCCGCATTTTTTCGGAAAGCTGTTTTATTGAAAAAGGCCTTTGGATGAAACCATTACGTTCATGTGCGAGTATCTGCCTGGTATCATAATCAATAGTATATCCGCTTGAGATCAAAAACCCGACACCGGGGTTGAGTTTTCTTATCGTTTTATAGACTTTCATGCTACTGTCCTGGTCATCCATCATCAGCCCTAAAATGACTAGTGCAATTGTCTTGTTCTTTTTGTATATTTCTATGGCTTCTAAGCCCGTTTTGGCAGTCAAGACTCTATATCCTATGGCCTTGAGCATTTGCTGACCTAAATTGAGAAGCATATCCTCACCATCTGCAAGAAGTACCCACTCAGTCCCTTTTAATACGTCGGTAGGCCAGCGCATCTTTTTGCTTGCTTCCCTCTGGCTTGCTTCGTGTTTGGCCTTGTCTGGATTAGGTGAAAGGACCAATTGTTTTTTTAAGTTTGCTCCTTTTTGCGCCATCCTCTCTATTTCTGTAAGATGTTGGAAATAAGGGTGATCTGCGTTTATATTGGTAAGCATTAAGGATGCGGTTGCCTGAATACGGGTAAAGAGTTCATCTATTTGCAGGGTTATTTTACCCCGGTTTGGAATTGCTCTCTGTTGTTTTTTTGTTGTTTGGCTTTGCGGTTGAGCTTTTCCATCTTGTTTCATACGGTTACGACCTTGGTTCTGAGTATTTGGCTTCTCTTTATCCTTTGTTTCTTGCTTTTGTGCCTTTTGTAAGGGTTCATTGTTTAGGTTGGTTCCCAGGTGCCGAGACTTTCGGGAGGACTTCTCGTCCCACCACATCTCATATTCGCAGTAAGGCCCGCCTTCAAAAAAACAAACCCTTTCCCATAACCTGGCAGGGGGAAGGTGAAACATAGCAGGAACCGCCTGGAACGTTCCTTTGGCAAACAGACAAAAATCACTGCTTAACCGGATGTCTCCCAACCAATGGAGGCGGATGACAGTACTGGTGTTGGAAAGAGAAACAACCTCTATCTTTTCGCAAGCCGGGAGGTTGGCCTTGTTTTTCCGGAATTTCTTGATGGCACGTTTTGGGCTGGAAAAGGCGAGGAGAAATCTTCGCCAGATGCCTGCCGAATCTGTCTGACAGCCCAATTCGAGAGCTGCTTTGTACACGGCCATCTTGTCTGAAGTGGCCTTCTTGGCCTGCCCCATGATGATTTGACATACTTCAATGCCAACTCGATTGCGGGGATTATTAAGAAAACTTTCCGGGTCTTTTCCGTGATTTAGTTGCTGTTGAAGTGGTTCCCATAGGAGGTGCAGGTTCTCAGGATTTTTGGTTCGTACGTAGCTTACCAGCGCATTGCTCGTCAAGCGGCCTCTTCCATCTTTCATATGCTGGTACGCCCCCGTTGGTAATGGGCTGGGTCAGAAATAACCTGTCCTGAAAAAGGAAACCATTTAATCCTTAATTTTGATATCTTTTATACCTTGCTGTCAATGATTTTTGTGCTATACGCAGGTCTTGATGAATCTTATCGGGCCATAAAGGGGAGAATGGATGGAAAAGCTTATTGTTGAAGGTGGTCATCGTTTAGAGGGGACAGTCGTCATTAGCGGGGCGAAAAATGCGGCCCTCCCAATATTGGTTTCAAGCCTCCTTACGGCGGGCTGGAACGTTTACCAGAATGTACCTGACCTGAGGGATGTAAGGACAATCGAAAGGCTCTTGGTTGATCTTGGCGCCGTTGTGGAAACGACAGGAAGTAATGTCAAGGTCAATGCAAATGCCATAAACAACCATGAGGCTTCTTATGAACTAGTCAAGACCATGCGTGCATCAGTCTTGGTCTTGGGGCCCTTGCTCGCACGCCTGGGAAAGGCAAGAGTCTCATTGCCGGGTGGCTGTGCTATAGGCGCTCGTCCAATTGACCTGCACCTGAAAGGGCTTGAACAGATGGGGGCTGATATATCACTTGAACATGGCTATATAGACGCGCAGGTTGACCGGCTTAAGGGCGCTGACATCTATTTTGACATAGTTACCGTGACAGGCACAGAAAACCTGATGATGGCGGCGGTGCTGGCAGATGGGGAGACCAGGTTAAAAAATGCCGCTCGCGAACCCGAGGTTGTAGCCTTAGCGGAAACGTTGAATCAAATGGGAGCGGAGATAACGGGGGCCGGAACCCAGGAAATTACCATCAGGGGGGTAAATGAGCTTGCGCCGGCATCTGTGACCATTATGCCGGATCGGATCGAGGCCGGTACTTTTATGATTGCTGCTGCGATTACCGGAGGGGATATAAAGATTGCCGGATGTGAACCTTATCATATGGAAGCCGTTATCCATAAGGTACGGCAGGTTGGCGTCAAAGTTGAAGAGGAGCCGGGCGGTCTTCGCGTTGTTGGTGGAGGAGCAATTTCCAGTACGGACGTAAAAACCGTTCCTTATCCTGGGTTTCCCACAGACATGCAGGCCCAATTCATGGCACTTATGTGTTTCGCTAACGGCCTCAGTGTGATATCCGAAGCCATCTTTGAAAACAGATTTATTCATGTTAGTGAACTCCAACGTATGGGGGCAAATATTAAGATTTCCGGCAATGTTGCTATGGTTCGGGGTGGAACTCGTCTGGCGGGAGCCCCGGTTATGGCAACAGATTTGAGAGCCAGCGCTTCGTTGATATTGGCTGCCCTAGCTGCAGAGGGCACTACAGAGATCTCCAGGATCTATCATATAGACAGGGGATATGAGGGTATCGGCAAGAAACTGGCCGAATTGGGCGCCAGGTTGTGGCGAGTACAGGAATGATATAAGGGAGATTTGTATGGTATCATATGTGGATGATATAACAATAGACTACGAAGAAGGCGGCATTCTAATCGTAAAGGAATTAGACAAGGTGATCCTTTCAAAGGGTGCATGGGCAACCATCATATTTAGGTACCAGCAATGGGATCGTAAAAAAGAAGGATATGGTCCGGACCATTTTAGTATTCGGAGGTATCGGAAAATGAGCGGCGACTACAGACAACAGTCTAAGTTCAATATTTCCAGCCAAGATCAGGCGCTAAAAATCATTAATGCACTGCAAAAATGGGCGGAAATTGCCGACAAGTAGAGTAAAATGACTCCAGAGGAAGAAACGAAAATAGGAAAATGGAATGGTGAGCTATCTGGAAATATCAAGCTTAAACTCCTTGTTACCGAAGATAAGAGAAGCAAGAAGATAGAAGAGTTTTGCGAAAATCTAGCCAAACTTGCTTCAAGGGTTGACATAATTAAGGACGAAGGGGAACCCGGGGCTTTGCCGGCCATCCAGATTGCTCAGGCAGTGAAGTATCATGCTGTCCCCTTGGGTACGGAGTTAGAGCCCTTTTTAAAGGTTGTTTCTTGTCTTGGCGGCAATGTTTCAGAGATATCCTCACTGGGGGATGATTCCGGCCAAGGCGATGTTGCCGGGATCAATATTCCTGCTTTCTTGACGCTTTATGTGGCTCAGCAATGCCCTTTTTGTCCTATGGTTGTCCATCAGTTATTACTCTTAATCGCGGCAAGTGAGTTTGTACGTCTTGCCGTCATCGACGGTACGCTTTTTCCCGAGGTAGCACAAGCTGATAAGATTCGATCAGTCCCAACAGTCCTGCTTGACAATCAGTTTCGTTGGACTGGAACTCTGCAAATGGAAGAAGTCGTAGGAATGATGGTAAATAGAGACCCATCCAAACTCAGCGCTGATTTTCTGGAAAGTATGTTAAAGGAAGGGAATGCCTCTCAGGTTGTGGAGATGATGATAGAAAAGGAGATGATTTTCCCTGCCCTTGTCGATCTTCTCGCCCACGAAAAGCTCTTCGTCCGTGTAGGGGCGATGGTGGTCATGGAAGAGATTGCCGAACGCAGACCGGGGCTTGCTGTTGAGGTGATAGAGCCGTTATGGGAACGCTTTTCCCAAGTAGAAGATCCAATCAAAGGAGATATCATTTATGTCCTTGGTGAGATTGGCTATCAGGGCCTGATCCCAAGACTGGACGTAGTCTTGGATGGGCCTTATCATACGGAAGTCAAAGAGGCTGCCCGGGAAGCCCTGGAAAAGATAACCCATCCGCGAGGCGATTCGAGCTATGTTTTACAATAAAACGCGGATTGGTTATGGCCGTAGCTCCGGATCATGCGAAGGCATGCCTTGACGAATTAAGTTGGCAAACTTTGCCAGTCAACTATATCGAAACTTGAAAAACTAGCACCGTTCACCTTGTCCGTCTCAAATCCTCTTAGCTTAGCGAATGGTCCGCTCCACATTGAACCGCAACAGGTCTTTCCACGACAAGATTCCTTCAATCTTCCCTTCAGGTGTGAGGACCGGGAGGCACGATATGTTTTTCCGAAGCAGAATTTTGGCAGCGTCTTCTATTGTGGTGCTTCCATCTACAGAGATCGCTTTCCTTGTCATGATTTGATGAGCTTTCTTTCTCAATGTCTGTTTGTCGCGATAGTCTTCAGAAAGGGTATTTAGAAATGGACTCACCTCTTTTAGCAAGTCGCGATCCGATATCACACCAACGAGTTTGTCCTCTTCCACAACCAAGAGGTGATGAAACTTGTGCTTCTGGAAGATCTCATGCATTGTTTCCAGGGTATCATCCATTCCTATCCTTAGAACTTTCCGAGTCATAATCTTTGCCACAGACATACTCCTTGCTCCTTTATCCTTGTTGAAGTTTACGACTACTTAGACTATTCCATCCCCATCCACTAAAATCATATATTTAGAAGACCCCAAAGCCGTATTTGTTTTACGGCATTATTGCAATATAATCCGACATAGTTATACGTCTGTTTTGCCATATAATACCTTAGGGTAGGGTGTTATACTGCATTGGATTCGCGCCTGGGTCAAACTAGTTTTTCCTTTGAATCACCAGCCTTGCTCTTCCAGATAGCCAACATCTTAGTTTTACAAATCAAAAGCTTATGCCAAGATCTCTATCGGCAATCGCAATGGACTGTTCGGTCTGTCGTACGCATCCGTTAGCAGACGAGTTGCTATTTTCAGAG
>CAYSBQ010000103.1:0-8990 GCA_964429315.1 uncultured Desulfobacterales bacterium
CGCTGCGCAGAGCCAGTTGTGGATCGGGCGCGCGGCAACCAAAGGGTCGATCTATTTCGACAAGATCCATTCAACGAAAAATGGCGACGGGAGCGGCGACACCGAGATCGAGCTCTATGCCTGCTATGGCGATAGCTGCGACGCCAGGGACAGCAGCTCCTACCTCTGGGAGACCGGTGAAGGCGAGGTAAAGGACGATAAAGATTACCCTATCGGTCAATGGCACGACATCCCGGGAGACGAAACGTACAAAGTCTTGCTGTGCGAGCGCGAAAAGGGCGCGAGCGCCACGGGTGACGGCTGCAGCACAGACCCCACCGTTGACGAGACGCTCTATGGCCCGGCAGATTGGTGGAACTATAAAGCCGGCAAACACAGAAAATATTATAGTGGCAATGGATACGGGTATCTCTACTTTAATATCTACAACTGGTTCTACAAGGGTGCGCTGGACGACCTGCAGATCTACAACCAGGCCCTGACGACCAACGACGTGTCGGACCTGTTCCTCGGTCGAGAAACCAACCTGGAGACCCGCTTTGACGAGGCGCCGGGCGCCGTGACCCTGTACGACTATTCCGGCAACCATCGCGACGGCGTCTGCGAGGGCAGCGAGTGCCCCCTGACGGGGGTCGCCGGGCGCTCGGGCCAGGCCGCCCGCTTTGACGGCGCGCGCGACGTCGTCGTGCTGCCCACGGCCGCCGAGCTGGGCCTGACCGACGAGGCCTTTACCGTCGGCGTCTGGGTCAAGGGCGAGGGGGCCGGCCCGGTGGACGGCGTCGTGCTGGCCACCGCGCCGGGCGTCACCCCGCGCCTGGAGCTCTCGGTGCGGGACGGTTATCCGTACATGGAGCTGGACGGCCAGGCGGTGACGGCGACGACCCCGCTCGACCCCGGCCGCTGGCACTACCTGGCGTGGCGCTATGGGACCGACGTGGTGAACGTTGCGCTGGACGGGACGGCTTCCCAGTCCCCCGAAGACGGAAACGATGTCGAGCCGGCTGCACAAGCCATCGATGGCCAACTTTGGACCGACAGCAAAACGGACTGGGATGATTCTGATCCAGATGACATATGTTCGTGGAACAAACCGTGGTGGATGGTCAATCTCGCAGGCTCTATGCAAATCAAGCTTATCAAGGTCTATCGCCCTTCGTGGTGGCCACCTTATCAGGAAGGACTGGCATTTGCCAAAGACATCCAGGTGGACGTCGGCGGTGCGAGTTTTAGCTTTGACTTTGAGGATCACGCGTCCATCGAAATCCCCGTCGGCGCCACTGCAAGCTACGTGCGCATCTCCGGGGAAGATGACCCACTCGGATACGGCTCTAACGAGTACTGCCCGCCGCTGGCGCTGGCCGAGGTGCAAGTCTGGGCGGTTCCAACGGACAAACAACTGACCGTCTATGTGGACGGCAACCCGCAAGCGTCCGCCACCCTCTCCGGATCGTTGGCTGGCAGCGCCCCTATACACGTGGGCGGCGCCGGCGGCGACCACTTTCGAGGCCTGATCGACAGCCTGACCATCAAGCCCCAGGCGCTGAACGAAGCGCAGATCGGGGACCTGATGACGCGGGCGCCGCAACTGCACCTGCCGCTGGACGAGCGGCTGGGCGCCACGGCTTTCGAAAACGTCGCCGGCAACCCCGCCACCTGCTCCGGGGCCGCCTGCCCGCAGGCCGGCGGCCAGGGGCGGCTGTACGGCGCTGCCGTCTTTGACGGCGTGGACGACCGTTTACAGCTCGACACCGTCGCCCTGAACCGGGACACCTTCACCATCGCCATGTGGGTCAAGCCCCGCATGCGCAAGCCGGGCCAGCAATACCTGATCTTCGAAGGCGGCACTCCCCAACGCGCCTGGCTGCAGTTGCCGTCGAACTCGATGCAACTTGAGTACAACCTCTGCCAAGATGGATGGAAGTGGAAGAGCGTCAAAGAGCTTCTGCCCAACATGTGGAACCACGTCGTCCTGGCCTACGAGGGCAACCAGGTCAAGCTATACCTGAACGGCACGCTGGACAGCGAGAAATATGTGTACAAATGCAGCAGCAGCGCGCCCCTGGAGTTGGGCGGCAGCGCGACCTATAAAGGCTTTTTTGCCGGCGAGATGGACGAAGTGGCCGTGTATGGCTACTCCCTCACCGACCGCGACATCGAAGAGTTGTACCAGTACCAGATCAAGTGGTTCGACACCAGCGCCTCGCTGGAGCTGGTGCTGGACAGCGACGCGCCCAGCGTGCAGCTCGACCTGACCACGGCCTACGTGCCCTACCAGGACATGCTGATGGCCATCCGCGCCAGCGACGCCTATTCGACCAACGTCCCCTACTCGGGGATCGCGACGGTCGACTATCGCGTGCTGCAAGGGGCCGCGACGATCACCGACTGGACCGCGGCCGAGGCCGACGAGGACGTGTGGCTCTTTACCTTCGACCCGCCGGCCCAGGGGACCTACACCATCTCGGTGCGCGCCACCGACAAAGTGGGCCACTCGGACGTGAGCACCCACACCGTCACCGCCGAGGGCACACCGCCCACCATGGTGCTAGACCCCAGCCTGACCGGCGCGCCCGTCGCGCCGGACGCCCAAAACCGGGTCCATCTGTTCGGCAGCGTGGACGACGGGAGCGGCTATGGCGTGGACGCCAGCAGCGCGCTGGTGGGGCTGTATGGCCCCGACGGCCAACTGGTCAGCGGCGTGCTGACCGCCACCGTCGCCAGCGGCAACTGGAGCCTGGACTACCCCTCCCGCTTCCCGCTGTACGGCAGCTACCAGGCCTCCCTGGCCCTGAAAGACCAGGCCGGCAACGTCTTTAGCAACACTGTGGACCTGGACATAGACGGGGTGCCGCCCAGCGCCGACGTGACCGACGTCGGCGGGACCGAGGACGTCATCACCGGCACGCTCTACGGCACGGCCGCCGACATCCTGTACCGGCCTTATCCCAGGCTGCACCTGCACTTGGAAGAGGGGGCCGGCGCGACCACCTTTTACGACGGCTCGGCCAACCGCAACCACGCCACCTGCGCCGGGGCCGCCTGCCCCAGCCTCACCCTGGCGGGTCGCCTGGGCCAGGCCCGCGCCTTTGACGGCGGCGACGTGCTGCACGTGCAGGACGACCAGGACACCCTGGACATCGAGGGCGACCTCAGCCTGGCGGCCTGGATCAGCCCCACCACCAGCGCGGGCACGCAATACATCATCGCCCGCGGGCCGGCCGGCGCGCCAGCGCGCCAGGTGATGTTGCGCATCGCCGGCGGGCAGTACCAGGTGGGCGTGCAGGACGGCGGCGTCACCCACGTCGCGGCCTACACCATGCCGCCGGCCGACGTGGGCCAGTGGGTGCATCTGGCCGGCGTGTACGACGGCCTCAACTGGCGGCTGTACCGCAACGGCCAGCGGATGCACGGGGTCGCCAGCGACGTGGGCGCCATCCCCGTGAACGCCGGCTGGACCGTAGGCGCCGCCAACGGCGGGGCCGACGGCTTTCAGGGCGTCATAGACGAAGTGTTGATCACCCACCGCGCCCTGGACGTCCAAGACGTGCAGGCGCTGGCCGACCCCGTGGGCCGGGGCGTGGAGAGCGTGGAACTGCGCTTCGTCCACGTCCAGAACCACGACGACCGCGCCGTCGAGCCCTGGCAGAACGCCACACTCGACCAGCCAGGCGCGCTCTTCTCGGCCTGGTCGTTCACGCCCGGCGGCCTGGAAGGGCCTTACCAGATCGACCTGCGCGTCAGCGGCAGCGGCCAGACACGGGTGCTCACCAACACCTGGGAGGGCGAGGTTGACACCCTGGCGCCCCGCATCACGCTGCAGCAGTGGGGCGAGCACAGCGGTGCCGCCGCCGGCGCCTACTATGCCTGCGACGCCGAGGACTATAACCTGAGCAGCGCGGGCCTCGCTTGCCCGGTGGACGGCTATCGCCACTGGGCCTACCAGGACGCCGCCTGGTTCACCGACCTCTATAGCCCGACGCAAAAGCTCTACCAGCACGTGGGCGACGGCGGCGCCTGGCTGGCCGACGCGGGCGGTCCGTACACCTGGACGGCCTGCGACCTGTACGGCAACTGCGCCACGGTCAGCCCGAGCAACACGGCGCAGGCGGCCGACCCCGACGTGTGGATCGCCGCGCCCGCGCCCGAAGCAGTGTTCACCAACCTGAACCCCATCCCCATCTCCGGCGGCGCTTACGCCTCGGCCAACCTGGACAGCCTGGCCGTAAAGGTGAACGGCAACACGATCTACACCCAGGACTGGTCAGCGACGCCCACCACCGAGACCCCCTGGGCCACGTCGTGGACGCCGACCGCGGACGGGGTGTATACCATCACCGCCATCATCACCGACGCGCTGAACGCCACCGCCGCCAACACCGACAACGACCTGTCGCCGGCGGTTCGCGTGCTGGACACGGTCATCTATGTGGACCAGAACGCCCCATTGGTGTCCATCAGCACCGATCACGTCGGCCCCGACAACTATACGCTGCTGGGGGACGTGGTCGTGAGCGGCCTGATCACCGAGGCGGTGGGCGTGCAGCGGCTGGAGCTGCGTATCAACGGCGGCGACTGGCAAGAGGTGCTGCCGCTGGCCCGCGACGCCAGCTCCTGGAGCGCGACCGTCGCCGGCGGCTCGCCCACGCCGCCCAGCGGCGCCACCTGGACGATCGAGGCCCGGGTGACCGAACTGGCCGGCGCTGTCGGCACGGCGACGCGCTCCGTGCCGGCCGACGTCACCCCGCCCGCAGACCTGGCCATCACCCTGGTCTACACCAACGGCGGGGGCAGCCCGGTCCCGCTGGCGCAGAACGTCACCATCGCCGACGTGACAGCGCCCACGCTGCAGGCGACCTGGCCCGCCGCCGCCGACCCCAGCACGCCGGTGACCTATATCGCTCGCTGGGTGTCCATAGACACTGACGGCGTCGAGACGGAGGTCAAGAGCGAGAGCGCGCCTGGGCGCAGTTCTACCTACACCGCCGCGCAGTTGCAAAAGCTGGCGCTGCGGGTCACAGCGGCCGACGCTTTTGGCAACGCCACCACCCAACTCGTGGGACCGGTCTATATCGACGACTCCCAGACCCCCGCCTACGTGGACATGACGGTGGAGGGGCAGAACCTCAAGCCTTATCGCAACTGGCTGGCGGATGCCTGCAACCTGATCGGCGTGGACTATCGCCGCGAGGACAAGGCCAGCCCCCTGGCCGCCGACGACAACCCGCAGCACTTTTATGCCACGTGGGACGACAGCGGCCTGCGCCTGGCCTGGACCGGCGCCGACTGGGGCGACCCGAGCACCGGCTCTGGCAGCGGCCACGGCGACCTGTTCATCTACTTTGACGTCGTCAGTGCGACCGGCGGCATCAGCCAGACGCTCAACCCCTACCCGGCCAGCCAGGGCAGCACCATCGTCCTGCTGCCGCGCGACATGAACGCCGACACGCTGATCTGGATCAAAGACCGGGCGACGGCGACGGTGATGGAGCCTTCCGGCGGCAACTGGATGACCGTCACCCAGCCCATCAACTACGTGTTTGACGCCAACCTGGACACCCCCCACACCGACTTGTTCGTGCCCTTTAGTTCGTTGGGCATCACCGATCCGGTCAACAGCGTCCTCAACTTGTTGGCCTTTGCCAGCGAGGAGGGCAACCTGCGGCTGTGGGCCACCATGCCCGCCAGCGGCAACAGCGCCAGCAGCCAGCGCAGCGTGAAGGTGGTCGGGGGACACGTCTTTATGCAGTTTGCGCTGACCAAGCGCTACGCCTGGCCCGACCTGGGCGCTGGCGCCTGCCCCAGCGGCAACCCCGGATCGGGTATGGCCCTGCTGCAAAGCGCAAAGGCGCAGGCCGTGGCCGCGTCGCCCTTTAGCGGCGCAGACGTGCGCTTTGACATCAGCGCCGACCCGCCCGGCATCGCCTACGGCATCCTGGCCGACAACCTGTTCTACGAGATGCCCGACCTGCTGCCCGACCTGGCCGCCTGGCTGCCCGATCCCACCGCGCCGCGCGCGCTGGTGGAGAACGACCCACCCGCCGGCCTGGACTACTATGCCCGGCGCGAGCTGGCCGACGTGCTGGCGGTTGATCTGCCGGCCGTGGGCGACGGGCAAAGCGTGGACTATGTGATCCAGTACACCAACCGGGGCACCCAGACCGCCAGCGGCCTGAGCGCCGACGTGCGCACCTGGGGCCCAGTGCGCCTGCCGGGAGGCACTTGCAGCAGCGACGCCCAGGGCGAGTACTGCACCCGCAGCGTCCCGCTGAACAACGTCGCTGCCGGCCAGACGCAGGCGGCCACCTTCCAAGGTCTGATTGATCTCAGCTTCGACACGGGCAACCAGGTCGGCTGGGCCACGGTGGACGTGGTGGTGTACGATGGCGTGACTAGCTCGGCCAGCAACCCCCTCGACTGGCTGTACGTGGACCTGGCGGTGGACGACCAGCCCCCCGCCTACGTCGAGATTGACTCCGCGCTGGGGCTGATCGCCGCAGGAGAGGCCACGCTGTACGGCTTTGTGCTTGACCAGTCGCCGGTGCCCAGCCTCACCGTCGAGATTGAAGGTACGCGCTTCAACTGCGCCAACGAGGCAACGGCCCTCTCGGTCTGGGCATGCACGGTTGACCTGAGCAGCCTGAGCCTGAGCGACGGCGTCACGGTGTCCGTGCGCGCGCGCGGCAGCGACGTATACGGCCAGCAAAGCCTCTGGTCGGCCGCCCGCATGCTCACGGTGGACGATACCCCGCCCACCCTGGCCCTGAGCGCCGCGACGGCGGCCAGCTTTGAAGACCATCTGATCGGCCCGGCCGAGACGGCGATGAGCGGATCGTTCAACGACGAGCGGCTGCCGGCCCGGGTGGAGATCTGCGAGACATCCCTGGCGGCCGATGCGTGCAGCCTGGCCGACGCATTGCTGCAGAGCCCGGCGACGACCTATGTGTACGAGGATCTGCCCGGCACGCCACAGAACCTCAACGGCACTTTCTGCATCACGCGCACCCTTGCCATCAGCGACAGCTTTACGGTCGCCGACCTGAACGTGGGGCTCAACATCTCCCACACCTTCCGCAACGACGTGTGGGCCTACCTGACGTCGCCGGCGGGCACGCGGGTCAGGATCCTCTCCGGCGGTAGCGCCGAAGCGCATTACGACGTGTTGCTGGACGATGCCACCTCGGTCACGCTGGGCGAGGACGTCGGCGCGCATAACGTCGCCGCGCCGTTCTACGAGCACGTGCGTCGCCCCACCGAGAGCCTGAGCCAATTTAACGGCCAAGTGGTCTCCGGGACGTGGCAGCTAGAGCTTTGCGACAACTACCCAGGCGCGGACGATGGGGCCTACCAGCGCGGCCAGCTCTTCTTCAGCGCCGTGCCCAGCGCCACCCAACCGCTCACCGCCACCTGGCGTCACCTCTTCCCGGTGGGCGGCGGTCTGGAGCTGCCGGACCAGGAGCTGACGCTGTATGCCATCGACAGCGTGGGCAACCACAGCCAGCCGCTGGTGCTGACCTACACGCTGGACACCAAACCGCCGGTGATCACCTTTACGACAGCGCCCGAGTTTGGCTTTTCTACCGTCGAGTTCCGCATGGAGGGCGAGGTCAGCGATGGCGTCGGTCTGTACCGCATGTTCCTGAAAAACCACAACTATCCCCAGGGGCGCACGACGACCGAGCCCATCACGCCCACCGGCAGCAGCATCCAGGCCACGTGGCTCTATACGACCGTGTTCCCCGAGAACGACGCGTATCCACTCTACATCGAAGCCCAGGACCTGGCGGGTAACCGCACCGAGATCCCCGTGTGGGAACTCAACATCGCCAAACATAACAAGATCTTCCTGCCCATCATCACGCGAAACTTTATCTCCGCCCCAGACCTGGTGATAGACAGCATCGTGGCGACCCCCAACGACGTGCAGGTGGTCATCCGCAACCAAGGCGACGCAGCGGTGACACAAGAATTCTGGGTGCAGGTCTATATCGACCCCAGCCCCATCCCGACGGGCGTCAACCAGGTCTGGTACACCGGTTACGCCGATTATGGCTTGTTCTGGGGGATCTTTGAGGCGGCCCTGCCTCTGAGGCCGGGAGACACGCTCGCGTTGAGAGTGGATGACGAACATTACTTGGGGATACCGCCTTTCAGCGTCTTGCCACCGGCGTTGCTACCTGGCACCCCGGTGTATGTCCAAGTGGACGCCGTCAACCTGGATACGGACTATGGCGCGGTGAGAGAAACTCACGAGATCTGGGGTGGAACTTATAATAACATCAGTTCGACCCTTTCGATGCCATAGTGTAATCGCTCACCCTCCCGCAGATGCATCCCGACAGACGGACAGCACCTGCGGGAGGGCAGGAGAAGCGTCGAGCACGACACACAATGAAGGAGATGTAAAGATGAAAAATGTTGCTTTAATCCTGATGGTCATTTTGCTGAGTCTGGTGTTGGGGGTTGCGTGGTTCACGTCGCCGACCCAGGCGGCGCCCAACATCCCCCCGTTGCCGCCCGTCACTCCCTCGGCGGCGCCGAAACCTGAGCCGCGCATCACCGGGGGGATTATCGAGCTGCGCGTCCAGTTCCCCACAGACTGGCCGTGGGCCGAGATCCACTTGCCTGATCTGTGGACTGTCGTCCAGATGAGGGATGCAAAAAAGGGCTGGCAGGACATCACCGAAGGTTGGCAGGGGACACTGGACACATTCGAACGCCTGGAGGGGCGCAAAACCTGGTATGTGGCCGAGGAGGACTTGGGCGCCCGAGGATACCGCTGGGTGGTCTATCGAGGTCAAGGCGGCGAGCTACTCGGGGCGAGCAAAGCGTTCGATCTGCCCGAGCGTGCCCGGCAGACGGTGATAGTCGAGCTGATGCTCGAGCTGCCCGAGTGAGGACCCAGCCATCGCCCCCCTTAATTCATCCCACGCTTGCGCTTACTGACCCTGTGGGCAGCACGGGCAGGACAGGCCCCGCAAGCAGGGGGAAAC
>CAYSBQ010000103.1:9090-10294 GCA_964429315.1 uncultured Desulfobacterales bacterium
GTCCCCAGTAGGGGTCGTCGTCCAAGGTGAGTTCTTCGTCGGGTGGTCCCCAGGTGTCCGGCTCTTTAAATGCGAAGCGTGGTCCATGCACGCGGGGCCGTCCCCTTTTGCCGGTACGTGGCGGTGGTGGGCCGTACAGCACCCGATCACAGCGTAGGCGGGCTACCACTCCACACCGCGATCCTTGCACCGAGCGTAGAAAGCCAGCATTGCCGTACTTGCCATCGGCAGCCACAATGTCCAACGCTCCCTCAAAGGTCGCGCGGGCTTGTGCCAGGCTTTGGATTTGCTCTGCTCCTACCTCTTGAGCTGTTTGGGTACTGGGCACGCGCCGCACATCCACAGGCAGCGACCAACTGGAATGCGGCTCGACGCTCCATTCCAACAGCGAGTAGGGGTAGCCGATGGTGACCGTGCCCCCATTCACGTCACTGCTCGCCTGGTACACAAGCTGCCGGTCATCCAGCACCCGCGACCGCGGTCGCGGCCAGGGTGAGCCATCCAGCGCAAACACACACAACCCTTGTTGTGGCACTTGCTGCGCCAGATACGTGCGCAGCCACGCGCTGTCGAGGCCTCCATCTTCGACTGCCGCGTACAAACTCGGTCACTTGCGCTGAAATCGGCTGGATTGACTCAACATTGCGAAGGATGAAACTGCCCCTTCGCACACCAGGGCATCCAGCAGGTCAAACAGGGCATCGCGTCGGGCAAGCATACCCTGCTCATAAACGGCTTGACGAAATTCGATTAGTTTGTTAATGTTCTCTTTGGTAGATGCTTGTTGTGACATGACTCCAAGTTTCTACCAAAGGGCGGTTTTGCACAAGGGCAGAGCCGCCTATTTTGTCTAAAGTCGAGGTAAAAAGATATGCTATCTATAAAAGGCATATTCCAGGATGGCGTCGCCCAGCCTGTTGCTCCCCTGAAAGGACGCGAGGGTCAAGCAGTGATTATCACCTTTCTGGATGATCACCTGGCCGATTCAGACCGCCCGCAAAGGGAAACAGACTGGGACGCGTTAATGCAGTTAATCGCAGATTGTACTGTTGAAACGGGAATTCCCGACCTGGCGCATCAACACGATCACTACCTTTACAACAAGCCGAAGAGGGTTTGTTAATCTACTGTCGCTCCAATAGATCAACGCTTCAAATACCCCACCGCCCGCTCCCGCTCGCCGTCCATGACGATTTCCAGGTAA
>CAYSBQ010000104.1:0-9656 GCA_964429315.1 uncultured Desulfobacterales bacterium
CTTTGCCATCCGGTTCTTTCAACGAAGAGACGGAAAAGCCCAAGTATCCCACAGCCCCCCCCCTTTTTTTAAATGTAATATCTTGACGATATGGTCTTTGGGGGGGCAATTCGATAGATTGCATATAATAATGGGCGGCTTCAGGAAATATATCTGCCAACGGTTTTTCAAGGACTTCGTGGCAACTAAAACCCGTTATTGCTTCGGCCGCATTATTGAAAGAAGTGATGACCCCTTCAACATTTAGCGTTAGAAGCCCACTGTCCATACTGTATACAATACTTGCATTGAAGGCCTCTAGCTGTTGAAGGTCTTTCTGTTTAGCCTTCAGTTTGTTTTCAGTTATTATCGTTAGTTGAGCAAGATGACTGCTTAAAAAGGCCACCAGGAAACATGCTATCGTGGTTATGATGATCTTATAAATTACAAAAGATGTTTCATACGCTTGTAAACCCACACTGGTAGTGTGAAATGACTCAGAGATGCCATAATGTTCCAAACATATCATAGCTCCATACTGTGAGCTGCACAAAGCAGCCATGACGAAACTGCCCTTTTTGTAAAGAAGAATGCTGCTGGCATAGACAATGACCACCAAGTAGAGGAAGGAAAAGACGCTTGCAATGCCACCAGTCACATATATGAGTAATGTCACAATAAACGTATCAAGGCTGATTTGCACATAGGCAAAGCGGACACTTGGCCCCAGCCGTTTAAATATCAATACATAAATGAACGTAACGACATAGACGAATCCGATGAGGGCATATACTAACAAAAGTGGAAGGGTAATAAGGGATTGTCTGTCGTTAAGCTGAACAATAATGGCGGAGCCAAGAAGGGCAGTAGTAAATATAACTCGCAAGAACATCAACCACTGGAGTCTTCTTGACAAGAAGTTTCGTGAAATCATTCCAGATATCTGCTTAGTAACCACGGGTATGGAGGCTTTTTCTGAGAGGTGATATCTTTCTTCGTTGGTAAAATCCTCCGAAGAGCTTGGTATAGCGCTACAGGTTTCGCCTAACAGCTTCAGAACATCACACTTCGTGTCTTGTGGTTTTGCTCAATGATATCAGCCAAATCAGAGCGCCAATTCTACCAAGTTATTTCTGCCCTAGCCCTAGCCGCCGACCATGCCGGCCATTTTGAATATGGGCAGATACATAGAAATGACCAATCCGCCGATCGTTACACCCAAAAAGACCATCATGAAAGGCTCAATCATGGAGGTGAGGTTGTCAACAGCTGAATCAACTTCATCATCGTAGTAGTCAGCAATCTTTTCCAGCATGGAATCCAGGGCTCCCGTTGATTCACCGACGGCAACCATTTGGCAAACCATGGATGGAAATACCTTGCTTTCGGCCAAAGGGCCCGCCATCGTCTGCCCTTCGCTAATAGCCTTTCGAACCGAGTAAACAGCAGATTCCACTGTTTTGTTGCCCGATGTCTTTGCCGTAATATTTAGCGCATCTAGTATGGGTACTCCACTACTAACCATTGTACCAAGCGTACGAGTAAATTTAGCAACAGCAACTTTGCGCAATAGTGTACCAAACACTGGTAACTTAAGCAGAAGGTCATCGATCAACGCACGCCCTTTTTCGCTGGCATAAAATCTCTTGAAGGCAAAGGCAAAGACAATGAGAGCACCAATCATGTAAAGGACATTGCTTTTTGCGAAGTCGCTAAGGATTATAACTATCTGAGTCGGCATTGGAAGTGCGCCGCCAAAGTCTGCAAACATCTTTTGGAAAACGGGGATTACAAAAATCAAAATAACGCCGACTACCAATAAGGCAATAATAAGAACGATAATTGGGTATGTCATGGCGGATTTAACTTGTTTCTTAAGCTTCAGGGCCTTTTCCATGTAACTGGAAAGCCGGTCCAGAATCGTATCAAGGATTCCGCCAGTTTCTCCTGCAGCAACCATATTCACAAAGAGATTATCGAATGTTCCAGGGTACTTGCCCAAAGCATCCGCCAGTGTGGAACCTCCTTCCACTTTTTCTTTGGTTTCCTTGAGCAATTTCTTGAACGTCTTATTCTCTTGTTGTGAGTATAAGATATCTAGGCATTGAATGAGCGGAAGGCCGGCATTTATCATGGTCGCGAATTGTCGAGAAAAAACCACAACATCAGAAGTGTGGATCTTGGGCTGCAAGAAAGAAATATTTTCGAAAAGGTCTTTCGGCTTTTTCTTTATTTTCGTAGGCTTAATACGCATGCGACGCAACTGTGCGTTAACAGCGGTCTCGTCGGTAGCCGTTATTTTCCCCTTCTGGATTGTTCCTTTCCTGTCTCGTCCTTGCCATAAATAGATTGGCATATCTCCCCCTAATCACTTAGCCTGAATTTAGGCGAAAGAAGGTTTGTTTGAAAGCTTCTAAAGCTCAAAGGCCCTCTTAATCTGTTACTTATATTTTACGAGTCCATTTTGTTTGGTACCATGTACATTCGATGTATGCAAGAGACGTTCCAATGGACCCAGAGTATCCGGAAAGCGGTTTTTTGTTGGGGCGAATCCTAAAGTAGTTAAAATATCCTTGACTAATCTCTAAGCAATCAGTTAAAATACAGGCTTTTGCGAAAATCTTAAAAACAGACACGAAGGAGGTGGTTCCAATGGACTGTACAACGGTAAAGCCAGGAGTAGAGTGTGCCTTCATGACAAAGAAAGGTTGCTCATTTAATGGTGGCGCTTGTCACCAGATTATTGAAGAATGCGACGGATGTAATCGTAGTTCCGATTTCCCGGGTGGGTGGTACTGCGCTGCTTGTCCCGACCCGTCCATAAAGTGGAAAACCGGCAAATGCAACATGGCTACACACGTAAAGGATGCAAACAAAACAAAAACATTTAAGGTCAACCCCTTGAAGGCATCCAAGCGAAAAGGCCATTAACAATAACCACAAGTCATTGATCAGTGGCCATACGTCCATAATAGCGCTGTGGGCGCCATTGATCAATGGCTATGCAAGCTTTTTAAGTGCTTTTTCTATCCGGTCAAGCCCCTTTGTTATAAGCTCAAGGCTCGTAGCATAGGAGAATCTTACGAAACTGTCCGCACCAAACGCAATGCCTGGCACTAGGGCCACTTGCGCTTCGGCCAACAAGTATTCGCACAGATCTCCCGACCCGATAAAGCCCTTGCCGCTTTTTTCCCCTTGCAAATAGTGACTGAAATTAGCAAAGGCATAAAAAGCGCCATCAGGCATATTACAGTGAATACCTGGCACACTATTCAAACGATCTACCAAATATCTACGCCGTTCGTCGAAAGCCAGTACCATTTCTTGTGCTAAATCCTGTGTTCCCGTCAATGCTGCGACTGCGGCTCTTTGGGCTATGGAATTGGGGTTTGATGTACTTTGACTCTGGAGCTTTGTCATTGCTGCAATGGCTTCGCTGTTACCAGCCACATATCCAATGCGCCAACCTGTCATGGCATAGGTCTTAGACACTCCGTTGACAACAAAGGTCCTTGCTTTGATGTCTTCGCCGAGTTGGGCGATTCCGCAAAATGAGTTGCCGTCGAAAAGAAGCTTTTCATAAATTTCATCTGAAACGACGGTAATATCATACCGGAGGATTACTTCTGCCAAGGCTTGCAACTCTGCTTGGCTATAGATGGTGCCAGTTGGGTTGGCAGGGCTGTTCAGAATTAATAACTTCGTGCGATGATTAATAGCCTTTTCAAGAGCTTCGGGAGATAGCTTGAAGTTGTCGGACTCCTTTGTCTCCACAATTACAGGCTTGGCGCCGGCCAAGACTGCAATGGGCGGATAAGATACCCAGTACGGGGCAGGAATAATCACTTCATCACCTGGATCAAGGATAGCCTGTGCCAAATTGTAGAGGACATGTTTACCTCCACATGATGCCATCACCTGTCCGTGTTCATAAGAGAGATTATTGTCTTTGAGGAATTTTTCTACTATAGCGTCTTTGAGTTCAGGAATTCCGCCGACAGCCGTATACCGCGTCATCCCCCCATCCATGGCACGTTGAGCCTCTTGTCGAATATGCTTGGGTGTATCAAAGTCTGGCTCTCCAACGCCGAAACTGATTACATCTGTTCCCGATAGTTTCATTGCCATTGCCATTGCATTTATGGCTAGGGTAGGGGATGGCTTAATTGCATTGATTCGTTTGGATAGGAACATCTTGACCTCCTTCAGTCTAGCGCTACCCCTTTTCCCTTGACCCAAAACCCTAGCAGCGTTATAAAACCAACTCATGCCTCTAGGAAACCAAGGGTATCAGATAACTATCCAGCTACTACCAAACATTTAGCAAAATGGCAATTTATTTGGATAAAAAACAACAGTTGGAACATTCCAGTTCCAAGACAGAGCCCTCCCAGATTATAAGTACCGGGAAATGGGTATTCTATTATATGCTAATCGGGCTTATTGCAGGCTTAGGCGCTATTGCCTTTCAGTACCTTTGTCAGCTGGGTTTGTATGTATTCTTAGAACGGTTGGCCGGCTATAGGCCATATGCGCCGGCCGGGGAGACCCATCTTTTCCCCCCAACGGGCGAGCCTCTGAACCGGTTGATGTTGCTTTTCTTGCCGGCTCTTGGCGGGTTGGTCAGCGGGTGGCTGGTATATACCTTTGCACCAGAGGCTGAAGGGCATGGCACAGATGCTGTTATTGATTCCTACCATAACCTGGGCGGATTCGTTAGGGCGCGCATACCCTTCATAAAAACCATTGCTTCGGTACTTACTATAACCTCCGGGGGATCAGGTGGCAGGGAGGGACCTATCGCCCAAATTGGGGCCGGGTTCGGGTCATTCCTTGCAACCAAGTTGAACCTGTCTGAACGCCAACGCAGAATTATGTTGGTAGCAGGTATGGGGGCCGGCATTGGGAGTATCTTTCGGGCCCCTTTGGCAGCTGCCCTATTTGCGGCTGAAGTTCTCTACCGTGAGCCTGAGTTTGAAGCCGAGGTTATCATCCCTGCGGGTATTTCTTCAGTTGTTGGCTATTGTGTCTTTTGCCTTGTCTTCGGGTGGGGATCTCTTTTTGAGTCTCCCGATTTTGTCTTTCATAATCCGATAGAACTGGGCCCTTACATCGTACTTGCTTTTATCTTGGTTCCGGCAGGCATCTTGTACGTTAAGTCCTTTTACGGAATAAACCGGTTTTTCAAAACAATAAAGATTCCGAACCACCTTAAACCGGCCATTGGTGGGCTTTGCACCGGTGCAATAGGTTGCTTTTTCCTCCGAGAAACACTCGCCTTTGGTTATGGTTCCGCACAAATGGCCCTTAACAACGAGCTGCCTACATTACTCCTTTTAGGCATAGCATTCGGCAAGATATTCACCACTTCTTTTTCGATTGGATCAGGGGGAAGTGGGGGTGTTTTTGGTCCATCTATTGTTATAGGCGGGACCCTTGGAGGGGCTGTGGGGAGAATCTTTTATAACATCATGCCGGGCATTGTGACTGAACCTGCGGCCTTCGTGGTTGTAGGCATGGCGGGTTTTTTTGCTGCCGTTTCCAATGCCCCCATCTCAACCATTATCTTTGTAAGTGAAATGACCAACTCCTATCACCTGCTTCTACCAAGCCTGCTGGTCTGCTTGTTGTCCTATATGCTCTCCCGAAAATGGACCATCTATGAAAAGCAGGTACGAACTAAACTCGAGTCCAATGCGCACAGAGGCGATTTTTTTGTCGATGTCCTTGGCACCATCAGAGTAAAGGAGCTTATGCCCCAAGTGCGGAAGGTTCAACTAGTTCCTGAAGACATGTCGCTTAGAGCCTTTAGGAACATGTTTTCTTCTACGGATCAACACTACTTTCCAGTAGCAGATGTTGACAATCAAATGACCGGCATATTTTCCATCAATGACATTCGCGGCGTCCTATTTGATCAGAATCTTGAGGATCTTGTTCGCATGAAGGATGTAGCCAACCCGGCCATTATCTTTACCACGCCCTCGGAGGATCTCAATGAGGTACTCAAGAAATTTACCATTCGCAACCTTCAAAGACTTCCGGTTGTAAAGGATGAAGACCCCAGGGCCTTAATCGGGATGCTGGATCGAAGGGCGGTCATCCAATATTACAATCAGAGAGTAGAAGAAATAAAATCAGGTCGTCAAACACAAGATCTTGCTAAGGACCGAGAGATTACTCAGCTCAAGAACATCCCCGTGCGTTTGGCTATGAAACGTGAAGCACAAAGCGTAAGAGCGGATATGGAGATTAATAAACTTCTGAATTTCATTCACAAGAGCAAGCCTAATACTTTTCCTGTCCTTGACGATCAAGGACGGTTGGCAGGTGTAGTTTCTATGTCAGATTGTCAGAAGGCTTTTGAGCAAAAAGGTGTAGAGAGGCTAACGGCGCTGGATATCGGGACAAGGAATCTGGTTACTGTTACAGCGGATGACAACTTGTTCCGAACCCTAACAAAAATTATCCAGGGAGATTTTTCCATACTTCCTGTTATAGATGCCCCTGGTTCAAGAAAACTCCTTGGGGTAATCAGCAGAAGAGATATTATGTCTGCCTATGATGATATTATCATTAGAGGGATAGCAAGGGAGGAGTCATAAAAGGGGGCCTTGCCTCAATCGGAATACTTTGATGATGTGGTCCTTCCGGGCTTGATCACCTTTAATTTGGCGTCAATAAGCTCTTTATGGGACAGGCGAAAGAGTTTAGCAAGCTTATGAGCCAGGTAATCCTCGTACTTGTCAAGTCTACCATCCTTATATGCAATTTCCCAAACAGTTTCAATGATCTGGATTTTTTCTTCCCTGGAATAGTACCGGTTAATGCGATTGGTAAATTGCCATAAATCAATACTTTCCTCCCGCTCTTCGCTTGAAGCCTTCAGGAGTGCAGCGGCATGTTCATTGCTTAAACCATAATTACTCTTTAAAGCAGAAATAATATGCTCTTTTTCTGATTCACTGAATTCACCATCTATATTGGCCATCTCAAGCAAGACAGCGCAAGTTGCTATGCGGATGTCATGAGATTCATCCCCTTGTTTCCTCTGAGAAGTATCCTGCGGGGTTTTTCCAAAAAACTTCTTTACAATATCGATCATCTTTCACCTCAAATCCATATCTAGTGTTTGCAGTTCCTTGATCTCATCCCTTAACTCCGCCGCCTTCTCAAAGGTCAAATTCTTTACAGCCTCATTCATTTCATTTTGAAGCCGCCTGATCATCTTGTCAAGGTCATCCAATGATTTAAATTCCGCTTTAGGTTCTGAAATGACAGGCATACTTACGTAATCAGCTTCGTAGACAGAATTGAGGGTGTTCGTAATACCCTTTTGTATTGTTTTAGGAGTAATCCCGTGGACCTTATTATATGCCGCCTGAATGTCCCGCCTTCTGCTCGTCTCATCGAGGGCCCTCTGTATTGAATGCGTAATGTGATCCGCATAGAAAATGGCAGTGCCGAACACGTTCCTAGCAGCCCGTCCACATGTTTGAACCAAGGAACGTTCTGAACGGAGAAACCCTTCTTTATCTGCATCCAAGATGGCAACCAGACTTACTTCCGGCAGGTCCAAACCCTCTCTAAGTAGATTGATGCCAATAAGCACATCAAACTCCCCAAGGCGGAGATCTCGTATAATCTCAATGCGCTCCATTGTCTTGATGTCGGAATGGAGATAGCGCACTCTCACACCCAACCCCTCATAGTAATCAGTAAGGTCCTCTGCCATTCGTTTTGTAAGTGTTGTCACCAGGACTCTTTCACCACGCTCTTCCCTAATTCGTACCTCTTCAAGCAGATCGTCCACCTGGCTTTCGGCAGGCCTTACAATTACCGTCGGATCAATAAGACCTGTGGGGCGAATAATCTGCTCTGTCACATCTCCTTGGACCATTTCCAGTTCATAGTCACCCGGAGTGGCGGATACAAAGACCAGTTGGGTAGCCTTTTGGTTGAACTCTTCAAAATTTAGCGGTCTGTTGTCCAGGGCCGAAGGCAGACGAAAGCCATACGCCACCAGTGTTTCTTTCCTGGACCGATCTCCATGATACATGCCCCGGATTTGAGGCACTCCGATATGGCTTTCATCGATGAAGACAAGAAAGTCTTCAGGAAAGTAAGATAGCAGACTTGGTGGCGATTCCCCGGGATTTCTCCCCGTGAGGTGTCGCGAGTAGTTTTCAATGCCGTGGCAATAACCAAGTTCCTGGATCATCTCCAGATCAAAATCCGTACGTTCTTCAATCCGTTGTGCTTCTATCAACTTCCTGGTTGCCCTGAAATGCTCGATTCGTTCTTTAAGTTCCTCTCTAATAGATTTTACGGCATGTTTCAGTGTTACCTTTGTGGCCACGTAGTGACTGGCCGGGAAGATGACTATCTTGTCGTGGGATCTAATGACCTTTCCCCTTAGCGGATCTATTTCACTGATACTTTCAACAGTATCGCCAAAAAACTCAATTCGTATCGCCTTTTCATCCTCGTAACTGGGGAAAATCTCCACGCGTTCTCCCCTGACTCTGAATGTATCCCGGCAGAAGTCATAGTCGTTCCGCGTATATTGCATCGACACAAACCTGGCAAGCATTACATCTCGCTCAAAGTCGATTCCGCATGTCACCTCGAGGCTCATTTCGAGATAGTCTTCCGGCGACCCAAGGCCGAAGATACAAGATACGCTTGCAACAACAATCACGTCACGCCTGCCGAGGACCGAACGGGTGGCCGAGTGCCGTAATCGGTCAATCACTTCATTGATTGAGGCATCTTTTGCAATATAAGTATCGGCTGCGGGTAGGTACGCTTCAGGCTGGTAGTAGTCATAATAGCTGACAAAGAATTCGACGGCATTTTCCGGAAATAGGGTCTTGAATTCACCGTAGAGCTGGGCAGCCAGTGTCTTGTTGGGGGCAATAATCAAGGTGGGTTTTTGGACCTTGGCAATAACATGGGCCATGGTAAAGGTCTTGCCGGAACCGGTTACTCCCAAGAGGACTTGGTGGCGTTTGCCCTCAATGATACCATCGCTCAATTCCTCAATCGCTTTTGGTTGGTCACCTCTAGGCTCAAAATCTGAAATCAGCCTAAAGTCCGGCAAAGATCAACTCCTCTAGTTTTTCACTTTCCATACAGTTCCCTCTGCCCGATCTTCTAATACAATGTTCATGGCAGTTAACTGATCACGAACCTGATCCGCCCTTGCCCAATCTTTTTCTTTTCGTGCCTGAAGACGTTCATCAATAAGCTTTTCGATCAATGACTCATCAACACCTTCATCACCGAGGCTCCTTGCCTTTTTTTGATCAAAGAATTCGGAAGGCGCCTCCGTTCCCAATCCCAAAATCTCTCCTGCGCGCATTAGATCAGCATAAAGAGAGTGAAGCGTCTCTTTGTCCTCAAAGCTATCGGACTTTCCCATATTATCCAAGACACGATTAGCTTGTCGCACTGAGTCGAATACGAATCCAATGGCACGGGCCGTATTAAAGTCGTCGTCCATTGCTTCACAAAAACGTGCCCAAAACTCTCCGGCAACACCGACGTCATTCCTGATAGTATGTGATCCAACGAACTGTGTCAGTCTTTCCAATAAAGCATATATCTTTTCAAGGCCCGTTTCAGCCTCTTGCATGGCATCTTTTGTAAAATCTACCGGGCTACGGTAATGACTG
>CAYSBQ010000104.1:9666-10164 GCA_964429315.1 uncultured Desulfobacterales bacterium
GATAGGAGGAAAAGGCGTATGGTCTCCGGATGATATTCTCTTACAAGGTCTTTGATCATAAGAAAATTCCCGAGCGATTTGGACATTTTCTCCTTATTGATTTGGACAAAACCATTGTGCACCCAGAAATTGGCAAAAGGCGTCCCGAAGGCGCCTTCCGATTGAGCAATCTCATTCTCGTGATGGGGAAACATCAAGTCTTTGCCACCCCCGTGAATATCAAAATTTTCCCCCAAAAAATGCGTACTCATAGCCGAACACTCGATATGCCAACCCGGCCGTCCTTTACCCCACGGACTTTCCCACATAGGCTCCCCCGGTTTTGCACCCTTCCAGAGAACGAAATCGAGCGGATTGCGCTTTCTCCCATCTACCTCTACCCGAGCACCCGCCAACATGTCTTCCAGCTTTCGGCCGGAGAGTTTACCGTAATCTTTAAACCGTTCTACTGCATAAAAGACGTCACCATCTACTTTGTAAGCAAGCCCTTGTTTAAAA
>CAYSBQ010000105.1:0-9991 GCA_964429315.1 uncultured Desulfobacterales bacterium
GCTGCAGATGCCAGGCGTCAAGGGTGAGGCTGTAGTCGTTTACGCCAATCCCTTGACAACGCAGCAGATGTTTTATCATCGGCTTTCCCGAAGGGTAAACAACATGGCCGTTTTCCTGTTTTTCTGGATATCACTGGCAGTGCATTCCACACAACCACTCAAAAAGACCGCAAAGGAAAGCTGTTGTTGCTTTTTTAAACCTTTTGCCATGTTGTTTATGCAACTATAGGGTTCAGACTGAGGTGGGGGTTGTATGAACAGAAAACAGAAATTGATTGTTTGTTTGACGGGCATGTTTCTCCTTACAAATGGGGCTTTCTGTGTCGCCTTGACTGACCATGACGACCACAGGGAAAAAAGGTGGTATCAAAAAATCTTCGACTGGGATGATGACGATGATCATCACACAGATGATCGCAAAAGCTCTCGGCATTCAGGCAAGCGCTATCTGAATCCAGTCAACAATGCGACGTACAAAGAACAATGTGGGGCTTGCCATTTTCCGTATCTGCCCGAATTGTTGCCATCAGGTTCCTGGGGAAAAATCATGGCTGGACTTGGGGACCATTTTGGAGAGACCATAGAGCTTGATTCCGAATCACAAAAGATTATCGGCGAATACTTGAAAAACAATGCCTGCGAACACTCCTCTGCAAAACGAGCGGTAAAAATCATGAGAAGCCTGCGGAGTCGTACGCCGCTAAGAATCACTGAGATTCCCTATATTCAAGAAAAGCACCACGAACTTTCCCCAAAAGTACTAAAGCGAGAATCCATTGGTTCGCTATCCAACTGTTCGGGTTGCCACACAACTGCCGAAAAAGGGATCTATGAAGATGATTATGTTGTGATCCCCGACTGAGAGGATCCGACGCAATCAAAGAAGAAGAAATCATCCCTTCCCGCCCTCGTGAAATATGTGTATGGTGTTGGTCACGCGATCGCCGACTGACAAAGGTCTATGATGAAAGGCATAATAATTACCTTGATAATCGGCTTTATCGTCTTTGAGCTCATTGAGCATGTGGTGTTTCCTCTGTTCTGGGCTGTCAAAAATCGAAACAGAAGGTCTGTCTGTGGTGCAGAGGGTATGTTCGGAAAAGTGGTTGAAGTCAGACAGTGGAATAAGACAGAAGGCCAAGTTTTCGTCGACGGGGAGCTCTGGAGGGCTGTGAGTGACGTTCCTCTATTAACGGGCGGGAAAGCAGTTGTTGAAAATGTTGAAGGGCTAACATTGAGCTTGAAGCCCTTCAATGACTGAAGCAGGGCGAAACCCAATCACTATCGTCCCCAATCACCCAAAGGGCCGTGGTCTCGTAACTTGTATATTGGATCGATTCAGGCCGTTAAAAAACGGTAACAACGCACATGAAGAGGAAAACTATGTCCTCCGCAAACCATGAACTGCAACTCGCCAACGACTTTGTTCAGTTTACCGGCCGCAATATTTTTCTGACGGGTAAGGCGGGCACCGGCAAAACGACCTTTCTCCATAATCTGCATAAGAAAACGGCGAAGCGGATGATTATCACCGCTCCAACCGGTGTTGCGGCTATCAACGCCGGCGGGGTAACACTCCATTCTTTTTTTCAGCTGCCCTTTGGCCCATTTGTGCCGGGCAGCGAGACATACGAGCGCAATGAGCAGCGCCAGTTCAGGTTCAGCAAAGAAAAAAAACGGATTATACAAAGCCTTGATTTGTTGGTGATTGACGAAATAAGTATGGTACGGGCCGATTTACTCGATGCGGTGGATGCCGTGCTGCGTCGCCATCGCCGCAATAATCAGCCCTTTGGCGGGGTGCAGTTGCTTGTGATTGGCGATCTGCATCAGCTTTCTCCGGTGGCAAAGCAAAACGAATGGCGCCTTTTGGAGCGACATTATGAGTCGGTTTATTTTTTCAGCAGCAAAGCGCTTGGTCTCACTGAACTGCTTACCATTGAACTGACGCATATTTATCGCCAGTCAGACGCCCGTTTTATCAAGCTCCTGAATCGGGTACGTGACAACCGGCTTGATGAATCATCCATAGCGGATCTTAATCAGCGTTACATTCGGGATTTTACGCCGGGCGAAGATCAGGGCTATATAACCCTAAGCACCCACAACCGAAGTGCCGAATCCATCAACCGGACCAGACTTGGGGCCCTGGCCAAAAAAGAACACCGTTTTAAAGCTGAAATTTCCGGAGACTTTCCTGAACATAACTACCCGACCCTGGCCACTCTTCTGCTTAAAGAGGGGGCGCAGGTGATGTTTGTGCGCAATGATCCCTCTGCTGAAAAACTCTATTTTAATGGCAAAATCGGTAAAATAACCAAAATTTCGGGCAAAAGCATCCGCGTTATCTGCCCCGGCGACAAACAGGAAATCGAGGTTGAACCCATCATTTGGGAAAATATTAAATATACAGTAAACGAAGAAACGAAGGAAATCGAAGAGGCTATAATCGGTAAATTCAAGCAATACCCCCTGAAACTTGCATGGGCAATTACCATCCACAAGAGTCAGGGGTTGACTTTTGAAAAGGCCGTTATTGATGCCGAAGCAGCTTTCGCCCATGGTCAGATTTACGTGGCCTTAAGCCGCTGTAAAACTATAGATGGCATGGTGCTGAGCTCTCCCATCTCATCCCGGGGAATAGAAACGGACGAAGCAATCATGTGCTTTGACGAAAACGCTCGCCAAAACCCGCCATCTGAAAGCCGGCTTGAGGCAGCCAAAATCAGCTACCAGCAGCAGCTATTGCTTGATTGTTTTGATTTTTCCTTATTGCGCAACCATCTCAATTATCTTGTCCGGCTTTTGCTGGGTAACGCCGGAGTAGTTCAGGTTTCAGGCGTTGAGGATATCCGCCATCTGGAGAAAAAGGCTGCGGAAGATATTTTTGTTGTCAGTGAAAATTTTAAGCGGCAATTACGCACAATTTTTGCGGATGGCGGCTTGCCCGAATCAGATGCAGTTATTCTGGAACGGATCAGCAAGGCGTCAGCATGGTTTCAGGAAAAATTTACCGAAAAATTTGAGGAGTCAGTGCAAAAGTTGCGCGTCGAAACAGACAATACCGAACTTCGCAAAAAAATTGGGAATGCCCTGAGTGATCTAAAAAAAGAAATTGCCGTAAAGATAGCTGGAGTACAATGCTGTGAAAAAGGATTTACACCGTCAAGTTTCCTGCGTGCTGTTTCAGCCGCTGAAATTGACTTTGCCCCTGAAAAAGAAAAAAAACGCCAGCCCCAGGCCTATACGGAGTCGGACGTTGCCCATCCGGAGCTGTTTCAGACACTGAAGGACTGGCGTTCCCGCAAGGCCAAGGAGAAAGAGGTCGCCCATTTTCAAATTTTACATCAACAGGTACTGCTCCAGATTGTGGTATGCCTGCCCGACAATACTGCTGATCTAAAGGAAATAAATGGAGTCGGCAAGAAAACCATTGAGAAATATGGTGAAGAACTTGAGAAACTGGTTTTGGCCTATCGCGAAAAACACGGGATAGAGAAGATTGTACTGCCGGAGCCTAAAAAATTTCCTGAAGAAAGTGCCCCGGCAAAAGATGCGGCTCCACCTTTCGGCACGAAACAGACAAGTTTCGATATGTTCAATAGCGGATTAACTATTGCCCGGATTGCACAGGAAAGAGGCCTGGTACAATCTACCATTGTAGGACATCTGACCTTTTTTGTGGAAAAAGGCGAATTAGATATCAACAAGCTGCTTTCACCTGAAAAGCAACAGGCCATTGAAAAGGAACTTGCAGCAGATCACAATAATTCTCTCAGTGAAGTAAAAAATGCCTTGGGCGCGGACTACTCCTACGGAGAAATCAAAATGATGTTGGCCTACCAGAAACATCCGACATCGGAATAGGATCGCATTGAATCAGGAGGGCCGGAGATGTGGGGGCTTAGGGGACGCAGATTTCAGAGTAGGTGGAGAAAAGGAGGCATACCTATTTTTTTGATATCCTGCCGTAACTCTTAAAATGTTTTGATCGTGGGAAAGGACACTCTTAGGTTGATAACAGATTGAAAGCGTTCGATAAGGAATAGCAAGGTTTAACACGGGTTAAGGGCTCGCGTTATGTTCCCTGTCTACGGATTTGCCTCCTTGATACTCTCCAGTTCTTCCCACCTCTCGTATACCTTTTCCAATTCCCGCCCCAGCTCATCTATCCTGGCACGCGCACGGCTGATACTCTCTCCCGCCCCTCGGTAGAACTCCGGATCCACCATCAGTCCATACAGGCGTTTCTGCTCCTGCTCCAGGCCTTCGATACGCGCCGGAAGGGCCTCCAGGTCCTTTCCCTCTTTAAAGGTAAGCTTTCGGGGCCGGTCCTTTCTTGCCCACCTTTTTTCGGTTTTGGGTTTTGCGATTGTGCGAGCTCCGCCTGACTCTTTTGAGTCGGCCGGCGTGGGCCGTTGGCGGAGCCAGTCGTCATACCCTCCTGCATATTCCCTGACAACACCCCCCGCCTCAAACACAAGTGTGCTGGCCACCACATTGTTGAGGAACTCCCGGTCATGGCTCACAAGAAGGATGGTGCCGGAATAGTCCAGCAGCCGCTCCTCAAGAAGCTCAAGGGTCTCCATATCCAGGTCATTCGTGGGCTCGTCCAGTACCAGCACATTGGAGGGACGTGCAAAAAGCCGGGCAAGGAGCAACCGGTTCTTCTCTCCGCCGGACAGGATGCGCACAGGGCTTTTGGCCCGATCCGGCGCGAAGAGGAAGTCCTTCAGATATCCGATCACATGTCGTTCGCCACCGTTGATCGGGATCATCTTCTTTCCGTCAGCGACATTTTCCTCAACCGTCCTGTCCGGGTCCAATTGCTCACGGAGCTGGTCAAAATAGACTACCTCGATCCGTGTTCCGGTCCTGACCCGGCCGGCGTTCGGTTCCATATCCATGAGCAGGATCCTGAGCAGGGTGGACTTGCCGATGCCGTTGGGTCCGATAATGCCGATGCGGTCCCCCCGGATGATTTTTGTAGAAAAGTTTTTTATGCAGGGGGTTCCGCCGTAACCATGGGTGATCCCTACTGCCTCGATGACGAGCTTTCCCGTGCGCTCAGCCTCCTGGATCTGTATCCTGGCGGCGCCCCCCTGTCTACGCCAGGCCTGCTGCTCCGCCCTCATCTTCATGAGGGCGCGAACCCTGCCCTCATTCCTCGTTCGCCTTGCCTTGATCCCCTTCCTGACCCACTCCTCCTCCCTTGCCAGCTTCCTGTTGAACCGGCCCCGCTGTGCCTCTTCCGCCTCCAGAGACGCCTGCCTGCGCTCCAAAAAGGTCCGGTATCCGCACGCCCAACTCACAAGCCGGCCCCGGTCCAGCTCAATGATCCGCGTGGCAAGCCTGTCCGTGAACATCCTGTCGTGGGTGACAAAGATCAGGGTGCCACGGTACTTCCGGAGAAAGTCTTCTATCCAGATGATGGCGGATATATCCAGATGGTTGGTGGGCTCATCCAGGAGGAGGATGTCCGGCTCCGCGACCAGAGCCTGGGCAAGGAGGACCCTTCGCCTCAATCCCACAGAAAGTGTTTCAAACCGTTCATCGGCGTCAAGGGACAGGCGTGTCAGCACCGGTTCGACATGACGGCGGATTCCCCATCCCGGTTCCATTTCCGGGTTGGACCCGATCCCGGCAAGCCCCTCCGCAACAATATCATATACGGACCCGGAGAGATCGGACGGCAGCGTCTGGGAAAGATCTGCCACGGTGGTCCCCTTCTGAAGGGTGATCACCCCGCTGTCAGGTTCAATTTTGCCGCTGATGAGCCGCAGCAGGGTGGTCTTGCCCTCCCCGTTACGCCCCAGAAGGCAGACCCTCTCCCCCTTTTCCACCTGCAACGTCACCCTATCCAACAGGGGCGGCCCGCCAAAGCGGATGCTTACATCTTGTAGATTCAGAATGGCCATATCTTTTTGAGTAACCATTCACAGGTTCATGGTTCAAGGTTCAAAGGTTATAATCCGTTGGAATCCATCACTTTACAGCACAATGCCAAGATTAATCTTTTGCACCCATTGGGTGAAACATGCGTGTCGTCTTAACTGAGATATCCTTCTTTTGATATCAGACAGTTAGGGCTCTTTAACCGTGAACGTTGAACCGCTTAACCTAGGTAGAAGACATTGAAAGTGTCTATTTGGCCTTTCGCTTTTTCTTCGTGTGACCGTTTTTCTTCGCGCTTTCTTCCGCGTACTGTATCCGGACCTCCCTGCCGCCGATTTTTACGCCTCTCATCGCTTTGAGTACTTTTTCAGCACTGCCGGACTCTACCTCGAAAAAGGAGAATTCCCGCAGTATTTCTATTTTGCCGATTTTATCAGCGCTGATGCCGGATCTTTCGCACACATTTTTGATAAGCGTGCCCTTGACAATATTGTCCAGCTTGCCGGCGTTCATGAAAAAGCGTCTCGTTTTATTCGGTAGAGTTCGTCTTTTGGCGATCTTTTTTCCACGCGATGTCTTGACGGCAGCTTTATCTTTTGTTGCCCGGGTCACATTAATATCAACCGTATCTTTGTAATAATTCAGAAAACGGTTGAATTCCAAGGAGACAAATTTCTGGATCAACACTTCTTTTGTAAGACCGGACAGTGTGCTGTATACGGGCGGCAGAAACTTCCCGATCTCCGCATCGTTAACCTCAACCTCCACAAGTTTGTTGACCATGGCATAAAGCTGATTCTCGCACACGGCTTGTCCTTCCGGAACTTTTAGGTAAGTAAATTTGATGCCGGATTTGCGTTCGATCTGCTGGAGCTTATAGTTTTCCTTTGTATTTATAATCGAAACGGAGATGCCGGATTTGCCGGCGCGGCCGGTTCGGCCGCTTCGATGCGTGTAATTGTCCGGTTCATCCGGAAGTTTGTAGTTGATAACATGTGTGATATCCTGAACATCGATACCTCTTGCAGCGACGTCCGTGGCAATGAGGACCTGAATGGATTTGGCGCGATATCGGCCCATGACCTGCTCCCTTACTTGCTGGGAAAGATCGCCATGAAGGGCTTCGGCATTATAACCGTCTTTAATCAGTTTTTCGGCAATCTCCTGAGTCTCTTTCCTGGTGCGGCAAAAAACGAGGCCGTAGATATCGGGGTGGAAATCGATAATGCGTTTGAGCGCCGGATATCGATGGCTTTCCCGGACAACAAAATAGATGTGCTCGATATTTTCGGCGCCGGCATTTTTTTTGCCGATGGTTATTTCCACCGGTCGATGCATGTATTTCCGCGCAATGGTTGCCACCGCATGGGGCATTGTGGCGGAAAACAGCCAGATTCGTTTCTCGGCAGGCGTTTGGTCCAAAATGGCGTCGATATCTTCCTGAAAGCCCATATTCAGCATTTCATCGGCTTCATCCAGAACGCAATAATTTACTTTTGACAGGTTGATGACCGAACGCCGCATCAGGTCCAGCAGCCTTCCCGGTGTGGCCACAATGATCTGAACCCCCTTTTTAATCCGGTGGATCTGATTTTCGATACCGGCGCCGCCATATACGGCAGCAATCCTGGCTATTTTGATATATTTACAGAAACTCTTAATGTCCTTTGCAATTTGAATACACAATTCCCGGGTCGGGCAGATGACGATGCCTTGCGTATGGGTTAAATCAAAATCAATCAACTGAATCATGGGCAACCCAAAGGCGGCGGTTTTGCCGGTTCCGGTCTGGGCAAGCCCCACAAGATCTCTGTCACCGGACATAATTTCAGGAATGGCTTCAGACTGAATGGGGGTTGGTTCGACAAACCCAAGGTCTTGAACCGCCTTTAGCAAGACGTCGTTTAAATCCAAATTCTTAAAGCTCATATTTTTCCTTCTCTATGGGGCTGGAATCAGTAACGGTCTATCAAAAAAAGAAGTGAGATCAGAGACTGGCAGAAAAGCTGAGGACTTGCTTTTTCGAAGCGTGAGTATGGACAAAAGGGCATCGGATGTCAATACAATTCGGCATGAATGTGTTTGCGTCCCCTTTTATCCCCAAGCGAAACAGGCTCTAGTCGGCAACAATACGAGAAAATCATCACACCACGGAGGAAACCGCTTTTATCCCAACCAGGGGTAAGGAAAAAAAGCAAAAATGGTGATATGGGGGCCGGGCCAAGCTAACTGTTGGATATGTCTATTATATAATCAGTTATTTTCTTATTTATTGGGCTTAAACCTTCAATTTTCATATCCAAAAGGGTCATTTAAGAAAGCAGCAATAAGATGCTAAGAGTAAATTATAATTACATCCTTGGCTGTATGTGGCCTATTATTCATAGGTGCCAGAAGAAGGAATTTTTCTTAAAGCTTAAAAACACCTATTTTGGGGACGATATTATGTAAATGTCAACAGGATAGCTTGGTTCGAAGTTGCTGGTCTTTGACAGCCTTCATCTTTTCACCTTCATAGGATCAGGGCCGACACAACAGCTCCGACCAGGACGACCCAGAGGATATCAACTTTAAGGCGTAGCGCTATGAAAGCGACGGTCGCCAGGAGCATTTGGTAGACGCCCCAATGGATGGCCAGAGCAAACTGGATGGTCACGGCTAGGAGCAGCCCAACGAAAGAGACCAACGCCCCGCGAAGGCCCTTCTGAAAGAGGTCATTGCTTTGTAAGCGGTCAAAATAAGGAACCGCTGCCGTGAGGATGACAAGTGACGGAGTGAAAATGCTTATGGTCCCGATCAGCGCGCCAGGCAGCCCTGCGATGAGATATCCAACAAAGGTGGCGGTGATGACAATGGGGCCGGGGGTTGCCTGCCCGAGGGCGATGCCGTCCATAAAGATTTTGCTATCCATCCAGTGTCTTACCCCCACCACTTCGTGGAGCATGAGGGGCACGGAAGCATATCCGCCGCCAAAAGCGAAAAGATCGACCTTCAACATTAAGGCAGACAGGTCAAAGAGTTTTCGATCAAGATAAAATAGGGCAAACAACCCCCCCGCCATGGCCGTAATCATCAGGAGCGGCACGCCAAGATTTTGCAACAGGGTCCCGTGGCCGTGTCCGACATTATTCTGCTGCCCGAAGCTCAAGTTCTTGTAAAGAATCAAACCCAGGAGGGCTGAAGCGATGATCGCGATAATCGGGCTTCCCCGCACAACAAGAAACGCAGCAGCCCCAATGCCCAGGAGCACATCCTGCCATTTCTTTATCGATGTGCGGCCAAAGCTTAAGGTCGCGTTTGCCACCATGGCAACCACAATTACCTGTAGGCCTTTGAATGCCGAAACCACTGTTGCCAGGTCGTGAGCCTTGCCGTAAAACGCCGCCATCGCCACCATAAGCAGGAAGGCTGGGAAACCAAACCCCACATAAGTGGCTATCGCCCCTAGCGGCCCTCCGGCGCGCAATCCCACGTAGGCTGCAGCCTGCATCGCAGTGGCGCCGGGTATGGACTGGCACACTGCGACACCGTGTCGAAAGGACTCTTCCGTAACCCACTTATTCTTCTTGACCGCGAGGTCTCGAATGTAGGCCACCATGGCAGGCCCGCCGAAGGCCGTGAGGCCGAGCCTAAGAAAAGAGAAGAAAAGTTTAGTTATGTTTTCCCGGCCTACGCGCATGGATGCACCTTGGCGTTGCCATGACATTTTTCAATCTGCTCAGGTGGACAGGTTTCCTGGACCTCCTTTAATCGCGTCGAGTCATGGCGTCCCCTGGTTGGAATGCGCGGGTGTGCTTTCACATCACGCATGGTTACACTCCTTTCGTTTTAGCTTCCGCGTAGATACTTTTCTACAAGGCAAAAAAAGAGATATTTACTTACCTTCCGGGGCTAACAGGTTTTCGGCCGGTTTTCTCCATCGGATGAGGGTCTTTTCGTTAACCCGGCAATGGATATGCAAGGTCCTTCTCCAATTTAGTTGGAGAAGAGGGTCCAAGGGTTCCAGGGATCAAGGATTGCGGCTTTCGCCTTGAAAAGATGCAAGGGTTTGTTTTCTAAAGACTTTATCAGCGCTTTTAACATTCTTTCGATTTCT
>CAYSBQ010000106.1:0-5006 GCA_964429315.1 uncultured Desulfobacterales bacterium
ACTTTCACGTTTCGATACGTTCTTTCACGTTCTTTCACGTTCTTTCACGTTCTTTCACGTTCTTTCACGTTTCGTCACGTTCTTGTTATGATACGGCGGATTCGTCGGCAGGCAGGATCGACTCGTCGAGCACGCGGACGGGAATCCCCCAGATAGCCGGGACGGACTTACCGAACGTGTCCACAATGGACCACGCCGCGGAGGCCTTGTCCTTAACCTTCTTGTCGATCTGGGATTTGATGTACGGATTGACGTATATCCGCGAAGCGCCGATGTTGAACTTACCATGGTTGATCGCCTGGATAATCACGTCCTCGTCAATCGAATTCGTATCTCCGATAGCGGAAACAACATTGGCGATTCGGGTGAACTTCCAGTCGTTATGGATAGCCAGACCGCACCACTTCTTAAACTGCGAGACATATCCATAAAATGCCTTGTCGGAGGAATCGAGGATTTTCTCTCTGCCTTTGTCCCGGGCAGCGATGCCAAACATCGTACCCCGGGCCGCACGGCCGGACGGGTACAGGGCATGGCAGGCACGGGGCCCCCACTCCACGATATACATACTGGAGCACGTCGCAGCGCCGCCGTTGTCCCAGACGTAGGGCAGAGTCTCCGTTGTGTGGCCGGGATAGCTCAGGGTGCCCAGCCGGGCTACAAAGCCGTCAATGTACTCAGAGCCGCTTGTCTTGGCGTCTGTGAACATCGCTGTGACAAAGTCTTCCATCAGGCCCTTGATGTGTCCTTCGTCCTCCTGTTGGCGAAGTTCCTTGGGATTCTCGACGGTGTCAAGCTCATCCTCGTCGATCTCGGAACGCTGCTCGAACAGGACAACAGGCTCGTAGATAACCTGAGTGGTTGTGATGTTGCTACCAACACCTTCATAGAAATTTCTACGGGTACTGGAGGGGCGGGAAACCGTCCGGACGATCCGGTGTTTCAGGCCTTGATTGGCCATGAAGTAAGGGACATCCTTGAGGAAATCCTGCACTCCCAGTTTGTCCATCACGTCAATGATGGGCTGGATACGCTTGCCGTCAGCGGAGCGTTTGGCGCGTTCCAGAAGGGTGAATTGCGAATTGATGTTATACTCGGACATTTAATGTCTCCTTTCACATTACTTCCATATTCGTGGAAGGAGGTGTCCGAGTCTTCCCGGGCTTCTCCCAGCGACAGATGTTGTTTGCCGCTTAGGCCCTTACGGGGTATCTAAGCCGTACTTGGTGTTAAGCAGGGCTTGCGCGTAGCTGTTAATCCATATCGGTGTAGTCGAAGAAGCTATCTGTGCCCAGCATTGCATCGCCAGACGACAGTACAGGCTCACCTTCGGCATACAGGGTGTCCCATAGATGCTGAAACACCTTGACCAGCGGAATGCGGTCACCCAGTTGGGTCGCATCCAGACAGTCGAGCAAGTGGCTTTTCTGGGTCCCTTGCTCATCTTTGTAGTCCATGCCCAATTGTTCGGATAACTGCATTGCAGCCCTTTGGGCGGTTCCCAGTTCGATAGTGCCGTCAGCGTTCTTTTTGCCCAACACAACATCGGCCTTGGGCCCCAGCTCTTTCTTGAACTGGTTCAGGGCCGCTGTGCGTTGCTCATTGGAAGCGAGGTCGGCTTGCTGCAGGTAGTTCATGTAAGTCTCAACCACCTTGCCAAGACCACCGGCAGGCACATTGCCGGCCAGTGCGGCCTCTCTGATCTGGGTTTGTAGTTCATCGGGGAAGTCTATCCCCTCGGGCAGATCACCGATCTCGTATGCGTCGGCCTTATCTGGCACGCCCACAATACGTTTGGCTCGGGCGGTTAGATTCGTTCTGTCCTCTTCAGACAGTTTATCCAACTCATCTGGTATCCGATAAGAAGTCGTCATTCCCCGATGTGCGTGTAGGCCGGTCTTTGCCATTGCCTCTAGCGAAGGGTGTCGGTTGGCGAACTCGTAAAGTTCCGTATCGGCCTTCAGTGCGTCATGGTCGTCGGCCCAACTCATTAGCTAGTCTCCTGAAATTAAACGGGTTAACTTTTTCAAAAACTTATCATAGTCCGGGATCATTTCGTTCAGCAGCGAAACCCAATAGTTGTGGACCGCCACTTCATCCGGTGAGTCCAGCACATTGAAGAAATTCGCATGTTTCAACAACCTTGCCAAATCTTTTGCCCCGATTTTGTTTGCTTCTATCTGGTCGTACAGCTTTTCTCTAGCGCCGTGGCAGCCCGGGCAAAGCCCGTTTGTGGCCTCTTCCCTGAGAACTAGTTGGTTACACTGATTGCAGTTCATTCTTGATCATCTCTTTTGCCAACTCAAGTCTCTCGTTAAGCAAATTGTCAGGGATCGGATTTTCGTCATAGTCGTACACCTCAATGGCGACAAGAGCCATACAGCCAGAGCTATGTTTTACCGTGGCCCGCTTCTCCCACCAACAGTATCCCTGATGGTTTTTCGCAACCACCCAGCCCAAATCCTGAACAACAAATTCTGGCTTTTGCTTCTTGCATGCGGGCAGCAAGCACGCTGGAAGTATCCAAGACAAAAATGATCTGCGTTTCATTCCTTCACCCCCATCGCCAGATCCATGGGCGAATCCTTCTCAATTTCGTGACCCATCTTCGGGATCGCATCGGAGGCAAGTTGCGCCATGGCCATCTGACGTTCCTGCTCGGCCACTTCGGCCAGGTACTCCTGATACTCATCTTCAGGGACAATATCGTCCTGGTTGAAACCGGACTCTTCAAGCGCCCTTTCAAGCGACTGCGACAGTCTTACCTTATGCTTGAGGTTCTCGTCAAGGCTCATATACTGGCTGGTCAGTTCCAGCCCAGCCTGGATCCGGCGAAGGCCCAGGTACTTCTTCTGGATCTGGGCCAGGGGCCCGATGAACTCGGCTACCAGTCGCAATGGCATACCAGTCATTGCGATGTACTCCTGCACAATACCCGGGGGATCGGGCAATTGACCGCGACGGTCGGCCATGTCCACAAAGCGGTCGTCGATCTCCCGCATGACATTAGTAAACGTCCCCACGCGCGGGGCGATCAGCATTGCCTTTTCGCCCTGGACCTCCATGACCTGCGTGGCCGTGGGCCATTCACCCCGATTCTCAGCGGTCATCTGCGTCAACACCATCCACAGATCGGTATGATACCAGCGTTCGACAGACTTCTTGGTCATTTCGTGTACATCAACACCCACGTCGTACCGAATCCCATCCTGTACCGGCCTGGGAATATTATTTACTTCGTCCGGATTGTCGTAGGTGTTAATCGCACGCGGTAAATGGGAATACCCCATCCGGTGCTTGGCCAGCATCCACATCGGGGGATTGAGCGCACGCTGACCAACCTCTAGCCGCTGCTTGGCAAGCTCCTGCCCGGAACGTATATCCTGGATCGCGTGCCATGACGGGGTACGGGCATAGAACTCGTCCGTGTTGATCTCGTAGTCCCAGCGGATATGGGGCTTGGTAAAGTAGCCGTCTTCCTTGAGAATCTTGCCAGTCATATCGTCGGCGTCCCACTCGATATAGAACTGCAGCCACTCTTTGTTCCGCAGTTTGGCCGACATTTCGATCCCGTCCAAGATTGGGTCGTCCTTACGGTAGATCGCCATGACGAACGTATGGGACTCATAGTGCCGGCCGCTGAGATAATCGCTCAATAGCGAGGCCGATAGCGGCCCTTGCAAGGCATCAGTCGGGGGCTTGTCCATGAACTTGCGTACAGCCTCGCCCGCAGTGATTGGGTACTTGCGATGATAATTGCCCATCGGACCGTGGAAATTCTCTCTCGGGTGCGGAACAATACACCGATCTTTCCTTGTACGTGTATCCTCGTATGGAATGATCACCGGCGAGCCGACCGATAAGCCGCCACGGATAAATGAGCCAATGGCCTGGTAAAGCTCGCTCTCGCGGTAATTGTAATACATCTGCTCTTCGAGCGACCGGACCCATTTGTTGAATTCATCGATGCCCTTGAGATCTTTGTGTGAGTAGTGCAGCCATTCAAGCGATTCGGACAGCATATTGCCCTGCCAACCGTCTGCCATGGTGCGCAGGCCCCAGGGTGGAGTACCTTCATAGATTTTCGTACCCCGGAACTTGTCTTGATTGCCCTCGTCAAACGATGTCAGGCCGGGGTCAACGAAATCAATAATATCGGCCATACGGTCCTCGCGAGGCTCCCGCTTGCGCTGCAGGTTCTCTTGCCGGTCGCGGATACGCTTGAAAAGCGGCGACTGCTGATACTCTTGAACCTGGCTTTGTTCGTAGAACGCTTCGACGGCCATGAGTCACTCCCGGTCAATTGTCCTTCTTGGCCTTTACTTTGACCTCTACCTTGGGTGCAGCGGGCTTTGCCTTTGCCTCTGCTACCAGGTCGCCGAACGTCGGATTGGCAAGGTGAAGCTTCTCGTCAATCGACGGCTCCTTTTCCGACGCACCGTCAATGTGGCATGAACAGCCCGGATCGTTGCAATTGATTTTGGCCCAGCCTCCGTCCTCCCCTGGACCGGGCGGATTGTAGTGGCACTGCCACGCAGTATTGCTTTCGGAATTCTTCGGATTCACCGCAAATATACACGTTTTACAACCTTGCATGTCGTTCACCTTTCCTTAAAAGTCAAAAGACCAGGCCTATGCCCCCAGCCGGTCGTTAATACCACCTGTCAGTACAGTGCTCTGGTAGCCACGTTTCTTTTTCGTCAAGTCCCGGGCCTTGTCTCTCCGGAACACCTCAAGCGAGGCCTCGTCAAACGGTCGAGGCGTGGGCGCCTGTGCCTGCTGTGCTGGAATCTTTGGTTTCTTGCTGGACATAATCAATTCCTTAAAGGGTCACATTCCGCGTACATCCGACCCCGGGCAAGCGAGGGCCGCCACTCTTCGTAGGAGTCAGGGCCGTAGTAACTCTTAACAGCAGACTGACTGCCGTGGTATTCGCCGGAGACTTGACCGAACTCGATTGCAAGGGACAGCGTCTTCAGAGCATCGCCCCCGATGCTGGAAAAGAC
>CAYSBQ010000106.1:5016-9969 GCA_964429315.1 uncultured Desulfobacterales bacterium
GATCTCGCGCAGGGCATCGGCCGCGTTGCTGGAAAAGTCATGGATCGGCACCTTGCTATAGCACCGGCCCTCTTCGTCCCATTTGAAGCGGTAATACTTCAGGCACTTGACCAACCTGTCGCCCCCTTCGAAGTGATTGTACGGGGCATTACCGCCGTGCTGGGTACTCAGTTCCTCGACCAGGTTCCGCGTGTCGATCCGCAGCCTTGACCAGATATTCCGAACAGCCTGGATACCATCCATATCCTTGTTCTCGGGCCGGACAACCGCAGCGACCTTCAACTTCAGGTCACGCATCGTATTGATCAAAGGCGTGGCCGTCTCCTTGCTCCTATTCCGAACGTCGTGGGGGGCGAAGACAAACGAATCGCCGTGGTCGTAGGAGTACCCGCGATTCAGGATAGCAGGCGCTATCCAGGTCATACCCCTACCCTCGACCTCGATGTAGTCGATAATATCGATCCAGGGATCGTTCAATTGGAAGAAGATCGAGCAATCAGCGTTACCCTTCGAGACGCCAAGGTCCTTAGCGACATAGACCGGCTTGCTCGGGATGTACGGGATGCGGCCGATCCGACCGTCTTCCGTAGCATCAAGAATCTCTTCGCCGTAAACGGCGCCTTCAACGCTGCCCTCAAAAGCTTCGTCACCTGTACTTGGGTGCTCCTGCTTCATTCGCTTGCCAAGACCGTTCGACCCGTCGCGCTTGATCGCATACCACGCCATCTGCTCCGGGCTCAACTCGATACCGTACTTGGTCCGTAGATCGTTGAAATACTTCTGCAACCGAGGCGTGATCGTGATCCCCAGCGACTCCGTGGCCTTGCTCTTATCCTCATGCCAGAAAAACGAGTGACGCTTGTACTGCAGTGGACCCAAAGGCCGGCCAGCCTTCTCCGCCGCTATCGTGTCAATCTCAGCACCCTTACAGAGCTCGTAGAAGTCGCCCGCCCCACCGTCTGACGTGCTCTCAATTGTAATCTCGCCGTCCAACTGAGGGTGAACCGCCTCCATGGCACCCGTCTTGATCTCAATCGCACGCAAGGGGAATTTACTGCAGATAGCCGCCCACTCAGAAATCAACAGCCGATGAATCGTATCCGAACGGAAACTAACGTCAACGTAAATGCTCGACCCGTTCTTGAACTTGACATGGCTCTTGTCCAACTCGACAATCGGATTCAACTTCTGCAAAAACGGGGGAAGACTCGCCAACGGAAAACGGATCTTGGTATCGAAAATCTTCAGAGCACTCGCCATCCGGTGAGCAATAATACCACAAGCAAGATTCTCTGTAAAATAAGCATCGTCCAGCATGTCAATCGATTCCTCGGTCGTAAAGCCACGCTGACGGTCCTTGTAAATCACATTGCACAAATGCTTCGACAAGTAGAACCTCCGCTGAGCACTGTTCTGTCGAAACGGGATAGCCCGGCCACTACGGTCAACAATCGTCCACAGATTGTTCATCCGCCAGTCCTTGTTCTTGAGCAAACGACCCAAGTGCTTCTCACTCGTCGGACACTCGTACAAATCAATCTTCTTGGGCTTGGCTTTACTCATGAAAGATAAGCCCTTCTAAACGGAAATGGAAAACCATCTTCATTATCACAAGTAATCTTCGCTTGAAAACAGGTGTCATGTTCAACTTCCAGCCACATATGCTTGTCGAAAAAACGATAATGATAACTGTTGTGGTCGCACGTAAAATATGGGGAGTTCCCCGAAACAGAACCCTTGCACCCTCCCACACTGCATGTAATTTCAACTTTGATAAGCACGTCAGAGTCGTGGCACTCGTTAACGAGAGTGCGAAAACGTCCTCCCGGCATACGAACAAGCATACCATTGTGTCGTGTATGACGGCTATCTGAGTTGTCGAAAGACAGCAAAACCCCAACTTCAGCATCGTAGTACACCAACAGAGCCATCTCGCAGCCAAGACACTTGGTCAACTCTTCACCGCTTTGTGAAAAGCTGAAGTGCATTGTTACGCCACAGTTCGGACAAACACCCTCAAAGCATTTGTCACCAGACGTTCTCCACCCATTAGGACGCGCAAGCGAAACCTTGAGATGCTTGGCCCGCTTCTCTTGGGCAGACGCCTCGGCACTGCCGCCGCCGGCCAAAAACCCACTGCCAAAAATCGCCTTGGTAAACTCTCTACGGCTTAAACTCATGACAACCCCGCAATAACCGGAACCCTACAACCAGCAACACGACGATACTTCTCAACCAAGTCAACCCCGCTCATCACGCAAACCCGAGAACCACATGGCATATGACTCCTAGGACCAATCACAAACTCAGTCACGTAATGAGGCATCGCAGGACAAAGAGCGTTCCTCTGCCACATCTGAACCCCATGATCAACCGGAGCAACGTAAAAACCAGCAGGGGGTCTACCCAAGCCCAAAAGGACATCCAAATCCTCTTGAGCACGACGAACGATCGCAGCGACACCCCTGTAGCTCGGATCACACAGCACAAAACTGTGTATCCGTAAACCCTTCGCTGTAAGACTACGAACCATCAATCAGCAACCCTAAAACGCAAACCACAAAACTTACAAAGAACCTCGTCAGGACAATCGCCTGTAAACCGAAACTCATGATGACCCAAATTACAGGAAGGGCAATTCCAATCAAAGTAAGTCACCTTCCTAACCTTTACAACTTTTTCCTCAACGTCAGATACCATCAAACAACCTCACCAGTCTCACAAAAAACAACCTCCCGATCAACAGGACCCGAAAACGGCTTCCGGCAAGTCATGCACTCAGGAGCACCCATACGGTAAACCGTGACAACAACCAAACCACGCTTGAGCTCGTGACGTAAACCCAAACCACTCAGCCGATAACTCCCTATCTTGCAATTGCACTGACGCTCGTAAACCTCACGCATCACCAATGGACCGTCTTGCGGAACGTCCAAGTTGTTTACCGGCTTAGGCATGAGAAACGCCCTCCGATGAAGCCAATGATACACCACCGCAATAGGAACAACAGCAGAAATGATCAATACCAACATAATCGCTAGGCGTGTCGTGATGCATTAAACGTTCCTGAATCGACATCAAAAGCGATTGCCGGTCATCCAAACCATCAAGATCAGGATGATCAAACGGACGAGTCAATACCCGATTGATCCACTCTAATGTTTCCATCCGGAGGGCAAAAGAAGACCAAAAAAAGTCCATCTGCCAATCATTTAATTCAGGCATCAGACAACAGCCTCCCCAGCAGCCTTCTCCCCGCTCTCACTGCCAAAACCCTTCTTCACCTGATACGGCATCCACTCGCACCAATGACCAGTAGGAGGATGATCATAACCAGGCTGGACCAAAGGCACGTTCAACATCGGGCAAGTTTCACCATCGAAACAAAAAATAGTTAAATTCACCCGAGGCTCATAACCAAGAGAATTTATGCGAGTGATTAACGCAGCCTCTGTCTTTAAACCGGGATTTAAACCGTGATACCAAACAATCCGGCCAACCGTCGGTCTGATATATTGAGATTCAGACATGAGGAATTACCTCAACCAAAGACGAAAAAAAATTTGAAATTTTTTGGGAAAAATATATCATGTGCCACACATCCCTATATCACACCCAAACTTACTGAAACAAAACTCAGACAGAAACCCTCTTACGCTTGGGCCAAATTTCACAAGATAACATCCAAGGCTTAATACCACCATAAACCCAGATCGAGTACCAGTAGCCCATGTAAAACCTGTAACCACTACGCCAACTGCCTAGGTAATTCCGAAACGACCGAACCTTGACAAGAGCAGATGAACGAACGCTCAACCGTAACTCAGGATCACGACGAATTAAATCCCAAACAATTTCAGAAGGATTAACCGCCGGCTTAACCCCGTTATTTAAAATCCACTCCTGACCACCATATAAAACCCTGTCCCCAAGATTAAAACGAAACATCCAAAAAAACGACATCCAGATTATCCGAGCACGCCAGTAAAACTTCAGCCAAAAAGGACCCGTCGCTTGATATCTACGCATATGAGAATCTCCACAAAACAATACTCGTAGAAAAACAAAAAAGGGACCAAACTTTTTTTGAAAAATTTTTGACTTTTTTTTTTGCGAAATACCACCGCTTGAAACTAGGAATTCGGGAAGTGGGGTGGAAATATGTGAGGGGCCCCCCCTCTTATTTGCATGGGACTCCGGTCGATCCTCCCCCCCCCCTCGCGCCCACAAGGGGACCCAAGCAGCACACGCAGGGCATGCACACACGCACACACACGCAGGGCATGCCTATTGACACCCGTGCACAGGCGCAACCCACGCACACACAAGCTGTTATGATTGTAGGCATTATAGCCATAAAGCATACAACACAGGGTTATGATAGCGAGGTATGGCATACAATCACTCATCATTGCCCCCCAATAGCGGTTGAACTACCGTGCTATCGACCTGTTTACGCTCATCAAACCACCCCATCATCTGCTTGGCTTGATCGCTTAAATCGTGCTCTACGCTGACCTTATCGGTGTATCCGTGCTTGGCCAGGACCAGCTTAGCGATCACTGGAGACCAATCACTCGTAGCTCCAGCATTGAGCGCACATTGCTCTTGATGCTGGTTTAATCGCTCCAACATATAACGGAACTCCGCGAACCTTGGGTATTTCTCCTGATCTAACTCGCTTATTTCCCACGACTTCCATTCGTGGAGGGTTTTACTTGTGACTCCGACCACCAACCCGAACCCGGCAAGACTTGGAACAGTATCGGGGCAGTTGGCGATGTAATCTTGCAGCTTTTTTATCATTCCCGGCCTGTATTTGGTCGGCGCTCCTGTGAAGGAGCGTATGGCTGGTTGCTTGGTTGCCGCTGTTGCAATCATGCCCACATTGAGCCAACCATTTGCTGAAAAGTCAAGCAAAAAGTGTGTCTTTTAGTTCAACATCGTGCTTAG
>CAYSBQ010000107.1:0-9929 GCA_964429315.1 uncultured Desulfobacterales bacterium
GGAGATAACCCATTTATTTTGCCCTAATTAACTACAACTAAATTGGAGAAGAACCAAGGGATTTAACCAAGGGAATTCCCTGCCAGCCCCTTAATAAACGCCTCTATAACACCGACGCCATTCTTTTCTACCAATCGGATAGTTTGTGTTCCGATGACTGCAATATCAGCCTTCCCTTTTAGAAAATCTATATCTTTTTTGTCCTTGACTCCAAACCCGAGCGCCAGGGGAAGATCAGTTGCCTCGCGACACCGGGCAAGGTATCTATCCAACTGCTCGGAAAAAGCCGTGTCCTGACCAGTCACTCCTTTTCTGGCCACACAGTATACAAACCCCCTTGCAAAGGAGGCAATATAGTTCATGCGCTCATTACAGGTAGTCGGCGAGAATATAAAGATCGGCGCAAGGCCGTATTCGGCCATTGCCGCAAGATAGTCCCGACCTTCTTCTGGAGGAAGATCCGGAACAATGGCGCCCTTGAGACCCGCTTTGGACATTTTTAGGCAAAACCGTTCAACGCCATATCTGAAAAGAATATTGTAATAGCTCATAAACAAAAAGGGAATATCAAAGTTTGCGGCAACTTCTTGGGCAAAATCAAGACATCTGCGAACGCTTGCCCCTTTTTCAAGGGCTCTTTGATTTGCATGAAGTATTACAGGTCCATCTGCAATCGGCTCGGAAAAGGGTATTTGAAGCTCCATCAGGTCAACGCCGCCCTCAACCATCGACTCGATAATCTTAAAGGACTCATCAAATGTAGGATATCCCAGAACTATGTGCGTCATCAAGAGGATATCCTTTTCCCTTAGCCGATCCTTAATATATGAATCAAGCATCATATTCCTCCGCTTTATCTTTAATAAAGCTTTGCCATGTCGGATCAGCAAATGCATCTGCTATTGTGAAGATATCCTTATCGCCCCGGCCCGATTGGTTGATCAGTATAATGTCATCTCGACGGTGTCTTGGCGCTTCCTTGAATGCCTGTGCAAAGGCATGAGCTGATTCTAACGCAGGAATCAATCCTTCCTTTTTGATTGTAAGAGAGAGGGCATTTATTACCTCTTGGTCCGTTGCTATTTCAAACCGGACGCGGCCATTATCCTTTAGCTGTGCCAGAATCGGTGAGACACCGACATAATCTAGTCCCGCCGCAATGCTGTGGGTTTTTTTCATTTGGCCATCACCGTTCTGAAGAAAATATGTCTTATATCCCTGGGCAACCCCTATGGCGGCATCTTGAGAAGAAAGTCGAACGGCATGTTTTCCCGAATCCAGCCCGTGTCCTCCTGCCTCGACACCAACAAGTTCTACGGGATCGTCCAAAAAATCATGGAATATACCTAGTGCATTGGACCCGCCTCCAACACAAGCATAGATAGAACTGGGGAGCCTTCCCTCACATTCCAGGATTTGTATGCGGGCTTCTTTCCCGATAATCGATTGAAAATAGGAAACCATCTCCGGAAAGGGGTGTGGACCACATGCAGTACCAAGCACGTAATGAGTGGTATCCATATTTGTCGCCCAGTCACGTAAGGCCTCATTTATGGCATCTTTTAGGATACGGGTGCCTTCACGCACAGGGATTACTTCCGCTCCCAGACGTTCCATCCAAAAGACATTAGGGCGCTGTCGTTTTACATCGACCTCTCCCATATAGATAGTGCAATCAAACCCAAACTTTGCCGCCATGGTAGCAGTTGCCACACCATGCTGCCCGGCTCCCGTCTCTGCAATGACCCTGGTTTTTCCCATCCTCTTTACCAAGAGTCCCTGTCCCATAACATTGTTTACCTTGTGCGCTCCGGTATGGTTTAGATCCTCTCGTTTTACATAGATACGAGCACCACCAAAGTGTTCGGTCAGATTCCGGGCAAAGGTAAGAGGGGTGGGACGACAGGAATAAGAAGACAAGATGTCACTGTACTCGGGCCAGAAACTAGGATCCCGCTTCGCCTCTTCAAAGGCCTTGACCAGTTTGTCAAAGGTAGCAATAAGAATCTCAGGAAGATAGGCTCCTCCAAATTGATCATAATACCCTCGATTAATCATGATTGATTCCTTATCTTTTCTACAAACCTTTCCATCTTATCATGGTCTTTGATCCCGGGGGATGACTCCACTCCACTGCTCACATCTACTCCATAGGGTCTGACTAGATCAATAGCTTCCCTGATAGTCGCCGGTGTAAGTCCGCCTGATAGGATCACGTAACCATATTTCTTTGCCTCTTTAGCAACAGTCCAATCAAAGGTCTTCCCCGTTCCGCCCTGTTTTCCCTTTATATATGTATCAAGGACAAAGCCCTTTATAAGACCCATGTAACCCGCCATTTCCTCTAGACTGTTTTTGTCTTTAACCCGTATGGCCTTAAGGAGTTTGAGCCCAAGGCCCTTGCAGTAATCCGGTGTTTCTCCGCCATGAAGCTGGACGCAGTCAAGTTTGCAAAAATTGACAATTTCCGTAACAACTTCGGGGTCCTCATCCACAAAGACGCCGACTGTATTAACAAAAGGCGGTAACGAAAGGCTGATCCTTTTTACGCTGTTAGGGTCAACCCTTCTAGGACTTTCGGCGAAGACAAACCCAACCGCGTCTACACCAAGGTCGGCAGCGGCTTGGGCATCCTTCTCGTTAGTGATGCCACAGATCTTAATTTTTGGAACCATCTTAATCCTTTCTGATTCCAATAAGCTCTCTTATCTTCTCCCCTGTATCTTTAGCTTCCATAAGGACAGTGCCTACCAACACAGCATCTACCCCCGCCTCTTTAACGCACCTGATGTCATCATATGTCTTAATGCCGCTTTCACTAACACAGATTATATCTTTTGGCATATGCCGAACAAGCTCTATAGTAGTAGAAAGGTTTACGTCAAAGGTCTTGAGGTTTCTGTTATTGATCCCAATTATATTTGCCCCGGCCTCAATGGCCTTGTCCAACTCTCCTTTTGTGTGAACCTCTACCAATGCGTCGAGTGTAAAATCTTCACAAAGCGAAAGGAATCTTTTGAGTTCATTATCAGAGAGGATCGCTACGATCAACAATATTGCATCAGCGCCAAATGCCAGGGCTTCATAGATCTGATAAGGATCAATAATAAAATCTTTCCGCAAGACCGGAATGCCGACGGCTTGTTTAACTTCCCATAATCCGGAAATACTTCCCCTAAAAAACTCCTCGTCAGTAAGTACGGATATGGCAGAAGCACCACAGCGGTCATACGTTTTTGCAAGCTCAACAAGATCTACATCTTTTCTAATCCAACCGGCAGACGGCGAGGCCCTCTTTATCTCGGCGATCAGCGCTGTCTGCGATGACGCCTTTAGCGCCTTTCCAAATCCTCTCGGCGCCGTGTTCGCCCGGCCAGTTGTTTTTAAACCGGAAAGGGGATACCTCTCCTTGCGATACACAAGCTCTTTTTTCTTATGGGCTACGATCTTATCTAGTATCATCTTCAATTCAAGTTAGTCATCTCCACTAGCTGCTCAAGCTTTTCCAGCGCTTTGCCTGAATCAATGCTTTCACTTGCCACCTTGATCCCTTCGTGCATATCCTTGGCCTTGCCGGACATATAGAAAACAGCACTCGCGTTCAAAAGTACCATATCACGCCTAGGGCCATATTGACCAGCCAGTATTTCTCGGATGATACCTGCATTTTCCTCGGGATTCCCACCTTTAATATCCTTAATATCAGCCCGAGTCATCTCAAAATCCTCTGGCTCAATGCTATAATTGCTAACCTTGCCGTCTTGCAGTTCACTCACGTGGGTAGGGCCGGTAATACTTATTTCATCAAAACTACCCTCGCCAAAAACCACCATAGCTCGCTTACTTCCCAAGCGTCCAAGTACCTCGGCCAGCACGGAAGTCAAGGCCTGGTCATATACGCCAAGGACCTGGACATTTGCACCGGCGGGATTCGTCAGGGGGCCGAGGAGATTGAAGACAGATCTGATGCCTACCTCGCGCCTGGGACCTATTGCGTATTTCATCGCTCCGTGAAGCTTTGGTGCATAGAGAAATCCGATGCCGATCTTTTCAATACACTGCTCCACAACCTCGGGGACAACCTCTAGATTCGCACCAAGGGCCTCTAAGACATCAGCGCTGCCGCACTGGCTGGAAACGCTTCGATTCCCATGCTTGGCTACTTTAAGTCCTCCGCCTGCCACCACAAAGGCCGTAGTTGTGGAAACATTAAAGGTATTAGTCTCGTCACCGCCCGTACCACAGGTATCAACAATGGTTTCCCGATCCACATTTATCTCATCCCTGTCTATGTCAACTGCTTCGTCTGAGATACGGATACGCGTAGCTTTTTTTCGCATAACCCTGGCCGCGCCAGTGATCTCTGAAATTGTCTCCCCCTTCATACGCAAGGCTGTTATAAAGGACCCTATCTGGGCATCTGTTGTCTTTCCCTCCATAATTTCGTCCATCACACCGACCATTTCATCTTCAGAAAGGTCGACGCCCTTCACTGCTTTTTGAATCATCTCTTTGATCATCGTTATTATCCCCCTTTTTGTTCGTTCATCATCTTTACCACAGGGCTGGTTTTGCGATTACTGACGCAGAAAATTCTCCAAAATCCTTTCTCCATCTTGTGTAAGAAAAGATTCGGGATGAAATTGCACCCCTTCAACAGGCAAATCCTTGTGCCTGATTCCCATGATTTCACCTTCCGAGGTCTCGGAAGAAACTACAAAGCATTCAGGCAAATTACTGCGCCTTACCGCCAGGGAATGGTATCGAGTTGCCTCAAAAGGCTGACAGACTCCATCGTAGCAGCCCTTGCCGTCGTGGTGAATCTTGGAGATCTTGCCGTGCATAAGGTCTCTGGCCGCCACTATCTCGCCCCCAAATGCTTCCGCAATGGCTTGGTGTCCAAGGCATACTCCTAAAACGGGAATAGACTTGGCAAAATGCCTGATGGCTGCCAACGAGATGCCGGCGCCACTGGGCACACCTGGTCCTGGAGAAATGACAAGTCTGTTTGGTTTAAGCTTGTCAAGATCAGCTATGGTAATCTGATCGTTTCGGTAGATCTTCATAGTTTCTCCCAAGCCACCGAATGCCTGAACAAGATTATAAGTAAAGGAATCGTAGTTGTCGATAATAAGTATCATTGCTGTACTCCGGTTACGTAGAACCAAGTTTTATGGCCTCAAATAGCGCTGAAGCCTTATGAATTGTTTCATTATATTCATTAGTAGGGTTTGAATCCGCCACAATTCCTGCGCCTGCCTGGATAAAGGCCCTTGCATCCTTCATAAGTATAGTACGTATGGTAATGGCAAGGTCCATGTTTCCATCAAAACCAAAATATCCCACTGCTCCCGAATAGGGACCACGTCGACATGGTTCCAGTTCGTGAATAATCTCCATAGCCCTGACCTTTGGCGCACCGGAGACCGTTCCAGCGGGGAAAGATGCCCGTAAGACATCAAAGGCTGTTAGTCCGTCTTTCAACACCCCTTCAATATTGGAGACAATATGCATAACATGGGAATAACGCTCTACGATCATAAGATCGCTAAGTTTAATCGTCTTAAACTCTGAAACACGTCCTACATCGTTTCTTGCCAGATCGACCAGCATCACGTGTTCCGCCTTCTCCTTGGGATCGGCCAGAAGCTCCGCTTCAAGCTTTTTATCTTCGGTCTCGGTTTTTCCCCGAGGCCTTGTTCCGGCAATAGGCCTGAGTGTTATATGTTTATCTTCGAGTCGTACCATCACTTCGGGAGAAGAGCCAAGCAAAGCCGTCCCGTCGAATTGAAGATAGAAGAGATAGGGCGACGGGTTTACTCTCCTAAGCGCGCGATATATCTCAAAGGGCTCAGAGCTAGTGGCTGTTTCAAAGCCTTGAGAAAGGACTACTTGAATGATCTCTCCTTGGCGGATATAGTCCTTAGCCTTTGATACCATCGATTCAAATTCTTCCTGTGGGATATTGCTTTCGATCCGGCTCGGAGAAGATACTTGACGAGGTCTTGTTTCAATACCGGCGCCTTGTGCTAGCCGATCAACAATATCCACGATATGTCTCGCAGCTTTGTCATAATAGGCTGAAGGTTCAACCCCTTCGCTCAGATGGACATTATAAACAACCTTGATCGTTTGTTTCAGATTGTCAAAAATCAATACGACCTTTGGAACCATAAACCATGTATCCGGAACACCAAGTTTATCAGGTAGCTGATCGGGGATCGCTTCAAAGAAAGAGACTGTTTCATAGCCTATGTAACCAACGGCCCCGCCAAAAAAGCGTGGCAAACCTTCGATTTTGGCAGGCCTATAGGCTGCAAGATATCTTTCGAGGAGTTGGAGAGGTTTCTTGACTATTATTTCTTCCGTTCCGGTGTCTGACTCGACAGTTACATTGGTCGCCTTGCTTTTAAAAGTAAGCATAGGCTCCATTCCCATGAAGCTGTAACGGCTCCAGCGTTCACCACCCTCCACACTTTCAAGGAGGAAGCTGTACCGGTCTGGCCTAAGGGACTTAAAAACACGGATTGGCGTCTCGGTATCGGCAAGGATTTCCTGATAGACTGGAATTAGATTCGCGGCTCTAGTCTCGGGGAAAATTGGGGTTTTAGCAAGTTTTATGAAATCCTCTTTTGTGGGGAATATATTTTCTTTCATTTGCACTTCTACTCCTATCACAAATAAAAAGGCCGCAAGTTCATTACCCACGGCCTTTAAGAAAGATAAAAAAAGCCGTGGGCCTTGAAGTGGCTCACGGCTTTAGCTCAAAGTTGAATAAAAGCTAGCCTGGCGAGCACACTTCAAGGGTTGTGCGCCACCACCAAGACCAGTTATTTGTCAAATATATAGTCAATGCCTTTGATCCCTTTCTTTCTACCAAAACATTGAGAAGCATCATATCAATCACCGCGCATTCTGTCAACATCTTTTTGATTTTGCAACTGTCAAAACTTGGGCAATTGGAGTGACGCTGGTTTCCGCCAATTCTTATCTGCGTCTTACTGCGGCACGGTTTGTGCCGTACGTCGCAGGCGAAAAACCAGCGGAGAACGCCGCTCAGAGGAAAAAGGGCCATTTCTGAATTGGAAACTAGCTTAATTCGCCACCCTGCTCATCAACGACTTCAACAGTGTCCCAGCTAATCAGGGGCGTGTTGCCATTTTCCCCTTTTTGATGTTCTAGTTGGGGAACAGATTTGGCGCCATGTTTATATTCAAGCTGCATGCGGTATTTATCGACGTCGACCTGACTATCCATTGTTTTTTTTGCCAAAAGGAACTTCAAGTATATAATCCATACCACAACGGCAAAAACTGCGAACCCTACAATCAGAAAAACCCACTTGAATCTGACCAGGGTCTCAACACCAACCTCCCCTAAATAGATCACCAAGTTCGGTAAAATCCAGTAAGCAATGGCTGCCAAGAAGATGGCGGCACCGACAACGAAAATATTGAACTTCTGAACCCCGCCAATAATCTTTTCCATGCGCGTCTTGTAGCGACCCTCTGTTGGAGACTGTTCACCAGCCCTTTTCTCTTTACCATAGAAGATTGTTGTATATGCTCTCAGTATAAAAACAAAGCCCAGAATAAGTCCAAGGGGGATCCCAATTGCGGCAACGAACCAGGCCCTGAATGGAAAGGGAAGGTCATTTTTTACCAGCCTTCTCCGATACCCTTCTACGGGGCCATGGGCCTTTTCAAAATGATATACATTAAAGTCAGTAAGGTTCTTGCCATCCGTTTCATAGACCATATCTCCATTTTTATCTATAAACTGAAGCTTATAATGGTTGCCCGACCTGAGGGCGGCAACTGCGAAGATTCCCAATTCAAGTAAAAGCAAAAAGACAGAAATAGCAATGAACGTACTCCTATGTCTCCTAATTATCCCTAATGCACTTTCATCCCCCGGCATAGCAAGTCCCTTTTTATTTTGTAAAAACTGTTCTGCTAATAAGCGTATTTATGATATAGACCTCTTAACAGGAGAGTATTTCTTAGCACAACACCTCAGCAACATTCAAGCTGTAAAAGAAGTTACGCAAAAGCAACTAAAATGTCCGATAACCCTACAGATTCGCTTGACTGCTTTGGCCAACTGGAGAAGGTTTTTCCGATGGGCGAAGACGGGTTTCGCACCTCGCCGCCGGGATGCATGATGTGTCCCATTGTAAAACCCTGCATTCAGGCTGCCATGCAAGGCGCCGAAGGGCTTAAAATGGAGGAAAACCGCATTGACCGTGCCTATGAATGCGGGCTTATAGGAACATTCCAACGCTGGTCCAAAAAAAAACATATTCGGAGAAAAATGGAAGAACAAGCAAAGAGGAGGGAAGATCAAAGGTAAACAAACGTCTCGAAATTTCTACAACCCGTCGAACTTATAGGAGCTTCCACGAAATCAGGTGGAGGCAGGCGCAGCATGTCAAGCCGCCCGGCTAAGCTTTCTGCTGATTCCGATCAAGATTTATTTGGCAAACAAAAGGCGACCAAAAAAGTATCTGGCCGCCTTTTGTTCAAGACTCCAAAAGGAGCTTTATATTCTTGTTGCTCTCGCAAACTCTTACCTAAAATCCAACGGTCATCTGAAAGGTGAAGATGTCTCGGTCTTTTCTGGTGGAAGTAGGACTATCCTGGGCAACGTGCATGTAATCTGCCGTGAGCTTGGCGTTGTGCCCCTTAAGGTAATAGTTTAATCCACCGCTCCAGAAATCGGTTTCATAGTCCGTGGCAGAATCCCTTTCGTCGACATCTACCGTCTCATAGCGCACGTATGGCTGCAAACGGCCAGGGCCAATGGAACCGGGCAGAAGATATCCGGCGTTTATGTACCAGTTTTTTGCATTATCGCCAGCACTAAGGGAAGTGTAGGCCTGCGGCTGTGTTTGTGTGCAGTTATCAATATTGATATAAGCTGCCTCTGCGGTCACGGCGCCATCTGCCACGGGATAGTCAAAAAACCCGTCAATCGTCCAAACGAAATTGTCCTGGTCGGCCAGACTGCTGAGCGTGAGATCTTTCTGGCTGTCCATGCCAAGACCGAAACTCAGGACTTTTTTGTTGCCCAGATAGGTCCCTTGGTTGAACCACCCTTTTTCAGGTTCCAGCAGGCTTACTGAAAGCCTGCCCACAAAGCGCAGATTATCGTCGGGGTTACTGTCTCCTTCAACGCCTTCGGAGACCATGAGGCGATACTGAATCAATCCGTCCATGGGATTGCCCCACAAGGTGATACTGTCATCCCGGCCCACCTTCTGGGCGTAGAATATGCCCCCGCGCGAGCCTCCCTGCAAGAAAGGCAGGTCCATGGTCAACATGCATTTTGTGGAGGTTGTGCCGTAGTTTCGGGTCAGGGGCACATACATGCGTCCCATTTGAATCTTAAAGCTGTCGCTAAGGTCAAAGGCGATCCACAGGTCCCGCCATGCCACACCGCTTCCCAAGCCGTTGCCGGGGCTCTCAGTCATTTCGTCCTGTCCGACCTTGTCGGAGGCGATGTGGGTGAAAAAGTGGACGCGGTCCGTCACCTGACCTTTGATATACAGGTATGCGCGGCGCAGGATGAAGTCATTCAAATCCTTGTTGTTCGTGCTCTTGCCATCCTCAACCCACTGATACCACGTCTGCATCCATATACCGACCTCGCCCTTTGTTTGATCGTCGACCTGCACCTTGATTCCCGCCCAGGAAAAACTTGCCATCCCACACACACATAAAACCACCATCATCTTAGCCAGCAATCTTTTCATGCCCATGCCTCCTCTGTTTGAAACAAATCAACGCCGTTTAAATTTGATGCCCCGCCCGGCAAGACCTCAAAACCAGGAAACGCCAGCTAGAGCGTTTCTTTCTTTTTATCAAATAGGCTCTAGGCAGTCCAATATATAATATCAATATATACCTCAGTGAAGTATAGAAAATATC
>CAYSBQ010000108.1:0-9893 GCA_964429315.1 uncultured Desulfobacterales bacterium
AGGAGGCTGTCCGAGAATGAGATATTTTTTCCAAGGTCAAGGAAGGCGAAAATTTTAACCGTAGGAATATATTGACATATTTCGAGGATTAAAATTTGAGCCTGACACAGAGATTGGGAAAAAGAGCCATTCTCGGACAGCCTCCTAGATAATTTCTTTATTCACGGTTACTTCATACCTTGACCGCAATTCTGCCAACCACGGTTCATAGGCTATTTCAGCTTTTTTCTCCTTTACCTCTTTCCTTATCTTGTCTATCCACTCATCCATGTTAACCTTACCCGGAAGCCTTGTTCCCACGGCCTTAAATATATGGTATCCATAGGGGGTCTTAATCACAGGGCTTACCTTGTTTAGTTGCAAGGAGAAAATAGCTTTTTCGAGCGCTTCCGGAAGCTCTCCCAGCGATACATACCCCATGTCTCCCCCTTTACTTGACTCCGGCGCTGTAGAATAAAGACGGGCTAATGCGGCAAACCCCCCGCCTTCATTGATCCGTGTCAGGACTTGTTCCGCCTGCTTCTTGGTGGACAATAATATTTGGCGGACTCGAACTTGTTTGCCATGACTTTGTTGCTCAGAGTGCTTGTCACAATAGTCCTTGATTTCTTCGGGAGCGACATGAATCTTTTCCGCGAGATCTTTCCGGATTACCTTTGCGACAAGAAGTTGCATCTTCAGCCTCTTTTCCCACGTCTCAAAGGAAATGGCCCTTTTCATAAACATATTTTCAAAACCTTTTTTTCCATAACCTTCACCCATGTTGTCCATGGCTTGCTTCAGTTCCTGATCGGTCACGCGCAAGCCGAGTTCCTCCGCACGCCTGAGGATGATCATCTCTTCAACGATTTGCGACAAGAACCTAAGACGGGCTTTCCCCCGGCCTTCGTTATCTTGGCCATAATCCATTCCAAGAGGTTCAAAAAAATCACTAAATTCTGCCAGGGTCAACACACAGTCATCAACCTGAACAAGTGTTTCACCTCTATGGTCAAGTTCGCTCTTCTCAGCACACGCAAAAAAAAGAAGGGCGGCGGAAAAAATTATTATCAATCTCGCACAGTTGCTCATAGCATCTTCTCAATAAATACGGATAGAAAAGAACAATTATTTAGAACGGTTCCTCTGCCGAGTAGATTTTGCAAAGGATTCGAGGATTCAAGGATTCAAGTGGCCGAGTGCTTTTCGTTCTAATGATTTAATTCTCTATAATGCTTTGAATTTCACTTGCATCTTTTTAAGGTGAAAGCCGCAATCCATGACTCCTTGACCCCTTGAATCCTTTCAAACACACATCCAACTGAAATCACAGAATATATCCATGTTCTCGATTCTTAATTACTCATTGTTATACTATGAACCTAATTCTTGCAAGATCTTTTTGGCGGTTTGTATGGCCTCAATATGCCCATCGGAAACTATTCCTACCTGAAGTACATAGTCTGCTTTCAATCTGAAATGCTCTGGATCACTTGCAACGAGGCGCATAATTTTTTCGGGCGTAACCGGGGTCATCTCAGAAAAGACAAGCGCCATTTTCCGGGGACCCAATTCCAGGCGCTGTATACATAGTTTTTTGCACAACACTCTCAGCATGATCTTTCCCAACAACGCCATTACCTCGTCCGGAAGGGGACCAAAACGGTCAAGAAGTTCTTCGCGGATCTTTTCGATCTCCGAGTTACTGGCAACCTTTGCCAAACGCCTGTAAACAGTCAGGCGCTGATCAATATCAAAAATATATCCCTCGGGAATATAGGCCGAGATACTAACCACGATCTCCGGATCCATTTCCGGTTCGACCGGCTCGCCTTTTAATTCGCTTATTGCCCGCTCCATGAGTTGCAGGTACATCTCATAACCCACAGATGCCACTTGTCCGGACTGTGTCGGCCCCAAGATGGTCCCCCCCCCCCGTATCTGTAAATCACTCATAGCAATCTGGAAACCTGAACCGAGATCACTATGCTCCATAAGTACCCGCAGACGTTTCTGAGCATCACGCGTAATGGCATTTTCGTGAGGTATAAATAGGTATGCATAGGCCTGCTCGTCTCTGCGCCCAACTCGACCCCGGAGTTGGTAAATCTGTCCTAGACCAAATTTATCTGCCCGATTGATCAAAATGGTATTGGCTGATGGAAAGTCCAAACCAGACTCTATAATACTCGTACAGACCAGCAAATCGATCTCATGATGTAAAAATTGCAGCATTACCGTTTCGAGTTCTTCATCACCCATACGCCCATGGGCCACACCAATTCGGATGCCGGGAACCAGCGATCGAATTCGACGAGCCATTGCCCATATTGTACGGATATTATTATGAACAAAAAATATTTGCCCCCCCCTTTGAAGTTCCCCCTGGATGGCCTCTGTCACTATCATATCATCCATCACACAAACATATGTCTTTATTGGATAGCGATACTCGGGAGGCGTTGCGATAACACTCATATCCCTGACCCCCAACAAAGACATGTGGAGGGTCCTGGGTATCGGTGTGGCAGTGAGTGCCAACACATCTACCGTACGGCGAAACCGCTTTAATCTTTCCTTATGCGCCACCCCGAATCGTTGTTCTTCATCAAGAATGATAAGGCCTAACTCTTTAAAACCAATGTCTTTTTGCAAGAGCCGATGGGTCCCTATCACAATGTCTACTCGTCCGTCTTTAAGCCTTTGCACAACGCTGCGTTGCTGAGCTGGAGATCGAAACCTGCTTAGGCTTTCGATCTCAACCGGATAAGACTCGAAACGCTTTTTAAAAGTCTGATAATGCTGCTCAGCCAATACTGTTGTTGGAACCAAGAACGCTACCTGTTTGTTTTCCCACACAGACCTAAATGCAGCCCTCAGGGCAATCTCCGTTTTACCGTAACCGACATCGCCGCAGATGAGACGATCCATCGGCATAGATGATTCCATGTCATCCATGACATCTTGGATAGCTTGGGTCTGATCCGGTGTCTCTGTATATTCGAAATTGTTTTCAAAGCTATTGAACTCTTGGCCCGGCGGCGAAAATGCATGACCCTGTTGAACCTTGCGCCACGCATAGAGTTTGAGCAACTCGCCGGCCATCTTGCGCACGGATTTTTTAACCCGCTCCTTGACACGTGCCCATGATTTACCACCCATCTTATCCAAACGCGGTGTGATACCGTCAACCCCGGCATATTTCTGGATGCTGTTCATTCTATCCACAGGGACATAGAGTTTGTCTCCGTCTTTATATTCAATACAAAGAAAGTCATTTCTAAGACCTGTGACCTCAAGCTTAACAAGTCCTCCATATTGGCCAATGCCATGTTCAACATGAACGATAAGGTCACCGGCTTTTAGCTCTTGGAATGCAATCCCTTGGGGTATCGCCTCTTTCCTTAGAATTTTGGAAAGCCGACGTCTTGAGCCGAAGATTTCCTCGTAGGTGATAACGGCAACGCCTTCCCGGGGCCAAATGAACCCGGAGGAAAGCCGACCAATGCATATCCTTGGTGTCTTGCGGCCGTCTTGTTGTAAGACAAAGGCATTGAGGTGTTCTAGGTCAACACCATAAGGGATGATAAGCTCTTCCAGATGTTTAGCTTGTTTCACACTGCCACAAATGAGATAAGTCGCCCAGGCGTTCTCGCGAGAAAGATTGATCCAGTCCACTAAAGGACTCAACAAGGCTTCAGGGTCTCTCCGGGCCTTAAGTTGCTGTATAACAGCATCGTTTTTCCCTACGCTAAAACTTAAATCACCTTCCTTTCCTTCTGTTACCGGGACCATCTTAACGGCAATATGTTGAATCCGATCAACCCTGCTTGCCATTTCGGACCAGTTTAGATACAGTTCCTCAGGTTCTACACATAGATGGCCTTCGTCTAATGAAGAAAGGTAGTTCCTCGTTACGATGTCTTCAGTCTCAAGCGCTGCCCTTTCGATGCCGGCCGGGTCAATCAAAACTGGAAGAGTCCCACTTGGCAGATAGTCAAAGAGCGTTTCAACGCTGGGATATATCAGAGGTGACAAGCCGCCAATCCCTGGAAACTGCTCATAATTTTTGATTTTTTCAATTACTTCTTCCAGGCGCAACCCGGACATCTCAAGGCTCTGTCCACGGCTGCTGATACGCCCTACAACCTGGTCAATTTCGTAAGGCACCAGCAATGTTTCCACGGCCGGAAGTATGACAACCTCGGCCAAAGGCTTAAGAGAAAGTTGGTCTTGCGGGGAAAACGTCCTGATGGACTCTACCATATCACCGAAGAATTCAATACGCACAGGATCAGAGTAAAGAGGGGTAAAAAGGTCAACCAGGGCGCCTCGAACAGCATAATCCCCAGGTTCTTCCACCAAAATCGTTTCCTGGTATCCGCCCTGAATCAGCTTGCGGATCAAATCGTCTCTATCCAGTTCTTCGCCAGGCAGTACGTATTCTGAAAACCGAGATAGACGCTCTTTAGGAATAAGCTTTTGCAGTAAAGCCGAACCCGTTGTGATAACAATAGGCGGCCTCGTGACAGTCATTATCCGGTAGAGTGCTTCGATGCGACGGCATGAGGTCTCAGAATCACAAGAAAGGGGTTTAAACGGAATAATATCGTGTGAACTAAAGGTGATTATCGGGGGTTGATCTTTTCCGCAGAAAAAACGGATATCTTCGCTTAAGTCTTCCACATCCTTGGCTTTTGAACATACAACTACCAATGGACGATCAAGTTTCCCATACATGCGGTATAGAAAATATGCGCGTTCAGCACCTAAGAGACCACTGCAATTGATCCCGCCCTGCTTGTCGCGTAGCATCTGTGCTAAGTCAGGGATAGAGTGACCCGAGAGTTTCATGTGTAAATGCTCTATAGGACAGAACCGGATTCAATTCAAGGGATGAAAGAAATGGTTTGATTTTGAAAGCCAAATGAAGTAAAAACGTAAGAGTAGTGGTAGTGCCAGCGTAGCTCAGGGGTAGAGCAACTGATTCGTAATCAGTAGGTCGCGGGTTCGAATCCCATCGCTGGCTCCAAGGAAATCAAAGGGTTAGCCGTCATGGCTGGCCTTTTTTTGTGTAGAGTCAACGTCGGTGGGTGCAGTGGGGGTGCAAGTGGGTGCATGTTCCAGGTCCAACTGGTTATAGGGGGGCAGATAGATAGGAATATTTATATAGCGAGTGTTCGGTGGCGTTGAAATAGACAACTTCACGCCGTTCATGTCGCAGCACGAGGAATACATACAAGATCCGAAACGTTACCGTAGGAACGGTGAAGAAGTCGACCGATACCAGGTCGTTGGCATGATTTTTCAGAAAGGTCCGCCACGTTTGCGAGGGCGGTTTTCGATGCCGGAGCATATACTTTGCAACGGTCGCTTGGGAGACTTGGATGCCGAGCATCTGCAACTCGCCGTGAATTCGTGGTGCGCCCCAGCCAATGTTATCTCGGGACATCATACGGATAAGTTCGCGTACCTTGGGATCGATTGGTGGGCGCCCGCCCCGGCGGCAACGGCACTTCCAGGTCCAATACAGCCGAAAGCCCTTTCGATGCCAGCGCACCAGAGTATCCGGTTTGAAGACGTGAAGTGTCTTAAGGCAGTCTGGCCATAGGCGGTAGAGCCAGACCCGGAACAGGCGTTCGCGCCACTGGAATCGAAGCCTCTTGCGTGGCTTATTCTTTACCATTGCTAGTTGTTGGCGAAGTGCCAGGATTTCTAGATGTAAGAGGGTGCGGCTTTGTAGCAGACCGAGCAGGGTAGACAAGACGGGAATGATGATAGTTTCCATGACTGGGGACTTTATGAGCCCACGGAAATAAAGTCAATGAAATCAGTTAGTACGACGTTTTTGGTAGGGACAGTACATTATTATACGGTTCTCATTAATTAAAAATACTGTATTCTACCCATTGATCAAAAACTTTGCCTGGCGTAGTGTATGTGCCAGTTGGAACAACTCTCCCGGCAACTGTTGCCTAGGGTTAGCGTAACGAATCCATCTCATGGTTTCGCGCCATCAGAGTGTTAAGGTATATGCAGTATGGCATATCAGACTATATCGACAAGCATTTATAAAAGAGGAAAGTTATGTCGTTAGTGACTGCTGAAAATCTCGAGAAGGTATACCAGGCTGGCGAAGTCACCGTTCATGCCATTCGCGGGGTGAATTTCACGATTAAACCGGCGTCCTTTGTTTCATTTGTTGGACCTTCCGGTAGCGGAAAAAGCACATTGCTCAATATGATTGGATGTCTCGATCCGCCGACAAAAGGTTCTTTACAGGTGGCAGGACAGGATATTTCAAGATTGGATCGAAAAATGGCCGCCCGTTTCAGGGGCGAATATATTGGTTTTGTGTTTCAAGACTTCAATCTTATTCCGGTTCTGACGGTGTTTGAAAACGTGGAGTATCCTTTGTTGATGGTCCAAAACTGGTCCAAACAGAAGCGCAAAAAGCGGGTACAGGACCTTCTTGATGCCGTTGGCATGGGGGACCAGGGTGATAAATATCCAAACCAGATATCCGGAGGCCAGAAGCAGCGGGTAGCGGTTGCCCGTGCCCTAGTGACCAACGCCAAGATGGTACTGGCCGACGAGCCGACGGCAAACCTGGACAGCGAAACAGCAAACCGGATCATCAATCTCATGAAGAAAATGCGGGACGAATTTCAAACCACATTTATTTTTTCCACGCATGATCCGAGGGTGATGCAAAACGCAGAAATCATTTTTACCCTGGAAGACGGCAAGCTGTTGCAAGGCCAAACCGACAACGGAGGGACCCATGCTTAGTGTCATAAAAATTGCCACCCGAAATCTTCGCCGGTATCTACGGCGTACTGTATTGACATCGGCCCTGATTACCCTGGGTGTAGTGGCGGTCCTTCTTTTTATCTCCGTATCGGGGTCTTTCAAGGCCATGATGGTCGGTCAGATTACTGACTCCATGCTTGGCCATTTACAGATTCATCGTAGAGGCTATCTGGCCTCCATCGACAACCTGCCCCTCAATCGTAACCTGAACGAGCGCCAGATTGGAAAGGTGGAAAAGGTTTTGGGGGAAATGGACGCTGTTGAAGCTTACTCCATGCGCATCAAGCTTGGGGCCATGTTCAGCAATTTTACCGAAACCACCAACATCAGGCTGAATACGGTCATTCCTGAGCGAGAGATCAAGACCGTTCCTTTGCTTCCGGATCGTGTCATTGAGGGAAATAAAAAAAATATCCTGCTGAAAAAAGGCGAAATCATGGTACCCGAGTTGATTGCCAAGGGTATGAAAGTGAAGGTTGGAGATAATGTTGTGCTGGTGGCCAACAACAAGGACGGATCAGTCAACGGAAAAACTTTTATGGTCAGTGGTGTTCTTGAAGGTATTAGCGGCCCGGGCGGTAGGGACGGTGTGATCCATCTGGATGATGCCAAAGAACTGCTTCGCATTAACGGAGTTCAAATAACTGAAATTGCAGTTCGCCTGAAAAACATGGATGATCTCCCCCAGGTATTTTCCAGGCTTAAATCTGAACTGGAATCCGTCAGGGATAAACAGGATAAGCCGATATTTGAAGTGCACACTTGGGAAAAGCTGTCACCATTCTATAATATTGCTAAAATGATTGACCTCATGACCCTTTTTATCAAAGTCATGCTGGTGGCCATTGTTCTGGTAAGCATTATGAATGTGATGATTATGGCTGTGTATGAACGGATCAATGAGATCGGCACGATTTCTGCCATTGGCACACTGCCCAGTAGAATTATGGCCCTGTTCGTGACCGAAGGTTTTTTGCTCGGCGTTCTTGGAACGATTGTTGGAACCATTATCAGTTTGATATGCATTGCCGCCATGAATGCCGCTGAAATAAGCTTCAACTTCGGACGGCAAACCAACCTGGTGTTGGCACCAACTATCGGAGCGGGGGATGTCATCACCATTGTCTTGATCGTTATAGGCATTGCCGTATTAGCCAGTTTGCAGCCGGCCTGGAAAGCTGCAAGAATGGATCCCATAGCGGCCCTGCGTCATGTATAAAACTATATGGAGGAAGCCATGAAAACCCAAAGGATGCATTCTATTATTCCCGTTTTGTTTCTGTTTTTCCTCGTTGGCCTTGCCATAAGCGCTTCTGCCGATTCAATGAAAATTGCTGTTGCCGCCACTGGCCCAGAAAAGACTGCCACCATAAGCAAACTGGCCGGACGATCTCCTTTTTTTCTTTTTTTTGATGGCAAGGGTAATTTCCTTGAAGCCGTAGAAAACCCGTCAAAGGATTTATCTGGTGGTGCCGGACGAAGCACTGCTTCACTCATCGCAAAAAAAGGAGCAACCCTTATTATCGCTGGTGATATCGGACATAAAATGAAACAGGCTTTGAAGGAATATCAGATCGAACATACAGAAAAAACAGGAGTTGCTCATGATGTGGTTAAAACAATTATTCAAAACCGCTAGCAATGTCATCTTTCCGGTGGTTGTTTTTTTATACTTACCCTTGGCTGGAACGGCAGCTGCCCTAGATGGCAACGAAATCCTGCTTCAGGTGGATCGCAACCTCCAACCTGAAGCCTATGAAATGTACCGAAAGCTTATTAATATTGAACCGGATGGCAGCAAGAAGGAGTATGTTCTCTATACTGTAAAAAAAGGCCAGGACAAAATGGTCGCCCTGTTTTTGTCTCCTGCCAGTGAAAAAGGCAGATCGACCCTTCGACTAGGTGATAATATGTGGCTTTATATCCCCAGCGTAGGGAAGCCACTGCGCATTACGAGTCTCCAGTCGGTAGTAGGCGGTGTTTTCAACAATTCGGACATATTGCGTCTGGATTATAGCGCAGAGTATGGCGCGGCCATTTCAGAAGAAACAGAGGACATGTATGTTCTCGATTGCAAGGCCAAAAACGCATCGATTGCCTATGACCGATTAAAGATGAGGGTGGACAAAAAAAACATGGTGCCCCTTACCATCGAGTGCTATGCCGCCAGTGGTATGTTGATCAAAACCCTTTATTATAAAAAAATAAAAGAGTTCGGCGGCGGTCTCTCGCGGCCATCGGTCCTTGAGACCGATAGCCCCCTGTATAAAGGGTACAAATCCGTGATGGTTTATGCCAAGATCGAGAAGAAAAAACTCGCCGATGAAGTATTCACCCTGAATTATCTCCCCCGGGTTGACGAATTGCGATGAGAGACCTTGCCGGCCTGGCATTACCTGGGATCCTTTTTTTTTACCTCCTGGTTTTTTCCGCCCATTTGGGTGTCACGGCTGAAGAAAACTACGAATTTGAACTTGAGGAGTTTGAACCCAAAGATTTTGAATGGGGCGGATATGCAGAAATCAAGTGGGAGCATTTTAATTTTAATACTGAGGGTGCATTTTATCACCTGAACTATTATACAGATCCCCGGGGTAGACTCGACCGCTTTACTGGTGCTTTACAGCTGGAAAGCACCTATAAAAAAGGAATCGGAGCCTTTAACATGGTGCTGCATGCCGAGGCCAGCCAGGATGATGTCGGTTGGTCGGATTCTGCAGATGCTTATGAAGCCAATCTGAGCCTTAAACCCAATCCGTTTGTTACTGCTGATCTCGGGAAAAAAGTTTACAAATGGGGCAAGGGATATGCCTGGAATCCAGTGAGTTTTATTGCTCGGCCAAAAGACCCCACCAACCCGGAGGAGGCACTGGAAGGATATATTGCAGCGAGTGTTGATCTGATAAAGAGTTTTAGCGGGCCCTTGAAGACTGTTGCTCTCACCACGGTGGCACTTCCTATTTGGGAGGGTATTAATGAAGATTTCGGCGACATGAATAATGTGAATCTTGCTGCTAAACTCTATATGCTCTACCGAGATACGGATATTGATTTTGTAATATTTAATGGCAATAGCCGCTCGACCCGTTATGGTGTTGATT
>CAYSBQ010000109.1:0-9840 GCA_964429315.1 uncultured Desulfobacterales bacterium
ATGCGTGTATCCTAGGAATGAAAGCAAATACTATTGATGCCAGCTCTATATGAAATCATCCAGCTTAGAGGGGGCTAGTACCATTAAAACGCAAATGAGAGCCTCTACAGGTAGTCAACTTTCGGTTGTCATTTCCATTTCATAAAACGTATCAGAAAAGGTTTATTAGCCGCCTCTCAGCTTCCTTGCATGATTCCGGGAAAAACAATACGTAAACCCTCTGTTTGGTAAAATGACGCTGCGGCTGCAAGGGTCTGCCCCGTGAAATGCTTTTGTGCTCACATTTAGCAAGGGCAAGAGACAGCCGGCAAATTTACCCAAAACGGCTTTGAGCTAAAATGGGTAAAAAGTCGTTAGAAATTACCCAAAATAGCCTTGAGCTGAAATGGGTAAAAAAGCTGTATACTCGACCCCATTTCTCCCTATTTGTCAGTTGTGTAAAAAGGGCAATTTCTGGATGGAAACCAGTTAATTGTCAGTTGGAGTCTTTATTGCTTGCTAAAGTATTGGGTGTTTGTTATTGAATTTCGACGGTTTCGTAAAAAGTCCAAGTTAGCGCTACGGTTGCGCCTGGCGGCTTGAAAAAATACACTGCGTGTCTGTGTTGCGCTGCATTACGCAATCATTCAACGTACAATAAGTACGCCTCATGATTACAAAAATTGCGTCACTGGAGTGGCTTGAGGATAGTACGCCCGCCTCGAATTTGAACTTCTTACGAAACCTTCTAAATCAGACTTTTTATGATTTTATCAATTTTGGCTATAGATAGGAATTTTTCCCGTATTCCAAACATTCAAATTGCAGAGCGAAGCGTAGCTAAGTTTATATAAATATGGATAATAAGAAAAAAAAGAATGCCGGCAAAAAAGACTCTCAGAAAACACGACCTCTTAGTGCCCCGCCTGACTCGCGTTTGGTCAAGTATGATCCCTTGCAGCGATATTTATGGGAGATAGGACAGCACAAACTCCTTACAAGAGAAGAGGAAAGGGAACTCGCCATACGAGTTAAGGAACAAGGAGACAGTGACGCTGCTTATAGTTTAATTACCGCTAATTTGAGATTGGTGGTTAAGATAGCAATGGAATTTCAGCGGGTATGGATGCAGAATCTGCTGGATCTGATTCAGGAAGGTAATATTGGGCTAATGCAAGCTGCTCGAAAGTTTGATCCATATAAAGGCGTTCGATTTTCTTATTATGCATCCTTCTGGATAAAGGCCTATATCCTTAAATTTATTATGGATAATTGGCGACTGGTGAAAATAGGCACGACACAGGCTCAGCGGAAACTATTTTTTAGACTAAAAAAAGAAAAACAGAAGCTTATTTCCGAAGGTTTTGACCCCAAACCCAAACTTCTTTCCGAAAGGATGGGAGTTTCGGAAGCGGAGGTCACTAATATGGATCAACGCCTCGATGCTTGGGAGGTGTCATTAGATGCTCCAGTTAGAGATGATTCCGCCGATGAACGAATGGCATTTGTTCCATCACCCGGAGTTTCGACTGACAATCAGGTAGCAAAAAAAGAAATGGAAGAGATACTTCATAAAAAGCTTGAAGCTTTTAAGAAAGATTTAAATGAGCGAGAGTTGGATATCTTGGAAAACCGCCTCTTTTCCGATTCTCCTGTAACACTCCAGGAAATCGGAGAGAATTTTAATATTTCTAGAGAACGAGTCCGTCAAGTTGAAGCGGGCATGTTAAAAAAAATGAAGCTGTACTTTGAACAAGAAATACCGGACTTTAGTTCATTCCTGGAGGGAATTAGTGAAGCTGGAAATTTTTAGGCCTGGTAGCTTACGACAGTTGACTTCGGCTTTTTGATTTTGTCATTGATTCCTAATCATGAACGCTGAACCTTTAAACGCGTACCGTTTTTTTTACGGGAGATTGTAAGTATGCTTGGTAAACTATTGAAAATTATTCTGTTCATTGGTCTCGTGGCGAACTTTGCAGGATGTGCCCTCATTCAAAAAGATGCAGGCAGTAAAGAACATCCCGGAGCGGTTAGCAAAGATGTTGGTGCATATTACTACTATACGCAATCATATCTCATGAAGAAGCAAGGCGACCTTGGCAGCGCGATAGATCTTCTTGGGAAAGCTATAGCAAGAGATAGGGATTCAATGTATTTGAAGACAGAGCTTGCTAGGCTCTATGTGCAACATAGCGACTACAAACAGGCAATTAAAATCGTAGAAGAAATTGTCAAGAAAAAGCCGGAGCATGTTCCTTCCATGACCATGTTGGGTGATATTTACGCAGCACAAGGCGAACATGCCAAAGCCATCGAAAGCTACCAGAAGGTTTTAGCCCTTGAGCCCAAGTCGGAGCGACTCTATTTATTGTTAGGTTCAGAATATATAAAGAATAAGGATCTCGCGAAGGCATTAGATGCATACAAAGATCTTACCGAAATAATTCCTGAGTCTTTTCCAGGGTATTTTCATTTAGGCGCAGTTGCTGTCTCCCTGAAGCGATATGAACTGGCGGAAGGGGCATTCCTTAAATGTCTTAAACTTAACCCCGGTTACGAGCAAGTACTGTTCCAGCTCTTAGACGTTTACGAAGCCACGGAAAAGGATAAGAAGGTCTTAGATACATATAACGAAATTCTCGATAATAATCCGCGTAGTATCAAGGCTGCAATTGGACTTGGGCATTACTATCTGAAAATGGATAAAATAGCAGATGCGGAAAAGGTTTTTGAAAAACTGAAAAAGCTAAGTCATTCTAACCCGCTAGTCATTAAACAGATTGCGCTTATATATCTGGATCAGAAGAGATATAAAGAGGCTACCGAAACCTTAAGACAATTGTTGGAGGATAGTTCAAGCAAATCTGATACTTATTACTTTTTAGGAATGGCTCTTGAGGGGCTTGAGCAAATAGACGAAGCTATTTCCGCATATGAAAATGTGGATGATATGTCTTCGTATTACCAAAGTGCGCTCGTCCATCTCAGTTTTTTGTACCAGGGAAAAGGCGAAAATAATAAGGCCATTGAACTGATGAATAAGGCCATTGAAAAGCAGCCGCAAGACCCAGGTTCTTATCTCTTTTTGGGAGCGCTTTATGAAGAAATGGACTCATATGAGAAGGCTATTGATACACTTAAAACGGGGTTGCAATTCCAATCAGACAACGTAAGACTCCATTTTCGGCTAGGGGTAGTCTATGATAAAGCAGGCCAAAAAAATGCCTGTATCAGCGAAATGAAGCGAGTCATTGAAATCGATCCAAGTCATGCCGAGGCCTTGAATTATTTAGGATATACCTATGCTGAACTCGGTAAAAACCTTGACGAGGCGGAAATTCTAATCAAGAAGGCGATGAAATATAAACCAAACGATGGCTATATTATAGACAGTTTGGGCTGGGTATATTACAAGCAAGGCCTCTTTGATAAGTCTGTAGAATTTCTCGAAAAGGCCCGCAAACTTGTCCCAGATGATCCAGCTGTCTTGGAACACCTCGGTGATGCCTACCAGAAAATCAATGCCCCCCGTAAAGCCTTAAAATACTTTAAAAAGGCTTTGGTAAACAAAGAAAGTGACAAGGGACCTCTCGAACGAAAGATAGAATTGATTGAAAAGCAATTGGACTAAGAGATGTAATTATCATATTCCCCTTCTTATTGTCCTGCTTGTGCCCTTGATTTTTATAGCCTGTGCCACCACAGACAGGGGGGGGGTACTTGGACCTGAGGAGGGTCGTGTCTTAGCCTCACTGGAACACGCTAACAACAATATTCAAACTTTCAAGGGGGTCGGTCAGCTCAAGATAAGCGCTGGCAAAAGTGTACAAACAGTACGTGTTGCCTGGATAGGATCAGAGCCTTGCAATCTTAGATTAGAAACCTTGGGCGTATGGGGTCAGCCTTCACTGTTGTTTCTGCTCAAGGATGACATTTTTTATGTCCACGATATCAACAACAATCGGTATTTCAAAGGCAAAAACAGTGTACGAAATCTTCGCCGCTTCCTCTCAGTGCCCTTTGGACCGCAAGACCTTTATTCTATCTTATCGGGTTCCCCCCCCATAGTCTCCTTTTATGAAGCTAGAATTGAGGTGTTGCCTGATCAAAGTCAGTCATGCCTTTTTCTATACAAAAGGTGGAATCGCATTGCTGAAAAGGTCTGGCTTGGCGATGATCACAAGACCGTAAAAGAGGTTGAGTTATTTGACCCATGGGGAGAGTCGAAGTATGTGGTCAAGTTCAGTAGATTTAGAGACGTAAACGGTTCACTTATCCCTTATAGAATTAGGGTGTTACACGAAGGTGAGTTTGATATGTTGTTAGATGTATCCCGGTTTTACATCCAAGTTTCAATTCCTAAGGAAGCTTTTACTCTGGAGTTTCCAGGTGCTCAAGGCGTGGATCTCAACGATTAAATGTAGGGAGATTTACTGGCCTGGAACTCACGTAAATGATTGTCGAAAATATCTAAACAGTTTGTTTAAAAGATAGCAATTCTACCATAATTTCAGGCCCTGTTTGAACCTTTGAACCGCGAACCCAACAGGAAAGAGCAGGGCAAAGGCAGAAAGATAAATCTGAACGATGAACGCTTATAAACTTTCAATAGTAATCCCCGTATATAATGAAGTAGGTACAATCGAAGAAATCCTTAATAGGGTAGGGGCCGTACGCCAGGAAAAAGAGATCGTTGTTGTCGATGACGCTTCCACCGACGGGACCAGCGAATGGCTAAGGAAAATGCCACAAAATGATCATGTTACCGTCTTGTTTCATACAAATAACATGGGCAAAGGAGCAGCCTTGAGGACAGGATTTCATCATGTCTCCGGGGATATTGTTATTGTCCAGGATGCTGACCTGGAATATGATCCAAATGATTACGACGTTTTGATAAATCCTATCTTAGACGGTCGTGCAGATGTCGTCTATGGTTCAAGGTTTTTAGGTGGCCCTCACCGTGTCCTTTTTTTCTGGCACTATGTGGGAAACAAGCTTTTGACGATCTTATCCAACATGTTTACAAACATAAATCTCACTGATATGGAAACCGGTTATAAGGCATTTCGGTCTACACTCCTAAAAGATCTTGAAATCAAATCTAACCATTTTGGATTTGAACCAGAAATCACCGCAAGGTTCGCAAGGCTTAAATGTCGTATTTATGAAGTCCCCATATCTTATAGTGGAAGAGGATATGAAGAAGGGAAAAAAATCACTTGGAAAGACGGAGTTGCAGCCCTATTGCACATCGTTAGATTTAGGTTTTTCTGATGACTGCAAAGAAGATAGCCCTTGAAAACAGATTGCGGAATTGTAAGAATGTTATTACCTTAGGAGTTCATACCAATCTTTCGGATTATGAAGACTGGAAACTGGAACTCATTCGTAATGCCGACATGATATACTATCCTACCAGTTTTTATGCCGCTATCTTTGATACTGTGGGAAAGCGGACATTTCCAAGCTATCATACCTATATATATGTTCAGGACAAGATCAAACAAACAGCGTTGTTTAATCTTCTAGAAATTCCCCATCCACAAACACGGGTTTTCTATGGGAGACGTCAGAAGTCAAAGATCCCAGATCATTTTCAATTTCCATTTGTGGCTAAAGTGCCACGTGGTTCAGCTCTCGGCAGGGGAGTCTATTTTATTCAAAATCCACTGGAACTTGAAGAATATATTCGATTGGATGGTCCAGCCTATATACAAAAATACGTTGAAATTGATCGCGATCTAAGGGTTGTCGTAGTTGGGGGTCGCCCCATTCATGCATATTGGCGAATTGCAAAGCCAGGCGAGTTTCGTACCAATGTCTCCCAAGGTGGTATCATCAGTCTTGACAATATTCCAGACGACGCGTTAGCATTTGCCGTTAAGGTCGCTCGCATGTGCCGCTTAGATGATGTGGGCCTTGACATCTACTGTTATCAAGGTGCTTATGGGGTGCTGGAACTAAATATGAAGTACGGCAAAGAGGGATTCAGGCGAGCGGGTATTGACTACTACGGACTAATGGATGAAATGATGCAAAATGGGCAAATCTAATTTCATTGATTTCCAAGAACTTAAACAACGACTTAACGATCGGGAATCCAGGTTTCTCACCCCAGGAGCTGCTTACAGCCAAGACGCCATAAGGCGTTTGTCGGAAGAACAGGTCGATTGCGGACATCGCCAAAACTATTCCGTTGATTCTGATAGGATACTCCATTCATTGGCATACACACGATATATCGATAAAACTCAGGTCTTTTACCTTGTTGACAATGATCATATCACTCATAGAGTTCTTCATGTACAGCTGGTATCGAAGATATCTCGTACGATCGGGCGTTTCCTTGGCTTGAATGAAGATCTTGTCGAAGCAATTGCCCTTGGTCATGATATTGGACACTGTCCCTTCGGCCATGATGGAGAAACATACTTATCTGAAATCTGTCAGAATCACGGCATTGGGGCATATCAGCACAATATTCAAAGTGTAAGATTCCTAGAAAGAATCGAGCGTAAGGGCAAAGGTTTGAACCTGACATTACAGGTATTAGACGGGATACTCTGCCATGATGGTGAAATACACTCTCGGGCACTTTACCCAGAGCCTGGGAAGACATTTAAGCTTTTTGATGACCAGATTCGCAATAAGTCTGCTGATCCAAAACTTTCCTTACTTCCCATGACATTGGAGGGCTGCGTTGTTCGAATGGCAGATACTATTAGTTATATCGGGCGTGATATTGAAGATGCAATTCGCATAAACCTTATTTCCAGAGATCAACTTCCAAGGCGATGTGTAGCTGAGCTAGGCGATACAAATGGTACCATTGTTTATAACTTAGTAAGTAATATAATTGGCAATAGTATGGGACTTGATGCCATAGCATTCAGCCCACATGTGTCGGAGGCATTGAAAGAGTTGAAAGAATTCAATTTAAAGAATATATATCTCAACCCTCAAATAAAGCCTGCACCGAGTGGGATAAAATACCTCTTTCAAGTTCTTTATGAACGTTATATCAGTGATCTGGAAAAAGGGGACGAATCATCTATAATCTTTTCAGAATATCTAAACGATATGTCTGCATTATATGTAACCGGCACATCTCCGCCTAAAATCGCACGTGATTTTATAGCCGGCATGACAGATCAATTCTTTTTAAAACAGATCCCTGAAAATCTTCGGCCTAAAAGGATTAGCCGTAGGCTCTAAAAATGGACTTAACATGGGTTTGCGAACAGCTTGAAAATATTTTGGGACAGCTTGGCGTATCCGTAAGATATGAAAATCTTGGTGATCTTGATGTGCAGGTAAAAGGTGGCTTTTGCAGGATCAAGGGCGAACCGTTTTGTATTGTTGATTGTGGAGTATCTACTCAGGAGAGGATAACGCTCCTAAAGGCGTGCATCGAAAAAATGGACTTGGAGAATATCTATATAAAACCAGCAATAAGGAATTTTCTTGATGGCCGCTGTGTAGAACATGCCAAGGAAAGTGCTTTGATGGGGCCGACTGACTAGGCTTAAAGCAAAGTTGACATAATATATATTATCAGACGTTGTAATATTAGGCGGACTTTTGAGGAAATCATCAGTCCTTGTTCTTTCTCATCGATTCGGTAACTTTTTTTGCATGCCGGAATCCTGCTTTCACGGCCCGTTTCATCATCTTTTCGGTTTTGGCCCCGATGACCCGCCCTTGTGAGGCAAGATCGGCACTATCGATCATGTCAGCACAACTACTACCGTAACGTTTCTCAAGAAGACGTCTCCCGATAACTCCCAGGCCGCTTCCTATCTTTCCTCCTACGCCAAGTTGCTCTTCCTTTGTAACAACCTCTTTTTCCAGCGCATTGCTTGCACGTTCGAGTTGTCCGCAGACACTTTTTCCAAGCTTTTTTCCAATTTCTCCGCCCTTTATCCCTGCATTTGGGGATACCACTTGGCCAACACGATTCCCCAGGCGTTTGCCGACAGATTCAAACTCGCCTTTAATCTGGTCTTTGACATATTTTAATGCCATTATTTTACCCCCTTACTATGCGTATCAAGGTGACTTCTCGATTGTCATGTGTTATGAAAGAGGCTCTATGCCCAACAATGACCAGACAAAAAAACACATTTTAACTGTAAGCGAACTTACACTAAATATCAAGGAACTCCTTGAGGATGCATATCCATTTATATGGCTTTCCGGGGAGATTTCCAATCTTCGCTCAGCCGTATCAGGGCATTTCTATTTTACCTTGAAGGATTCCGAAGCTCAAATAAGCGGTGTCATGTTTCGTGGCCAAAACCGAAACTTAGGTTTTCAACTCGAAAATGGCATGACAGTTATAGCAATGGGACGACTTAATGTATATGAGGCAAGAGGTGTTTATCAAATAATTATTGAGTATGTTGAGCCAGGAGGGCTGGGCGCTTTGCAATTGGCCTTTGAGCAACTCAGGGAGAAACTGGCATTAGAAGGTCTGTTCGATGATAAGCACAAACGCCCTATCCCATTTCTTCCCAAAAAGATTGCAGTAATTACATCTCCCATGGGCGCTGCAATTCATGACGTTTTAAATGTCGTTGAACGCAGGTTTTCTAATATGAACATTGAAATTGTTCCGGTAAAAGTCCAGGGTAAAGGAGCCGCTGAAGAAATTGCAGATGCACTATTATTTGTGAATAAACATGATGTTGCGGATGTAATCATTTTGACCAGAGGAGGCGGTTCATTAGAAGACCTTCAAGCTTACAATTCTGAAATAGTGGCACGAGCGATCTTTTCTTCTCATATTTCCGTTGTTTCTGCCGTTGGTCATGAAACCGATTTTACCATCTCTGACTTTACTGCGGATCTACGGGCACCCACGCCCTCAGCTGCGGCTGAACTGGTTGTTCCTGAAAAAGAAGTGCTATCAAGAACTATTGAAGGGCTCAAGGAATCACTAAAGAGAATTATTCTTAAACGAATCAAAAGCCTTAATGAGCGAGTTCGCCAAGCTTCAGTTCACCTTGTACATCCGCGCAGACAGATTACTGAATGCCGTTTGCGGCTTGATGACATTGTAACTAGGATGCAAGGGGGGTATTTAAGATGGTTGGAACGAAATCAAGATTCCCTGGCCGTTTTATTGCACAGGCTTACTCGGTGTAGCCCTCAGAGCGCAGTACAAGAACTTAATATTATACTGAGGGGATATCGCCAAAGGCTCTTATCTACCACGCATTTTTTGTTAGACTCAAAGAGAAATAAATTCGAGATTGCAGTAGGTAGGCTCAACGCCCTTAATCCCTTGGCCATCTTAGAGCGTGGTTACAGCGTTACGCGACGTCTTGCTGATGGCATCCTTGTTAAGGACATCAAACAGGTAGATGTGGGCAACAGGGTAACGGTTACACTTTCTCGGGGGCAAATGATCTGTTATGTTGAAAGGAAGCAATCCGATGGCTAAACAAAAAACATTTGAAGATTCGATGAAAGATTTAGAGTCAATCGTTCAGGAGCTGGAAAGCAAAGACCTAAGTCTTGACGAAGCGTTAAAAAAGTTCCAACTGGGCATGAAACTATCAAAGTTTTGTTCCAAGAAGCTGGACGAAAGTGAAAAGAAGGTCTCAAAACTAATTAAGGATGATGGACTCGTAAAAAGTCCACAAACAGACGACACAGCAGAAAGCTCCAAATGAGGCGTACTTATCGTACGCCGCAGTGACGAAAGATGAAGCACAACGTAGAATCTGAACTTCTTACAAAACCGTCTAAATCGGACTTTTTACGAAGACGTCAATGTTTAATCTAAACTTTTACATAAAAGAAAAACAACGGTTAATCAATGCCGAGCTCGCAAGGTTCTTGGACGACCAA
>CAYSBQ010000110.1:0-9419 GCA_964429315.1 uncultured Desulfobacterales bacterium
GGGAATGTTAAAGAGTATATCGAAGTTGGTGACAACGTAGAATTTCTAGAAGAGGTTAAAAAGCATGACGAATTTCGTGGTGACAAACAAACTGTTCTAGGAAGAGTTTCTAATCCCCCTAAGCCAAAAAAGAAGTGATTGAAACCCGCAACAAAGCTGAAACAATGGTTTTCCAGATGGAAAAAATGATGCGTGAAAATGATGATAAAATCCCAGCCGAACTCAAAAAACCCGTGAACGAAAAAATTAATGCCCTCAAAGATCTTTTAAAGCAGGTCTGCAATCCTTTCACCTGCCTGCTGGCCCAGCTCGATCTTTTCCGGTACAAAATGGCACTGGCCAAAAAGGAATCTCATACTGACAATGCTGATAACACTGCCCTTTATGCAGAAGAAATGGCCAGTGTCGAAAAACATGTCAGGGAGCTTTCTGGCAAATTTAAGTACATGCTTGAAAATGCCTATTTGTGCGAACCTGCCGGGACGACTCGCTTTGACATTAATGAAAGTTTCTCTAGGGCAATAACCATTGTCAATTTATTTGAAGGACTGGGGAATAGCAGTATAAGGCTTGCTTCTTCCAACCTGCCGATGATCGAATCAGACCAGCAAGAATTTGTCATGATATTTCTTATTCTCCTGTTGTTATCGAGAGATTGCTTGAAAAGTGTGTCTGACACATCCATAAGATGTGAGACTGCCAGGAACAATAATCATATTGTTGCCACGATTTCTCATAACGGTCACATACAACGAGATAAATACATGGAAACCCTATTCCAGGGCAATCCCATTGAGAGTTATTTCTTTAAGCCTGGTTCTGTACATTTTATGGAAACACTTCTGCACTATGAAAATCTTTTATTGAAAAAAAATGATATAAAAACCAGAATTACAAACATTCCTGGCCATTTTGAGCTTTCACTTATTATTCCATTCCCATCTGCACCAAGCCAACGGTAATGGCGGGTGGTTCTAGGCTCCATTCCATGACACACGAAGATGCCGGTCATTATGCTCGGAAGCATGGCCCAAGGGCGGTTGTAAATACAGCGATACGAGATATGCTTTCGATGCGGGCCAGAGAGGGGAAACTGCCGTGCGCCGTGGCCTTTAAAGTGGCAAGAGATCTTGGTCGATCTCCTAAAGACGTTGGGCGAACGGCAGATCTCATGGAGCTTCGGTTAGTCAAGTGTCAGTTGGGCCTGTTTGGTTATTACCCCAAAAAAAGCATTCTCAAACCTTTGTCATCAGTGGATATAGAACTGGAAAAAGCAATACAAGAAGAGATTAAGGATAATCGATTGCCGTGCAAGAAGGCGTGGAAGATTAGCCAGAGATTCGGAATACATAAGATAAAACTAGGCAGTGCGTGTAACGCCCTGGAAATCAAGATTGCACCATGTCAGTTGGGGGCGTTTTGATTTTCTGAATAGCGCCACCCTATTTCTTTCCCCCTCAAAAAGGCCAACACGGCACCGATTACAGCTACTACACCCCCTGCAGCTACGGCATAGTGAAAAGAGGAGATAAAAACCGGGGCCAAGCCTGCGTTATAGACCTTGAGGGTATTTCCTCCACTTAGGGTAAAAAAGATACTGTTAAATACGGCTCCTGACTGTGCCACACCAATAACCATCCCAAAACTTCTTGCCATGGCCACAGTGCCAGCAGCAATGCCTCGACGTCTTGCAGAAACGGCACTCATGGCAGCAGAACTGTTCGGCGGCAAGAACAAGGCCGTTCCTATACCGATAAGAGCCAACCGCCACACAATCGGATAGATGGATTCTTCAACAGAAAGGCTACATAGCGAAAAAAGACCGGCGGCCAGGATAGTCATTCCAAGTGTGCACAGGAGGCGAGAACCAAAGTGGTCATAGATAGCACCGGAAATCGGAGAGATGAAAAAGAGAAAAATGAAGGGAGTAATCATCAGAAGGCCAACCTTATCTACGGGGAAGCCACAAGGGTAGACAAGGTAAAAGGGCATGAGAAACACCACCGCAAAGAGGGTAATGAACATGGCAACAGCGCTTAAGACGGGGAATACAAAAAGACGGATGGAAAATAGGCCTAGCTCTATAATGGGATGGGCTACCTTCGCTTCAACACGTATGAATAGCATCAAGGCAAGGGTGCTTACTGTACCAAGAACAAGTGCCCGGGCGGAAACATAGCCCCAGTCATATCCGTGGCTCAGGGCAATCAGGAGACAGACCAGTATCACGACAAGCAATGCGGATCCCAACCAGTCGAATTTTTCGTCCACCCTGCGATCAGCATCGCTGTTTCGAAGGAGCCTGGAAAGAACGAAAGCTGCCGCTATGCCAATAGGCACATTGATATAAAAGATAACGCGCCATGGGAAGAGATGAAGCAAAATCCCCCCAAGAGCAGGCCCTGTAGTCAGCCCGAAGGCCACTACCGTGCCTGCCATCCCCAGAGCCCTGCCACGCTCTGCGGCTGGGAAGGTGTCTACGATCAATGCGGGAGCGCAGGCCATAACCATGGCCGCACCGATTCCCTGAAAGAACCGAGAAGCAATAAGCCAAAGGGCGCTTTGGGCAAGACCACAAAGGAAAGAACCAACGGAAAAGACTACAAGCCCTCTGCTGTAGACCCAACGTCTTCCTCGTATGTCACTGAGTCGGCCAAAACTTAGGAGAAGAGAAGATACCGTCAATAGATAAATCATGACAACCCATTCTATCGTAGAAAGGTCAACGCCAAAGTCTTTCATAATAGTGGGAAGTGCAATATTGACAATACTGCTGTCGAGGGTTGACATAAAGATGCCGACGGCCACAAACAGGAAGATCAGCCATTTACTTTGAGAAATGTTAGCTTGATGTGTCATAGATTCCAGCGCCAATGGCATAAAACTTACGTCAGCGCCCATTATTTGATAAGCTATTTGTGGACAGCCTCACAGGGACAAGATTGTTTTTAAACACTAATAAAATACCATATGATGTCCTCGGTTGCCAGCGATCTTGCTCCATGTTAACGTACCCCGAAAATTGCAAAAATAATGGCCCTTCTTTTTGGTCTTTATGAGCGATATTCTTAACCATCCGGGAGGCATTTATGAAACAACAACTCGTGGAAATGCTTTGCGAAAAATCTTTCATGTACAGCAAAGCCCCCATATACAAGCTTGCTTCCGGCCGTCAGAGCCAGTTTTATGTAAACTGTAGGCCAACTACCCTTCATCCCAAAGGGATGTACCTTGTCGGTCACCTGGTCTTCAATTGCATCGAGGAGCTTAATGTCCAAGGTGTGGGAGGGCTCACCTTCGGGGCAGATCCTATCGCCATGGCAACGGCTTTTACCTCGTATATGAGAAAAAAACCGCTGAAGGCTTTTTCCGTACGAAAAACCCAGAAGGACCATGGCATTGTAAAATGGATTGAAGGAGACATAACCCGTGGCGAGAAGGTAGTTATTGTTGAAGATGTTGTCACCACAGGTGGTTCCACTATCAAGGCCTTAGACCGCGTCCAGGCCGAGGGACTTCATGTTGAGAAGGTGATGGTCCTTGTTGATCGCCAGGAGGGAGGCATAGAGGCAATAAGGGAACACGTGGCCTCTGTGGAAGCAATTGTTACCATCGAAGATCTCATGAAGGCTCGTCGGCACAAAGGTTGACTGACTCGTTAACCTTCTACGAGATTGTCAGTCGCCCACTCTCAAGGGTTAGGATCTTATCACAAACCGACTCAAGCCACGCCATATCGTGACTTGCCACCACCAGCGTTGTATCCCAATGTGTTCTGGCTGCAAGGGATGCCTCTTTTATGCGCCTTATGCTTTCGGCATCCAAGCTAGTTGTAGGTTCGTCCAAAAGGAGAACCTGGGGCTTTAATATCAACCTTGCTGCCAGGGCCACTCTTTGGGCCTCGCCGCCGGAAAGCTCATGCCACGATCTCCTGGCAAACTCCTCGGGACGTAACCCTACCATGTCTAGCACTTCTCTTGCCTTCTCAGACCTGCGGTCTTCACCACGTACCCTAAGCCCGTATGCCACGTTTGCCTCTACGGAACGCTTGAGTAAATATGGTTCTTGAGGAAGGAGGGTTACCTTCCTGCGCACCCAGTCTTGCCGTGTACTGCATGCCTTGCCCTGAAAAAAAACCTTTCCCTGTGCGGGGGCTTCCAAAAAGGCAAGAATCCTAAGTAATGTACTCTTACCACTGCCATTGTGCCCGACCAAACCAATGATTCTTTTGCTTTCGATAGAAAGAGAATCGACACCCAATACGACCCTCCCGCCATATTTCTGTATGATATCCTCAAGGCGGTAGAGCAAGGTCCCCTTGCCGGTGTCTTGTACCATTATTGCCCCACCCTTTTTCGAATACCGCACATGGAAAGGTTTACGGCAAAAGCTATTAACATAAGGACTATTCCCAGGGCTATTCCCATAGAAAACTCACCTTTTCCCGTTTCCAGGGCAATTGCTGTTGTGATCGTCCTGGTGTGCCATTTTATGTTACCGCCAATCATCATGGAAATGCCCACTTCTGAAACAATCCGCCCATAGGCAGCCATGGCTGCAAGCATCACACTGAAACGGGCTTCCCACAACGTGGTGACCAAGACCTGACGTGGTTCAGCACCTAAGCTCAAGAGGGTAGACTTTAGCCGCATGTCCAGATTTTCTACAGCCGTTGCCGTCATTGCCACAACAATGGGTAAACCGAGAATAATCTGCCCAATAGCAATGCCAGGAAGTGTAAAGAGAAGCCCAAACTCCCCAAGTGGACCCCTTCGAGTCAAAAAGGCATAAACTAAAAGGCCGATAACAACCGTTGGAAAAGAAAGGAGTGTATCTACCACAACCCGAAGAGGAGCTTTGCCCGGGAAGGTGGTATGTCCCAGCAAGAACCCCAAAGGAGTCCCTATAACAAGACTGCCGACAATAGACATACTGGAAACCTGAAGGGTAACCCAAATAGCCGAGTATGTTTCTGCATGTCCGGAACTTAGAAGGGAAATGGCTCCAACCAAACCCTTTAATATGTAGTCCATAACCTCATGAGCTTTGTAATGGGTTCAAGCCCTTTACCCAATATTGAAGGGGCACAATGCCTATTTTTCGTTTGGTATAAAAAGGGGCTTTCCAAGAAGCCTGAAATTACCAATAATTCCTTGAACCTTGGGCGAGACAATCCAATCAGAAAACCTTCTGGCAGCATCATGCTTAACGGATTCACAACGTTCCGGAATTAACGGGCAAGAATAGCCTCTATGTCATATCTGGTATAGAGGCTGCTTATTACCTCAAATCGACCGGTACGTCAATCCAAATCACGGCATGTTATGCTGAGGCAGTATAGTAGATGAAGACCACTTTGCCGGGAAGAAAGAAACTACAGCGACTTACACCTTTAGCTTTTCCCATTTCAAGGCATAGGCGATTGCAATTCCTACAGCAAAACCAACGGCCAGATTTGAAGCAAGGGTAATTCCCAACATGACCAGGGCAACAAAAAGGTCTTTTCGTTCTTTCATGTCAATAATGGTCAGGGCAAGCTGACTCCCTGCGAAGATCAACAATATCCCTAACACCGACATAGGAAGCAAATACAAAAGAGCAAGGGCATGATCACCCAAGAAAATGGCCAGAGATAGGAAGATAACCCCGATCATAAGGTTAGAACCTGCGGTACGGGCGCCAAACCGATAGTGGGCCGCCAAACCCCCCGCCCCATGGCAAAGCGGCATACCTCCTACAAGAAAGCTCAAAAAATTGGCCAGGCTCATGGTAATACATAATGCTTCACAGGTAACCTTCTTTGAGCCTTCTTGAAAGTATTGCAAAGAGAGATCTGCGTTGGCTATCACAGCATTTCCCACTGTCATGGGAATTTGCGGCAACACCAGCACAAGGAGCGCAAATGTAAAATCAGCAGTCGAAGGTATCCCAAAAGGCAAAATGGTCGGAAGATACAAACCGATACGGAGATCCTTAAGCCCCTCATATGTTCCAAGAATTAGTCCCAAAACAAGGCCGCTCAAGACTACGACAATGCCGGCCGGAAATCTCCTGTTTTCCAAAAGCAACAGCGTCAAAGCGCCGCCGATTACCCCTATAACCAGTCCAATGGGGATCGGGCCCAGATTTTGTATGGTCAAGTAGGGTTCGGCTGCCTTCTGAAGGACCTGGAATTTCGAAGAACCTGCCATAAACCTGATGCCCTGGGCCATTAGAAGGGTCCCAGTAGAGATCTGTACCCCCCTGACAACCGATTTCGGAATCCATCTTCCGAGAACTCTGATGGCCCCTGTTCCCCCAAGAACAAGAAGAAAAAGGGCGATCAGGGCCCCCGAGGCTGCAATCTGAGAGGCTGTTATCCCTGTTGCAATAGCGTAGGCCCCTATGACCTTCATGGGTTGGACGGGCGAGGTCACACCGAAGTAACACCCGGAAAAAATAAAGAAAACCCCGACGCTTAGGAACAACCCGGAAGGGCTTAGACCATTGATTATGATCATGCCGATAGCCAAAGGAAGGAGGGTGCCAAGATCTCCTAGGGAACCAGCAAACTCCAGTCTATTAAATCTATAATGTCGCCTCATTCTCTCTGATCTCTCTTCCTTAGGGCTCGTCACTCAACAACTGCCACATCTTGCTGGTCTTTTGGGCCGTCTTCTGCGTTGCTCGGTTGGTCGCATACCTCGGTATGCTCCTGCCCGAGCGCCTTGAATACAACCCAAAATCCTTCGCAATCTTGAGACACTTATTTCATGGCGAACCCTAAGCAGAATCTCCGAGAGTTTAAACTCTTACTATCTTTTATTTGAAATCACAACACATTCGCTAAACCCCAAATCCGCCGCTTGCCGAGTTGGCCGGAGATTCGCGGCGGTGGGTGCGCCGACGTACAAGTGTACTTCAAGCGCCCACCAACAAAGAAGATCCGGTGAAATCGGCGAGCCCGAAGGGTCAAAAAAATGAAGACAAAAAGACCATCCTCTATGTCCATTAAAGGTGAAGCATTGCACCCTGGCTCCAAGAAATAATCAGCTGTGATTGTAACATAATTGTATCATAATCATTCTGTCTTCGGTTTTTTGACGGTGGATTTGGGTAAACAACCCAGCGCCTCCAATAAGTTGTATCGACTGATGCTTGGCACAGCCCCTGTTCAACAAATTCCTGTTCAACAAATTCCTTGACATCGGCTCCCCGCATTGTAAACCTACTAATTAGAATTGAGCTTGCAAAGCACCACCACGCGAGGAATTACCTGAGACATGAAGGTCCATCAAATCGTTATCACAATAGCGGCTTTTGTTGTGGTAGTAGCAGGTATGCAAGCCTCCAAGGCTATTTTGGTGCCTTTCTTGTTGGCTGTATTTATTGCCATCGTAAGCGCACCGCCAATGTTTTGGATGCAACGAAAGGGCTTCCCCCGATGGCTTGGTCTGCTGATTGTAGCCCTTGGCATTCTATCTGTCGGATTAATGGTGGCAGGTCTCGTTGGAACCTCAATTAGGGATTTTTCCCAGGACATTCCCGTCTACGAATCCAAACTGGAACATCAGAGAATTGCAATAATTTCTTGGATTGAAAATCTTGGTGTAAACACCTCGGATCTCGCACTAAAGGAAATATTTAACCCGGCAGCTGCGATAAAACTTGTCGGCACGGTGCTCAACGGCCTGGGTAATGCACTTACAAACAGTTTTCTAATCCTCATGACGGTTATCTTTATGCTTTTGGAAGCATCCAGTTTTCCGGCAAAGTTCAACGCCGTATCAGATAATCCGCAAACATCACAGGCATACCTGGATAAGTTCATAACAAATGTTAAGCACTACATGGCAATCAAGACATGCACCAGTTTCGCCACAGGCGCCTTGGCTGCGATATGGCTAACTATCCTTGGCGTTGACTACCCTTTGCTCTGGGGCTTGCTGGCCTTTGCATTGAATTATGTTCCCAATATCGGCTCTGTTATCGCTGCAATACCCCCAGTATTGCTGGCAATCGTGCAACTTGGTCTAGGCAAGGCCATAGGAACGGCTGCCGGTTATCTTGTGATTAATCTGGTAATGGGCAATCTCATAGAGCCGCGTTTTATGGGGCGTGGTTTGGGACTTTCGACCCTGGTTATTTTTCTTTCTCTTCTGTTCTGGGGCTGGGTCTTAGGACCAGTAGGAATGTTATTATCCGTACCTTTGACCATGACCGCAAAGATCGCCTTGGACAGTCGAGAAGAAACCCGCTGGATAGCTGTAATGTTGGGACAACAAGTTGTTCAACAAGTCAAGACTGAACCGCCGGGCAACTCTTCTGAAGCATAACATTCGGAATGAATTCAACGAGGATATTTATACACGGCCTTGAAGGGAGCAGTCAGGGAACGAAGGCCAGATTTTTCCGTGCCGGATATTCCGACATGATTGTTGACGACTTCAAGGGCAACCTTAGTCAGCGGATGGACAAATTATACAACCTTGTCAGCAATAAAATCCCGCTCATAATGGTGGGGTCAAGCTACGGGGGATTGATGGCCACATTGTTTGCATACAGGAATCCGGAGGCAGTCAAAAAGTTGATCCTCCTAGCCCCTGCCCTTTCCCTCGAGGAATTTACCCCCTATTTGGCAAAAAAGATCGACGTACCTGTTACCATCTATCATGGTCAAAATGACGATATCGTTCCCTTGGCACCCGTTTACGATATTGCAAAGAGCATTTTTCAAAATCTGACTTTTAACATAGTCAATGACGACCACGTTCTTAGGCATACCTTCACTTCGCTGAATTGGGACGATCTGCTTGAAAGTCGTTACCTTCTTCCATGACGGCGAGAAGTCCTTGTTCATAGACTGCAGGTATATTCGTCACATTCCCTTTCTGCCAGAACATCAAAGGCGAAAAGGATCCTCTTTTCCTTTTCCAGGCGATTTTCAGGAACTCTTTCAAAAGCTAAGGCCTTGATTGCTTTCAAGGCCTCTTCCTTTGACGGGATTGCTTCAAGCCCCTCGGCAATAACAGCGCCCGAACTTGTTTCCAGGATTTCCGCATCTTTTCCATTTGTAACCACTACAAAAGGAATCGCATACGATTCAAGGAGCCTTGCTGCGGCAACCGCTGGGCGTTCCCGGCTTACAAGGGAACCGGGGCCGAAGATTACTATGGCAAATACCTTCCCCGCCAATCGGAGGATAAAATCAATCCCGACCATTGCACTATCACCATCCAAGAAGAATTCCAACTTTTGCCGCACACTGATATCACATTTTAAATAACCCTTCTTTTCTACCAAGAAGTGCGCAACCGTTTGTCTCGCCCTCTCGTCATGGGTGTCAAGGATCGTCTCACCTGTAATAAAATCGACTGTTTTTCCCAATATAAGGTGTTCTGTAGACATGGAAGGCCTCCTTGAAGACTGATAAAGACTAA
>CAYSBQ010000111.1:0-9412 GCA_964429315.1 uncultured Desulfobacterales bacterium
GGCGCGATGCGCAACAAGTGGTCGGTGTGGAGCGGTCCCACGGCCAACGCCAGCGTGGAACATTTTGCCGCGTTCCCCGAGTGGCTGGCGCGGACGATGATCCTGGCCGGCAGTCCACCCCAGGCTTGCGTTAATTGCCGAGCGCCTTTTGAGCGGGCGACGGTCACGGAGCGCGGAACCGCTTCGTCCACCGTCCGCCGCCCTTCGTCTAATGACGAGAGGACCGTTGGCTGGCGTCCGACCTGTGCCTGTCACACGGACCTCTTGCCGCGCACTCGGAACGCCCGCAAGCGCAAGCGGCAGGACGCGCGAGACGATTGGCGGGCGCGGGCCAGCGCCAGTATGCAGGCACAGCGATTCGGCTGGCCCACCACACCCGCGCTGGTTTTGGACCCCTTTGCTGGCAGTGGGACTACTGGCAAGGTGGCGCTAGAACTGGGTCGGCGTCCGGTGCTGCTGGACGTTTCCCGGCGCTATCTGGCCGAGTTTGCTGCTCCCAGGACAGCGGTGGTGCAGATGCAGTTGTTCGACGTCGAGGTGCGCCATCCGGGGCTGGTAGAGTAACAGAGCACAGGGAGAACGGGAGACGAGGCAAGAAAAGCGAAACGACAGCGCAGCCCCGTGTAGACGGGACGCAGCCCCGTGTAGACGAGGCGCAGTCCCGCGAAGGCGGGGTACAGTACCAGATGGCGTTGGAAGTGGGGGCAAGGAGCGAGAACGAATGAGTCCGCGAAGACTAGAACCGACAGGTACGGGGTGCGGCACGCCCCAGATCTTTCTGTATCAACGAGAGCAGTGGCGAGCCAGTTGGCTATGCCCTGGCGGGCTGAAAGATTATTACGTGATTACGTTGTCTCTCCGCTGGCGCTGGCAAGATATGGCGGGACAAGCGACTATGAATGCCCTGGATATGAAGATGAGCAGAAATGGCGCGTTGGGCGTTCTGCCGAATGGAGCGATGCAGACGCTGGATGACTTTTTGATGGAGAATTTGCCGGGGATTCCAGCGGACCTGGTGCGGGCCCGGCTCGCTCGACTCAAGACGCCGGAGACGGAATCGGTCTGATATTAACGTTTCTGAAGCGATAGCGGATGTTGCCCAGCACGCCCCGCTGCTGGTTGGGCGTCAACCTGGTGCAATAATGCACTACCTCGGCTGGTATGCCGTCGCGGACGCGCAGCATCAACACGCTGCGATGCAGCGGTGGCAGGGCCTCGATGGCCTCCCACAATTGCCCGCTAATGGTGTCATTGCCCTCTGCCATAAGTACCCAGGGGTCTTGGGCCTGCTCATCGGGCAGGATTTCGTCAATCACGGTCAGGGTTTGCAAGTGACGTTTTCTGCGCGCCATGTAATTCAAGCCCGTGCGGTAGGCTACGGTCCACAGCCAGCATCCCAACGCCTGGGGGGTCTGGATCAGCGCAATGCGTTGGTAAACTCTTTCGATGACAGTTGCCCAGACGTCGTCTACTTCTTCTGGCGATAGGTCGCTAAAACGCCGGGCCAGTTTGGGACGCAGCGGCAGCAGGTGAGAGGTGTAGAGTTGCTCCCAGGCGTCTTTGTCGCCGTCCTGGAGAGCGTCGAGGAGTTGAGTAGGGTCTGTCATAGCTCATTGCCTCAATACGAGTACGCAATGAACGCTTTGATGTAGACCGGGTGAGTAATTCTGACTTGTACAGTAATATTACCACACAAGCTCACAACATACAAGATTTCACCAATGACTGGCCACTCGGCCACTCGCTCCTAGTTCACCAATGACCCACCACTTCATCACCCGCGACGAAGACTGATACATCAACTACCGTCAGATGCCTTTTATTCGCTTCTGCCAGCTAATCATCCAACATTCGACGGCCCTCCACCGTTCGTGATGGGGTGGCAAACGTAAAGCAACCACAAGCCCCAGCCTCTCGCAAGAGGTCGGGGCTTTTTCTCTATCTCTATCTCCACTCCCTATCTCCCAGTGGTGACAGATTGCCTTGCACACTTGCCCATTTGTCACCACGGGTGTACAATGGAATAGGAAATACAATGCAAGGATAACGAGGTAAGAACATGAAAGTAGGGGTACCAATCTACCTTCTGGTACCCCAACGCCAAAGTTCCTGAGACGCCCAGGAGCAAGGCCCCTCCATCATAGTACAACCCACTAACCATAGCAACCCTTTGCGACCGCTGCTGGACATGCCTCTGTGAGAACAGGTGTGTTGGTAGCGGTCGTTTGCGTTAAACAGTCACCAGCAGATGCGAGTTGAGAGCATAAATTGCCAGGAACCATTAACCCAGAGGAGACAAACGAAATGAACAAGCAATGGATTCCAGGGATATTGGGCATCGCCGCCGTGGCGGTGATGTTGCTTGTCACTAGCGGGCACGACGCAGGGGCAAAAGCACACGCGGCTCCCGAGATCAAAAGTATCCATGCCCCGACGAACACACTGGTCGTGACCAGCACCGCTGACAGCGGCGTCGGCACATTGCGCTGGGCTTTGCAGACGGCGGTGACCAGTGACACTATCACTTTTGACCAGGTCGTGTTCCCACTGGCCAGTCCCGTCACTATCACGTTTACCAGCGGGTTGCCTGATATTATCACAGATAACGTGACTATAGACGGCAGCAGCGCGGGGGTTATTCTGGATGGGAGCGGGATGCCAGGGGGAACTACAGGGTTGGTGATTGACGGCGCTAGCAATGTGACCATCAAAGGGCTCCAAATATTGAACTTCCCAGAGCACGGTGTCGAACTACGAAATGGAGCCAGCTATAACGTCATTGGTGGGATTAATGGGACACCGAGTGGGGCCTGTAGCGGCGAATGCAATCTCATCAGCGGAAATGACTGGGATGGCGTGCGGGTTGAAGGTAGCGGCACAGCCGGTAACACCGTGAGTGGCAACTATATTGGTACTGACATCAGTGGTATGAGGGCTGTTCCCAATGGGGTATTTGGCGTTGCAGTAGCCAGTGGCGCCAGCTACAACCTCATTGGTGGTGACTCGGCTGAAGAGCGCAATCTAATCAGTGGAAACGATAACAGAGGTATTTCTATCAGTGATAGCGGCACCACGAACAACAGCGTCAGTGGGAACTATATTGGCGTGGATGTAAGCGGCACAGCGGCTATTGGCAACACCAGTGATGGAGTCTATGTTGGCGATGGAGCTAGCAATAATCTCGTTGGTGGGAGCAATTCTACACCAGGCGGTGCCTGCACGGGCGAGTGCAATCTAATCAGCAGCAACAGTAATATCGGCGTATCGTTCACGGGCAGCGATACTATGAGCAATACAGTCAGTGGAAATTACATCGGTGTAGATGTCAATGGCAGCGTTAGCCTAGGCAACTTTTCCAACGGCGTGTTCATCGTGGATGGAGCACAACACAATATCATAGGTGGAACGACCGCTGGCGAGCGCAACCTCATCAGCGGTAGCAGTGCTAACCAGGGTATTCATATCATGGGTGGTCATCGTAACACAATCGTCGGCAACTTTATCGGCGTGGGTGTGTCTGGTACGCTTGCCTTGGGCAATCATTCCAACGGCATCCTGGTCAGTGATGGAGCACAACAAAATATCATCGGCGGTGACACGTCTGAAGAGCGCAACATCCTCAGCGGTAATAACGGCGATGGCGTGGCGATTGTCGGCAGCGGCACGATGAGTAATATTGTCAGCGGAAATTATATTGGAACAAATGTCAGTGGAGCAGCAGCTTTGCCCAATGGTGGTAACGGTATCTCAATCGGTAACGGAGCCAGCCGCAACCGTATCGGCGGAAGTAATTTCACGTCAGGCGGGGTATGCACTGGCGAATGCAACCTCATCAGTGGCAATGGCAGTGGTCCTGGCAACGTCGGTGTGTCCATTCGTGACAGCGGCACGATGAGCAACACAGTTAGCGGCAACTACATTGGTACAGATGTCTATGGTACCAGCGCTCTGGGCAATAGTATGGACGGTGTAGGAATTGGCAGCGGGGCATCCAGGAACGTTATAGGTGGTGATACAGTGGGCGAGCGTAACCTCATCAGTGGCAACGGACGAGATGGTGCTGACATTGGAGGCGCTCACAACAATGCGATCACCGGTAATTACATTGGAACCGACGCCAGTGGTACGGTCGCGCTGGGCAATGTTGAACGGGGTGTCGGGATTAATGATGGGGGTGATGGCTCACCTTCAACTCACAATGTCGTTGAGGGTAATCTCATTAGTGGCAACGGCACGAACGGCGTAGATGTCTGGGGTCCCGCCACTGCATACAACACCCTAAAGGGCAATTACATTGGTACGGATTTTGCAGGCTCCGCTGCTTTGAGGAACGCCGGCTCTGGCGTATGGATCGGTGGTGGGGCCAGTTACAACCTCATCGGTGGGGTCAACGACACGCCAGACGTGGGGTGTGGCGGCGATTGCAATCTTATCAGCGGCAACGGCGACCCCTATGGTCATGGTATCAGAATATGGGATAGCGGCACGATGAACAACACCGTCAGCGGCAACTATATCGGCACTGATGTTGGTGGTACTATTACTGTCCCTAACGATAGCGGTGTCGAAATCGCGTTTGGTCCCAGCTACAACGTCATTGGTGGAGATGCGCCCGGTGAAGGCAACGTCATCAGTGGCAACAAGTGGCAGGCTGTATACATCCCCAACGCCGGAAGCCATAACCAGATCATCGGTAACATCATCGGCGTTGATGGATATATAACAGTGGGCCAAGGCAGCTATGCCATCGTCGTGGCTGGTGGTAGCCCAGACACGGTGATCCAGAACAATTTGATAAAGGGAAACGGGGGAGGCATGTATGTTCTAGATAATCCCTCGTTTTCCCAACCGCCACCTCCGGTCGAACGCGCCCGCATCATTGACAACATCGTGGCTAACAACGGTCCCTATCCCGGGATTATCCTTGGGTCCTCGGGGGTGTTAGTCCAGGGAAATACGGTGTATGGAAACGCAAACGACGGCATCTCAGTAGAGAGGGGCTGGGCGGGGGATGCTACAGGAAATACCTTGACCACGAATAGCGTATACAGCAACACTGGCCAGGGTATCAGTTTCACAGGTGGAGCTAATAACTATATGTTTCCACCTATTCTCACCGAGGTTTCCGATCTTAAAGTGAGGGGTATCGCTGTACCTACTTCGACGGTTGAGATCTTTTCTGACGACGACGACGAAGGTCGTTGGTTCCACGGCTCAGTCACAGCCGATGCCAGTGGCCGATTCACCTTCACCGCCGCTGTGCCCTTTACCGGTACTAATGTCACCGCCACTGCCACCGACGTCGACGGCAACACCAGCGAATTCTCGTCGCCCTATGCGCCCAGCCGTGACACAGTCATTGCCGCCATTTATGCCCCTCAAACACGCCAGCAAATCAACCAACCCCTCACGCCACTGGTGCGGGTAGGTAACGGCGGTACTGCCCCGGAGACTTTTACAGTCACGGCGGCCATCACCAGAGCGAGCGACGGACTGCTCGTTTACAGTGACACCCAGACAATCGTAGACCTACAAGCCTTACATTATCGCACGCTCTCCTTCGACGCCTGGACGCCCACCGAGTTGGGCAGTTATTCCTTTGCGGTCGGTCTGCACCGGGACACCCCCGACGATGACCCGACCAACGATCGCCTCATTCAAAACTTTACCGTGGTGGATGATCGGGTTGACCTGTGGTCACGGGACAACCCCACCGACGACGGCTCGGAGCCTTCAGTCGGGCCGGTGTGGCAAAGCCCCGACATCTGGGTGCGCAACACCGCCGATGGCCTGACCGACCACCAAAACCCCATCAACCACATCACCAACACGGTCTACATCCGTATGCACAACCGGGGCACACTCACGGCGACCAACGCCACAGTGACGGCCTATTGGCATCCTCCGGCGTTGGTGATTGGGCAGTCCTGGTGGGAATCCATTGGCACGGTCACGGTCGGAGAATTAGCGCCAGGGACCGTCTATACGGCCTCAATGCCGTGGCAGCCGCAAATCACCGGCGTGCTGACAGAGCCATATCACACTTGTTTGATCGACGTAATCAGTTCCACGCAAGACGTAGCGCCAACATCCTGGGACGTGCGCGGCTCGAACAACATCGAGCAGCGCAACGTGGATATCGTTGCATCGCCAGAGACCATGATGCTCCGCGCTGGGTCGAGCACAGTGGTCAGTACAACCTTTAGCGTGGGCAACCCTTATGCCGGGGAGCAATTGGTAGACGTGCTACTGGACACGACGGGGCTGCCTTCCGGGACTGAGGTACGTCTGGATCTGCGTGGATTGTTCGAACGATGGCAGCGCTTTGGACAAGGAAGCTTGACCGGTGCTACGGTGATCAGCGGCACGACGCAAGTGATGCTCTCTGATGAACAAGCCGTCATTATTGGATTGCCATTGATGGGAGAGGAATTGTTTGAGGTGGCGCTGGAAGTCAGTGGCTTGCACGGCAGACAGGGGCAGGTTGACGTAAGCGAACGGATCGGCGGCGAGGTGTTGGGGGGCATCAGCTTACAAGTGATGGGGTATTTCGAGGTGTATCTGCCCATGGTCGTCGCATCTCGAGCGCATGGCGCAGTGATCATTGACAGTCCCTGGAGCAGCTTGCCTTCCGGTGCCGGAACTGGTCTAGCCCCTGACAAGGAATGGGAGGCCCTGACACTACAGTCCGATATGACCAACCTGGCTTTTGTGTTGCAGCCTGATCCAGACAAAACGGCGCGCCCTAACAGCGTGTGGGACCTGGGAACTCATAACGGACGGCTCTACCTGGGCTATGGAGATCTCCTGAACAACCGGGGACCAGTTGACATAGTCAGCTATGATCCTCTGAGTGACACCTTGCACCGGGAAATGCTGGACATTCCCGAAGAACAGGTAGGAGATTGGCATACTACGGCGGATGGTCAGCTTTATGTCGGGGGCCAAGACTCGCAGGAGAGCTGGACATTTGGTAGTTTTTATGCGAACGACGGCCTGGGGTGGCAAAAACGGCGCACAATCTATAAAGGGCTTCACGTGGGTGAGGTTGTTGATTTCCAAGGTCGTCTATATGCACGCTACAGCACTGATGGAACATCGCCGGTTACCTACACATTCGCCCTCGTCTCCGATAACCAGGGTGTAAGTTGGATGTATGAACCTGTTGACCAGGACACGGTCCAATACTCAATGGTATTAGGCATAGATACGGTTTACCATGCGACGGGCGAGTACCTGTATGCCATTTTCTACGTGCAGCCCAACGGCAGCGGGAGTTCTCTTGTTTACAGACTCTATCGTTTCGATGGTAACGTCTGGGAACAAGTGATCATCTCTGATCCACTGGGAGAATTCTCGCCACGGGAGATACTCGCTTTCCAGGAGCAAATGCTTGTTAGCGGCAGTGTTCACAACACTGAAACTGGCCGTTGGGGTTACGCGGTTTACGCTCTAGACGTTCAGGCGCAGACAAAAGTGGCCTTTCTGCGGGACAGTTACACCTGGTGGGATGATTGCGATGTACATGACGGATGGCTCTATTGTACACTACAGGAATCGCCTTACGATCCTGCCCCTGCCTACATCCTGTACCGCACCGCGGATCTACACACTTGGGAAACGGTGGGCACAATCACGCTTCTACCAGGTGCGCGTCCACGATCATTAGGCTTTGCCCATGACCGGTTCTATGTAGGCGCTACGAATGCCGGTTGGTGGGATGAGGTTCCGGGTGTGTTTGAACTACACCCAACCAAAGTTTACACCATTGAGAATGCAACCTTGCACTGGGACGCTCAAGTGCCGGATGGCGCGCAACTGTCTCTGCGAATCCGCTCCACTACTGCATACTCCTACTCTGACATTTTTGACAAGTCCTGGGTAGGCCCCGACGGTACGGAAAACACGGCATTTACCGTCTCTGGTGAGGCATTGCACCCCCAGCACAATGGGGACAGCACATTGCAGGTAGCCATTTACAAGACACCCAATAGTAGCGACGAGTCCCCACTCCTCAGATGGATAACCCTGCAAACCAGCAATGGTTCTGTCACTCTCGCCGTGGATGAAGGGCCGGGCTTGTACACGGCGGTCAACTCGACCGATTCCGCAGAGTACCTATCCCCGGTATTCAGGTTACAAGAGCCTATCAGCGGCGGTAACCTCTTCTTCGAGGGTGCTACACCACCGTCCACTACCTTGCGGTTCCAGGTGCGCTCTGCCCCGACTCAGGATCAACTAACACAACAGCAATTTGTTGGGCCAGATGGCGCTCCAATAGCATTTTATCAGTCTAGTGGACAGGCCTTGTGGGCAGGACATAGCGGCGACACGTGTATTCAATACCGGGTCATGTTAGCCTCTTCTGACCCGACCTTGGCGCCTTTCCTGCGCAAAGTTGTCTTGGTCACCCGGAGCGATGGATTAGATCATTTCTCAATCGCTCTGGATGACTCTTCTCCCTGGGTCGCGGGGCAATCCCACCCCGTAACAATAACTGCCCATTTGACAGATGGTCGTCTTGTACCCATTTACGGCAAGGTCTCTCTCTTGGCCTGGGATACAAGCCAGACTCAGGCCCTTTCACTTCAACCGATGGAGCTAACGTTGGTGAATGGCGCTGGCACGGCGAACATCTCACTACAACAGGCTAAACCCACGCAGATTTGCACAAGTTTGGCTGGTGTAACGAGCTGCAGCCCCACACTCAACGTCCAACCCGGCGCAGCGGCTACCATTTCAGTGACGACAGATCTCCCCAAGCCGTATACCAATTGGTCACCTGTTGGTCAGGTTGGGCAGCCATTTACCCTGACTTTGGCGATCCTGGATCGGTATCGTAATATTGTGCCCACTTTTACCGGGACGGTTCGATGTGAACGTTGGCATTGGGCATTTGAAGCACAGTTATTCTCTCCCTACACTTTCCAGCCATCCGATCAAGGTTATCATCAGTTCCCCGGTGCAGTGGTCATCGAAGATAGCGATGAGTGGAATCTGGTGTGTTTCGATCAAGCAGACCCTCGCATAGCTGGGACACAAACAGTCAACATTCAGGCTGTTGGCATAATAGTAGGTTGGCGCAAGGCAGCAAGATAATGCCCTGATACCGCGCCCAATTGAGACGAGAACGCTAACCCAAAGGTTTGCCGGAAGGAGAACACCAAAATGCACAAGAAAACGTGGTTGATAGGACTGGCGGCGGTAATATTCCCGCTGCTTTTGGTCGGCTTGGCGCTACTGTCGCTGAGCTATTCGACACCGGCTCGGGCGGAGTCACCAACAATGTTGATAGTCGCTCAGGATGCGGAAACAAACTTCAACGAAATCAGTGCCGTCAGCGCCTCAGTGATCCAGACCTGGACCCACACCACCCGCGTCGACTGGGAACAGGGGACGATGGACTGGCTGG
>CAYSBQ010000112.1:0-9375 GCA_964429315.1 uncultured Desulfobacterales bacterium
GGTGGTGGGCCCACCTGGGTTCGAACCAGGGACCTACCGGTTATGAGCCGGTGGCTCTTCCAGCTGAGCTATGGGCCCGTAAAAACCAATGTAATCTCCACACTTTCCGTTGTCAAGAACAATTGGGGTAACCGGAAAACCGGTTCTACATTTCCAAGAAAGGCTTTAATTTCCGACTCCTCGTAGGATGTCGCAACTTTCTTAAGGCCTTTGCCTCAATTTGCCTAATTCGTTCACGTGTTACATGAAAATCCTTACCAACTTCTTCCAGTGTGTGGTCAGCCTTTTCTCCAATACCAAATCGCATCCGCAATACTTTTTCTTCACGAGGTGTCAAGGTAGCTAAGGCTTTCCTGGTTTGTTCAGACAAATTCAGACTTATAGCTGCTTCTGAAGGTGACATAAACTTTTTATCTTCGATAAAGTCCCCAAGGTGACTGTCTTCCTCTTCTCCAATAGGCGTTTCTAGGGAAATAGGCTCTTTGGCAATCTTTAAGACCTTACGTACCTTCTCCAACGGAAACTCCATCTTCTCAGCTATCTCGGTCGGCGTGGGTTCCCTGCCAAGCTCCTGAACCAGATAACGAGAAGTGCGGATCAACTTATTAATGGTTTCAATCATATGTACGGGGATTCGAATGGTCCTAGCCTGATCTGCAATAGCCCTTGTGATGGCTTGTCTGATCCACCACGTAGCATAGGTGCTAAACTTATAACCCCTTCGATATTCAAACTTGTCCACAGCCTTCATTAATCCGCCGTTGCCCTCCTGAATCAAGTCCAAAAACTGAAGGCCACGATTCGTATACTTCTTGGCAATGCTGACAACCAATCGCAAGTTGGCATTCACCATTTTGGCTTTGGCGATACGAGTGTTGCGCTGGCCTGTGGCGATCCTAGATAAAACCCGTTTCAGACTTTGACGAGTCATTTTTAGCCTGAGTTCCCTTTCTCTAATCGCCCCATCAATATCACCAGCCCGTTTCATCAAACCGGCAAACTCAGCCTTTTTTAGACCACTTTTCTTCCAGTATTTTTCAACAAATTTCGTTCTTCCATGGCACCCTTTACGCACTTGGGTTAACGGAAGTCCCAGCTTAGAGACAATCTTAGCAAACTCATCTTCCAGGACATTAAAGCCTTCTAAGTGCTTTTCAATTCCCGCAACCACAAAATCTACCCACTTCGCCTCTAGTCTCCAATCCTTAATATAATCAAAGATCTTACGATTTCTTCGAGCAATGTGACGTCTGATTTTTCGACGTTCCTCCAGGCGCAATGGGACATCAAAAAGCTTGCATCTGTACTCTTCACATTCCAGTTCTACTGCCTTTATACTATTAATTATGTTGCAGATCTTTTCTATGTGTTCGGCGTCCTCGATATAGCTATCGCCCTCGTCTACATCACGAAGAACATCCTTGAGACGAATTCTACCGTTTTTCAGTTCATTGCCCAACTTGACAATCACCTTCGTCCCCACCGTTGACTCCACAAGGAACATCAATGTTTCTTGTTCTCCTGCTTCTATCTGTTTGGCAATCTCCACCTCTCCTTCTCGACTTAGAAGTGAGACTACTCCCATCTCCCGAAGATACATTTTTACCGGATCGGTAACACGACCGAAGGTATCGCTATCTGTTTTCGGCAAGGGTTTATCTTTTGCCTTAGGGCTCTTCTTTTCTACCTCCTGACCCAAGAACTTGATTTTCTTTCCATCGATGATATTGATGTCAAGCTCATCAAAGACCATCATCATCTCATCTATTTTCTCGGCGGAAATATCACCTTCCGGCAATGCATTATTAAGCTCCTCGTAGGTGATATAGCCTTGCTTTTTCCCTTTTGTGATCAGCTTTTTCAGGTCCTTGGTTTCAGATTTTTTCTGCATTAAGATCTCCTTATGTATAAAAAGATGCGATTCTAACGGCTAAGACTTTCTAATCGCCACCGTACGCATTTTTGCTTTTCTGTGAGAAGTCTATTTAATAAGACTTCGTCATTAGCTTCTTCAGCGTCTCTTATCTTCTTTGACAACAACTTTTCATGCCTTCTTTTAAGATAAGTTTCATATTGTTTTACAATCTTAAGACAATTATCTTGATCCCACGATCCGTCTATTAACATAAGGGAAGATATCAAGTTTCTGATTTCGGGATCTTCTGTTTGAACAACCAAATCAGCACCTACCAAGAACTGATTTTTCAAGTATCTATCCAGGACCATTTTCCCAATCTTCTTCAACTTTAGACTCTGCATACTCTCAATAACTTGTTCCGCATTAAAACGAGACAAAATATTGGGGGATTGCAGCACCATAGCTATAAGTGTTTCTTCCAGCTTCAGAGAATTTGCCGCAGGTCTAACCGAAGGATTTGTTTGTTTGCCTTTCTTGTAAACTGAACCGCGAACCCGTTCCAAAATTGCTGCCTCATCAATATCAAGCCGTTTTGACAATTCCTTGACGTAAACTGCCCTGCCCACATTGTTTGTCATAGAGCCAAGAGGCCCCTTGAGCGCTTCGACAATTTTGACCTTACCTTCAAGGGAAAGTCCGTATCTATTAATAGCAGATTCAATAATAAACCCCATTATCGGCAGGGCTTGTTCTGCCAACCCCAGAAAATTGTCACCACCAGATTCTTGAAGGTAGGAATCCGGATCCTTGTCGGCCGGAAGACTCATAATACGAGCCTCCACCTTTTCCTCCATAAACAAAGGCAGGCTCCGTTCAGCGGCCGTGACACCTGCTTTGTCTGAATCAAACACCAGGACTACCTGCCCAGCGTAGCCCTTTAGAATGCGTATATGATCACTAGTAAGAGCCGTTCCAAGTGTAGCCACGACATTGTGGATTCCATGGCAATTGAGCGCCAGTAAATCAAAATAGCCCTCTACAACAAAGACCGAATCTTTTTGTCGACACGCTTGTTTGGCGGCAGACAACCCATATAACGTCCGACCTTTGTGATAAACAAGAGTTTCAGGTGAGTTGAGGTACTTTGGGAGACTGTCATCCAGATAACGCCCACCAAAACCAACTACCTTTTCACGAATATCAACTATAGGAAATATGATCCTGGCACGAAAGCGATCATAATAGCCTTGCTTCTTTGGTATGATTAGGCCCGCCTTTTCGACATCACCCAGGGATATTCCAATAGACGAGAAATACCTTATGAGATTGTCCCACCCTGCAGGCGCATACCCAAGTGAAAACTCCTCTATAATTCCTTGTGCTATACGGCGTTTCCTGAGATATTCTCTCGCCGGCTCACCCGAGGAACCTTTTAAGAGCTTGTCTTTGAAGTAACCTACTGCCAGTTGGTTTATCCTAAGCAGGCCATCCTTTTGCTCCAGACGTCGTTTCTGACCAGGCGACATCCCTTTTGTCGTAACGTGAATCCCATACTTTTGGGCAACCATTCGCACAGCTTCTGGAAATTCAATATTGTGATAGAGCATCAGGAAGCTAAAGACGTTACCGCCCTGTCCACAACCAAAACAATGAAATATCTGTTTTTCCTCGGTTACGGTAAAGGAAGGAGTTTTTTCTGCATGAAATGGACACAGGCCAAGAAAATTTCTTCCAGCCTTTTTTAACGAGAGATGCTGTGAGACAACGTCAACTATATTGGCTACACTTCGTACTTCATCAATCTTGTCTTCTGGTATAAACCCCGCCAATATAGATACTCCACGATCAAGACAGATTCACTTCAGAACTTGCAAACCCCGCTTTTTTTGATTTGGAAGTAAAATTTTTTAAAGCTGAATATGTTAAGGCGTGTTTGAAGAGAAGTCAAGAATAAACTGAAGATTCCAGCGAACTCATTTTGAAGCTAGTCCTTTATGTCCGTGAGATCTCGATGGCTTGTTTTAGATCTAACTCCCCTGAATACAACGCTCGTCCGGTTATCACCCCTTGAACCCCAACATCTTCTAATGGCAAAAGCATCTTGATATCATCAATACTCGATACACCACCCGAAGCAATAACTGGGATTGATACAGATTTAGCCAGTTGCCTAGTTGCATCGATATTGACACCGCGTTGCATACCGTCTTTGTTGATGTCTGTAAAAACAATAGCAGCTAAGCCATGTCCTTCAAATTCCGCCGCCACATCAATAGCCTGCCGTTTTGTTGTCTCCGTCCATCCGTCAATTGCTACCATACCGCCACGAGCATCAATTCCAACTACGATTTTCCAGGGATATCGTTGACAGGCATCATATACGAAGCTTGGATTCTGGATGGCCTCGGTTCCCAAGATGACTCTGGAAACACCCAGATCCAGGTACATAGAAACACTATCCATTGTGCGTATTCCGCCTCCAAGCTGAACGGGTATTCCGACCCTGTCAACAATACTCTTAACCACATCGATGTTTTGAGGGCTCTTTTCAAAGGCCCCGTCAAGGTCTACAATGTGAAGCAATTCAGCACCTTCTGATTCCCATCTGGCTGCCATAGCCGAAGGATTGTCTGAAAAGACTGTTTCAGAGTCTATTCGCCCTTGCAGAAGCCGCACACAGCGTCCCATCTTTATATCGATGGCAGGAATTATTAACATTTTATCCTTTCTGAGATGTTCAATTATGATGAAATCGGACTTTTTGCGAGCCATCAATCATGTACGGGAAGGCTGGCCATGAGTTCTTTCAAACCGTATGCAGCAAGCTCCTCGGCAGCAAGCCATCTCCCGCCCCTCTTTACAAAAGCACCTAGCTTGAACAAATCCTCGCTTAAACTACGCTGTGTTTCATCAAAGTGTCTGCTCCATAACAAGCGGCCGTCACTGGTTCTGAGCAGATGAATACCAAACCCAACAGAAGCCGGCGAATCTACTGACAGAGTTGTTCCAATACGCTGTCGAAATCGGTATACAATACCGCTGATTACCGCATCTGCGCCTACCCTTCTGCCCATTTCTACCAGTAGACGCCGCTGCGAAATCCCAATATCTTCAGAAATTATCTCTGAACGAACACCCTCTGCTTTACTAGGTCCAAAAAGCGTGTACGTCGTTTCAGTTTTTAAATCGGCTATTAACTCTTTGGTCATGAAGCCGTCAGCTCCAGGCTCAATTTGTCCTGGTTTTAGCACCGTATTGCATACAGGACAACGACCAATCGTTTTGCCCTCTTGACGGTATACCGATTCAAAGGGGACAACCAAAATAGTATCTACGCCAAATCTCTGTTGAGAAGTGTCCACTTTTGAGTCCGATATTAACTGGCATCCAGCCAGATAAAAACAAGACACAACAGCAACAAACCATCTAATGGATCTGGAGTTATGCCGGACTTCACTTAGCGCCACGCTGGATATCCTTCCTACAACACACCTTTTGTGGAGCGCACCCCGGTAATCCTTGCGTCAAAAGCAGTGGCTTCATCCAATGCCTGGCCAAAGGCCTTATATACAGCCTCGATTATATGATGCGTATTTTTACCATACGTCACATTGATATGAAGTGTTATGCCGCTTCTGCCAACAAAGGCCTTGAAGAACTCTTCGACTAGCTCAACGTCAAAGCTCCCGGTACTTGGTCGTCGGAATTCAACATTATAGACTAAAAGGGGCCGGTTCGAAAAGTCTACTACTACACTTGCCAAAGCCTCATCCATAGGCACAATACTCTTCCCGTATCGTCTTATGCCTTGCTTGGTTCCTAATGCCTTGATAAAGGCATCCCCAAGGACTATTCCTATATCCTCTACTGTGTGGTGCCCGTCTACTTCAATATCACCTGTTGCATTCAGTGTTAAATCAAAAAAACCATGGGCTGTCATCAGGACAAGCATGTGATCCAAGAAAGGAACCCCTGTGGAGATCTCTGCGCTACCCTGCCCTTCAACGGTCAATTCCAACGTGATATCTGTCTCTTTGGTTTTACGAGTGATCGTTGCTGAACGCCTTTTTGCTTTTTGTAAAGTCATTTTCTACTTTCCGGTAAGATTGTTGAAGATATCTCGAAATGCCGCAACGATTTCCTTTACTTCTTGCTCTCGAATTTTGTGATAGCAAATAGCGGCTGTGGCGAGGATAATGGTTGTCTGTAACACAAGCAATGCTGGAAAAAACAAATGCATCAAGGTTATACCAAGCAGAATAATGGTTGCGACGATTAGCGGCTTTTTGCCGAACTTGCCGCTGCCATAAATAATGACCATGAAAAGGAGTTGGGTTAGGATGACACGTGGCGTTAGCATCAAATCAAAACTAAACCTTTAAGTCCTCTATCAACAGCTCCGTGTTTCTTCTAATACTCTTTGCCTTTATTGCCTGCCCTGGCTATCCCTGTTCTATCTGCTATCTACTCTTTTTCTCAATTCTGTACCGCACTTAAAAAAGGGGAGCTTCTTGGGTTTTACGTAAACATGTTTGCCTGTTTTGGGATTTCTGCCTGTATACGCAGCATAATCTTTGACATAAAGGCTACAAAGCCCCCTGATTTCGACCCTCTCACCCCTTGTTAGTGCATCGGCCATTTGCTTAAAGAAGATACCAACGGCCTGTTCAGCCTTATCTCTCGTAAGACCGTTTTCCTTTCTCATGCTCTCAACCAAACCTGCCTTATTCATATGCCCCCCTTTTTCCCATGACAGCCCACACTCCATTCAATCCATTGTTTTTATTGGTGGAGATGAGGGGATTTGAACCCCTGACCTATACGTTGCGAACGTATCGCTCTCCCAACTGAGCTACATCCCCTTATTTATCTTACATTATCCCCACACCTTCCAAAAAGCAAGGGCATTTTTTTGTCATTAAGCGTAAAATGCCCCTATCTTTTCTACTACATAGACTTGTTGCTCTTCTGTCAGCTCAGGATATATTGGAAGAGCCAGCGTTCTTTCGGCAGCCTCTTCGGCATTAGGAAAATCACCCTTCCTGCTACCCAAGTCTTGGAAACATGGTTGTAGATGCATCGGAACAGGATAGTAAATCTCTGTACCTATGCCGGCTTCATATAAATACTCTTTGAGTTTATCTCTTTGATCCGGAACAAATATAACAAACTGATTGTAAATATGCCGCCCATTTTTTTGTTCAGGCAACTTAATCAACCTAGTTAAGCCTTTCCGCTCAAAAAGGTCGACGTATCTTCCAGCATTCGTCTGACGTGATGTTATCCATATGTCAAGATACGGCAATTTAACTTGGATAATAGCTGCCTGTAAGGCATCCAAACGAAAATTCCCCCCCAATATCTTATGGAAATACTTGGGACTGGAACCATGGGTACGCATAATCTTTAGGATTTTATATAGGTTATATGAAGATGTTGTAACCATGCCACCGTCGCCAAAAGCGCCAAGATTCTTTGATGGAAAGAAAGAAAAGCAACCCAGATCCCCTAACGAACCAGCTCTTTTCCCGTCGTACTCCGCCCCTATGGCCTGCGCTGCATCTTCAATGAGAACCAGATGATGGGCCTTTGCCAGATCCATGATCGAAGCCATATCGCAGCATTGGCCATATAAGTGTACTGGAATAATAGCCTTGGTCCGTTTTGTTACCTTCTCTTTAATTGCTTCAGGATTTATGTTGTAGTTACCCAGCTCTATATCCACAAAAACCGGAGTAGCACCTACACGAACAATAGAACCTACCGTGGCAAAAAACGTATATGGCGTAGTAATCACCTCATCACCAGGCCCAATACCTGCGGCCATCAAAGAAATCAACAAGGCATCAGTCCCGGATGATACACCAACCGCATATTTACAATGGCAATAGTCGGCAATCTCCTTTTCAAGTCTTTCAACCCGCGGGCCCAGGATAAAATGCTGATCCTCATAAACATCGCCCGTCACAGCAAGCACCTCATCCTTGATGGCTGCATACTGTGTCTTAAGCTCTAAGAGCGGCACTTTCATAACGTATTCTCCATAATGTTGGTGCCTTCGTAAAAAGTCAATTTTGTTCGTTCAGTTAGCATTTTTAGCTGTTCTTCTGATTAAGGGTTCGAGGATTGCGGCTTTAGCCTTAAAAAGATGCAAGGATTCGAGTGCTTTTCATTCCTAACGATTTAATCCTCTATTCGGTGTTGGATGTTTGCTTTTCATTCGACGTTCATTTTTCCAAACAAAACTTTACGGCACAAATTAAAGCAAACCACTCCCTTCTTCCCACACCTGTTCATACGAGTCAAGCATAACAGATTCATCCTGTCTGTAGCGGCAGCTTTTCAATAACCACAAGTTTGGTTTATAAGTCCGGCATTCGTGATTTCATATTCGCAATGTATGATCGGCTAAAGTCTTAAAGCGGCTATGCCGAAGAAATATGAAATGGCATTACGAGGATCAGCTACCATGAAATCTGAATACAAAAACCGCATCCATGTTTTTCCTTTCATTACCGTAATTTTTTTAAGCTTTGTTCTGCAAGAGCCGGATGCTTCAGCCTTCCAGTTGAAAGACATTGTTTCAACCTTAGCTGCCTATTCGACCCATTTATTTTTGCATGAAACAGGACACCAGGCAGTAGCTGGCATGGTTGGAGCAAACCAATCCAAAATGCATTTCTTTACAAATAAGAACGGAAACTTCTATCCGGGAGTATCTACATATGAAGATATTCCGGAAGAATCCAAACTTCCCTACGCAGTAGGCGGGGACCTGATGGCAGGATATACCTTTGAATATGCTATGAAGTCCTACCGTAGAAAACCAACCACTTACAACAAGGCCTTGATGTTTTTCAGTTGTATGGATTTTTTCTCCTACACGCTCCTGTCAAACTACATCAACGCAGAAGCAGACATGTATGATCCAAACCTCGTCCGGACAGAAACTGGTTTTAGTAAGGAAGCATTGCTCTCTGTAGTAACGGCCAAAACACTCCTTAACGCATACAGAATGATGAACCCGGATTTCAAGATTGCCCCGGTAATTTGGGTTGACAAGACCAGTGCCGCCCTATTGCTGCGCATTCCCTTTTAATAAATCTTCCAGAGAATAGTATGCTCATTGTGTAGCCTCAAATGAATTGAGCAAGGTAATCCCACAATCCTCAAGCTCTGCATAGTGGCAAGAGTATTTAAGGACTATGCCGACTCGTGTATTAAGACCACTGTGCCGGCCACATGCAAAGCGTCCACCCTGAAGGATTACGAAGACATTCTAAGGCTCCACGTGGGACCCGTCTTTTATGACATTTCTTTCACGGAGATCACCAGGGGCAAGATAAAGGACTTTCTGCGTGGCAAGAAGAATGTATGCACCCAAAAGAAATTGGCCAAGAAAAAAGAGCTACCGGAAAACCGATAACTCTTTGAACTTACTTGGTAGTCCCAACGGGGTTTGAACCCGTGTCTCCGGCGTGAGAGGCCGATATCCTAGACCGCTAGACGATGGGACC
>CAYSBQ010000113.1:0-9343 GCA_964429315.1 uncultured Desulfobacterales bacterium
AAAGCGCGAAAGTATGGTCCAACAGCCCAACTACACAGGCATATTTCAGCACAGCACCCCAGAAAAAACAGCCCCCGAGTTGTAAAATCCGACAGAAGAATCTTTGGGGAATTATTTGTGCTGGGCAAGAATCATAAACATTTGACGGCCTTCTCGCCTTGCTTGCTGTTCTATAACGGCCACATCCGATATTGCTTCAGCTATTCGAAGGAGAAGATTAGCCCCTTGTTCTGCGTACACCATCTCTCTTCCCCTGAACACGATGGAAACCTTCACCTTGTCCCCATTATCCAAAAAACACCTCATGTGACGGAGCTTTACCTGCAAATCATGTTCGCCTGTCTGAGGCCGAACCTTTACCTCTTTGATCTGGTAACTTGCTGAGCGTTTCTTGGCCTCTTGAAGCTTTTTGCTTTGCTGGTATTTATACCGCCCATAATCCATGATACGACAGACGGGCGGATTTGCCTGAGGGGCAACCTCGACAAGATCAAGTCCGGCTGATCCCGCTGCTTCCAGGGCTTGACTTCGGGGCACAACCCCTTGCTGCTCGCCATCTTGATCTATCAATCGAACCTCTTTGGCCCTAATCCCATTGTTTACATTAATACGTTTGACTATGTGTTTCACCTCCCTAGTTGTATTATTCGTCTACTCGGAACTCACAAACCATAATTCATCATTTGTTGTATTTGCAAATCGCTATTTATCCTATAGCGTCCATTCGACTTACCGATCACTGCCAATACTACAAAACACCACACAAGTGCAAGGATTTTCAAACTTCCCCTATCCCGATTCACCGGGATAGGGGAAGCCCGTTGGAAGGTTAACCGAAGAAGATAGGTCGCCTGGAAACATATTTCGGTAAAGGTAGATCAAAAAAAGGCTTTCCCGTCATCTGCGGTTCAATTTCAGCTATAAGCTCGGGAATCGACATCTTTCTCTGGGCGCCATCTCTAGTGCGAACACTAAGATGCCCGTCAGACTCCTCTTTTGCTCCCAATACCAAGATATAGGGAATCCATTCCTTTTCCGCCTCTCTTATCTTACGCCCCATACTGATGTCTCGCTCGTCATAGTCAATTCGGCAAGGAATCTTTGTTAGAACAGCTTTGCAGTTTGTGCCAAATTTTTCAGATACAGGGATTATGCGCATTTGCACTGGGGCAAGCCAGAAGGGAAATTGTGCTTTCCTCCCCTTTTTCATCCGAAGTGCCTGGGCCTCAAGTATGGCATATAACACCCTATCAATAGAACCCGAGATAGAGGCATGCAAGAGCAAAGGATATTGTTTGTTTCCCGTATCGTCGATATAGGTTATGTCAAATCTCTGGGTATTTTCAACATCTATTTGTACCGTTGAAAGACATGCCGCCTTGTCTAATGCATCGATAAAATTAAACTCAAGCTTTGCGACAAAGTAAAAAAAGCGTTCTTCCCAAAGCTCAATCAATGCAGGTCTGCCACACCGAGACACCAGATCTTCTACAAAGTCCTTGTTTTCATCAGCAAAATCTTTAACAAGCCTGATGGCTACCTCAAAATCGAGTCCGAAGCCCTCCATGCATTGTATCGCCAAATCGACCTGGCGGACAAACTCCTCTTTGGCCTGTTCTACGTCCTTGGCCAAGGTATGAAGGTCCGGCATGGTAAAGGTCCTTAAGCGCTTCAGCCCGGCAAGCTCTCCGGATTGCTCTCGTCTGAAAGAATAATGAGTTAATTCGTACAATTTTGAAGGCAGATGATTATGGGAAATCTGCATGTCATGTTGAATGAGATACTGGCCGAAACATGCGGCAAAGCGCAGAAAATACTCCTTCTCATCTGAAAGAAGCACATACTGTCGCGCCGGGAAGCGCTGCAGATACGAATGAAGCTTGGGGTGCTGGTAATCATACATGATAGGGGTTTCAACCTGCATGCCCCCATATTGGGTTATCAGGTTACTTACATATGTCTCTGCAAGGCGCTTTATCAATTGACCCTTTGGATACCAGCGGAAATTGCCTGGGTCTGAACCGGGCTCATAGTCTACCAGCTCCATACGTCGCATCAGTTCGATATGCGGTGGAGGTTGATCAGAGGTTCGGGTTCCAGATTCTTCGTACTTGAAAAGCTTTTTTAAATTAGGTCGTTTTTTGAATTGGAAATCCTTGGCAGGGCCACAGTAGCTGGATTCGCCTTGAGGTGTCATAATCACCCACTCAGACTCAAGGCTTTTTTCGGCCTTGATGGCCTCGGATTCTCCTTCTGAGCTCTCCTTTTTAGCGCTGGTGGCAGGAGTAATTGTCTTGGCAAGCTCTGACAAAGGATGGCCCTTGCAAGATATCTCAAAGGCCTTGTAGTAGCCGAAGGGCGCACGCATGACAGAAAGAAGTTCGCTTTTGCTCTTAAGGCGGTTGTAAATCTCGTCCAGCAACTTTACAGCAACACGCGGGGAACTAAGCAAGCTTGAAAGATGGGCATACGGATAGGCCACTACATTTTGTGTGCCAAGCTGTGATGCTAACCCCAGGATTTCCTGTGCCGCCTGGTCGGCTACAGAGGTAATATTTTTGTCATCGCCCTTTTCGGCAGCCATGAAGGCGACCAAGGCTTCATCTACTTTCCCTTCAGAACCAGCCTTACCCAATTCGGCAGGAAGCGCCGCAGAGGTCTTGCCGGTGACATGAAACGAAAAACTGTTTGCGTGTATAAGAAGTATGCGCATATCTGAATTACAAAAGGCACCTGAAAGCAGATCTCGTCAGATGCCTTCTCCACCTTACAATGGATTAAATAGCTTGATGATTGGTTACTGAAAAAATACTTTGCAATACTATATCCACTGCCGGGACCGAATTACAATAAACACCAATCAATATTGGTTACGATGGATAAGCTCAAACTAATTATGACAACATACAAAGATATCAGGGGAAAGTCAAGCATTGGTTGACGTCTTGTCCAAATAGCTCTTGCAAGTGCCCTGTCTTCTATGTATACGAGTTGTTAGCCGGTTTCTATTCATAAATGGCCTCTTGGTTAAAAACCCATTCGGGCATAGAAATCAGCCAAGATTAGGAAATCTGCAGTAAACGAGACAAAGGGGTGATTATGGAAAAGGTTTTTGCATTTCAAGGAGCCAAGAAGATAGTTTTTGGTCAAGGGGCCTGTCAAGGTCTTGCCGAGGAAATTAATGCCCTTGGAGCCAAGAAGGTCTTTGTTGTCTTGGATCGAGTATTGAGCGAGCTGAAGGCTGTCCGGCAGGTAGTGGATCTGCTGGGATCGAAAGGAATTACCCCCTTTCTTTATGGTGAGATTACCCCGGAACCTGAGCCGGTACTGGCAGACAGGGGGGCTGAGCTGGCCAAAGAGCAAGGGTGCGATATTGTTGTCGGCATTGGCGGAGGGAGTAGCCTGGATGTTGCAAAGGCAATAGCGATCTTGGTTACAAATGATGGAAAAGCTGAGGATTATATCGGACTTGAAAAAGTAAAGAACCCCGGCCTACCTACTATAATGATTCCAACTACTGCCGGCACCGGAAGCGAGGTAACATTCACCGCAGTTTTTACCATGCGTGAAAAGAAACGCAAAGGGGGAATCAACAGCCACTTGATGTATCCTGATGTGGCGCTTCTGGACCCGGAGCTGACTCTGAGCCTGCCCCCCCAACCCACGGCAACTACTGGTATTGACGCCCTCACTCATGCCATTGAGGCCTATACTTCGCTACAGTCCAATCCCATGAGCGACATGGTGGCCAAGAATGCCATAGCCCTTATAGGGACCAACCTGCGGCACGTCATGAACGACGGTCAAAACCGGCAGGCAAGATACAACATGCTTCTGGGAAGTCTTATGGGAGGTCTTGCCCTGGCTAGCGCAGGCGTGGGAGCATGCCACGCCCTGGCATATCCGCTAGGGGCCTTTTTTGATATCCCTCATGGGCTGGCCAACGCGGTATTGTTGCCGTATATCATGGAATATAACATGGAAAGTGCAGATACAAAATATGCGCTGGTTGGCTCTCTGATGAAATCCGGCGCTTTGGCGGATGGCGTAGAAGCCTCTTCGCGGTCGGGTGTTCAGGTGGTAAGGAAGCTTACACAAGATGTGGGCATCCCTCAGAGCCTGAAAGATCTAGGTATTCCCGAATCCGCCATTCAAGATATGGCAAAAATGGCCATGACGGTGGCACGCCCATTGGAGAACAATCCCAGGAAAGTAACAAAGGATGACGCTATCAAGATTTACGAATCAGCTTTTTAGGGCTCGCACAAAAATAAGTTTGCAGAGTTGGCGCTCAGATTTGGTTCAGATTTGGCCGATCCGATTGAGCAAAACCGCAGACATAGCGAGCTATTTCGAGGATTTTGTGGATGAGGCATCGGTCAAAGATGGGCTGAAGCTGAGATGCCAAAATGTGAAGTTATTTTTGCGCGAGCCCTTAAGATAGGAGGAAAGTTATGCCGGGCTTTGAAGTCTTTGGAGAAGAAGAAAAAAACCAAATCTCACAAGTGCTCGATACAGGAGTCCTGTTTCGGTACGAGTTTGCAGAGAAGAGAAAAGGCATTTACAAGGTTTTGGAATTTGAAAAACGCTTCGCCGAGTATTGTAATGTCGGTTATGCCCAGGCTGTATCATCGGGCACTGCGGCCTTGCGGGTGGCTATGGCAGCCCTGGGGATTAGTGCCGGCGATGAAGTGATCACACAGGGATTTACCTTTGTGGCTACCTGGGAGGCTATCCTTGAAAACGGGGCGATCCCCGTGTTTACAGAGGTAGATGAAAGCCTGACGATGGATCTCCAAGATCTAGAACAAAAGATAACGCCGCAAACGAAAGCGATTATACCGGTACACATGTTGGGGGCCCCTGCTCATATAGAAGAGATTACGAAGATTGCGGCTAAATACAATATTCCGGTGATTGAAGATACCGCCCAGGCATGTGGGGGGACCCTTAACGGGCGCCACCTTGGGACTTTTGGCGAGATGGGGATTTTCTCTTTTGACCCAGTGAAAACGATTACCACAGGAGAAGGCGGCATGGTTGTAACAGATGACAAGGAGCTTTACATCAATTGTTCAGAATATCACGATCATGGCCACGACCATAATCCGGAGCTGGATCGTGGCCAGGAAGGCAGGCGGTTCATAGGATTCAATTACAGGATGGGTGAACTTCAGGGGGCTATAGGACTGGCACAACTTGCAAAACTGGGAGGAATTATTTCCGATCAGAAAAGACACAAGGCTGCCATCAGGGAAGTATTGGAGAAGATAGACGGGATTGGCTTTCGGCAAATTCCCGACCCAGATGGTGATACCGCCACCTTCTTAGCGTTTTTCCTGCCGGATGCAGATAAGGCACGGAAGTTCAATGGGGTCTTGGCCAAGGAAAAGGCGGGGGCAATCTACTTTAAGGACAACACCTGGCATTTCTACACAAAATGGGAACATTTACACCAGGAACTGACCTTATGCAGAACAGGATGGCCTTTCAAGAGAGGTGGGCAAGGGGAAGATCTTAGCTACGTTTGTGACAGTTTGCCTAAGTCCGAAGAGATCTTTGAAAGGCTTTTGGTCTACCCAATTCCAATAAAGATGGAAGATAACCGCCTAAAGACTATTATTTCGGCCATTAAAAAGGCTGCTGGTGTATTATAACTGGTTTCGAGACGAGCTGTGAAGAAAATATCTATCATTCCATGCAGGTACGGCTCCAAAAGGTTTCAGGGTAAGCCAATAGCGCATATTCTTGGAAGGCCTATGATACAGTGGGTATATGAAAGAGCCAAGAATGTCAGGCTGTTTTCCGATGTAGTGGTTGCCACGGATGACAAGCGAATCTTTGAGGCCGTAGAAGGCTTTGGCGGCCAGGTAGTAATGACTGCGTCTGATCACAGATCCGGTTCAGACAGGGTGGCGGAAGCGGCTAATTTACTGGGACTCAAGGACGAAGATATTGTAGTAAACATCCAGGGTGATCAGCCGGCCTTCGATGCGCGATCTCTTTTAGAAGTGATTTCGCCTCTTGAAGATGATCCGGACCTGGGTATGAGCACCCTGATTTACAAGATAACAAATCCTGCCGAATATAATGACAATAACCATGTAAAATGCGTATTTGACAAAGACCATTTTGCCCTTTACTTTTCCCGCTCCTTGATCCCTTCCGCCCCTGAAGGCATGCCTACCTTTGATGTCTTCAAGCATCTTGGTGTTTATGCCTTTCGTAAAGCTTTCCTTGACACCTTGTCCTGTCTACCAAAAAGCAGGTTGGAGGAAATCGAAAGGCTTGAACAGTTAAGGGCCATGGAACACGGCTACCGGGTTAAGGTTGTTGAAACTTGCCACGATTCCTTGGAAGTTGACAGAGCGGAAGACATCGCAAAGCTTGAAACCGTCCTCAGACAAGAAAAGCGCCATTAGAGACATGCCGGGAAGCATGTCACAGAAGGCAGCGTTCAGTTTCTATGACCTGCTCTGGCGTTTTGCCATCCCCTGTTTCGGCCTTAATCAACGACTCGCCGAAGGGTTCCGTCAACGCACATTCCAACGTAACAAGCTTCCGCCGGCAGGTCTGTGGATACAAGCCGCCTCTGCCGGCGAATCCTATTTGGCCGGATTAACCTTCCAGAAGTTGAAACCGCCATATCCCCTTCGAGTACTCCTTACGTCCAGCACTAGTCAAGGTGTGGGCATCTTGAAACGTAACCTTCATGATACAGTAAGTTGCGATAGGGCGGCAAAGGGATCTGTGGCGTTCTTTCCCTTTGATAGCCCATCAATAATGAAAAAGGTCGTAAGGAGTGTTCAACCTAAGCTGATGGTGCTTGTTGAATCGGAGATGTGGCCTGGTCTACTCCGGGCACTAAAAGGAGCTAACTCTAAGATATTAATAGCAAACGGAAGGATTACTCAAAGGAGCTTGACCAGATATCGGCTTTGGCCGTCTCTTTGGCCTGATCTTGCGCCCCATAAGATACTAGCCGTTTCCAGTGATGATGCCAGACGATTCACAAAGCTATTTAATACGGACAATGTGGAAGTAATGCCAAACATGAAGTTTGATCGACTCACCTGCAATGTTCCATGCCAACGAATAGAAAAGCGGATTACGAATATCATTCGGCCCGAGACGCCTTTTCTTGTTCTTGGTTCTGTCAGACAACAGGAAGAGGCTTGTGTAGTAAAGATTATCCGCCATGTACAAAAGAGACTGCCCCGGGCTGTTATCGGGCTTTTCCCAAAACATATGCACAGGATGGGCTTCTGGGAGAAGAAGCTGCAAGGCATGGATGTGCCGTGGGTTTTAAGATCCAAATGCGAGAATCCTGCTGCTCGCGGGACAATTATTCTTTGGGACGTGTTTGGTGAACTAACAAAGGCATACGAACTTTCAAAAGCAGCTTTTGTGGGTGGTAGCCTGGCCCCTCTGGGCGGGCAGAACTTCCTGGAAGCACTGATGGCCGGGGTAAGGCCTGTGATCGGGCCTTTTTGGGACGATTTTCTATGGGTAGGCCGCGAGATTGTGGAAGAGCAGCTTATCCGCATTGCCTCTGATTGGCAAGAGGTTGCACATGTTCTGACTGAAGACATGAAAAGACCGCAACCGCGCAAGAAGGTGCGGGAAAGAGGGTTGGAATATGTGAAAGACCGGCAGGGCGGAACCGCCTATGTGTGTTGGCACATAGAAAAACTTTTATCCGAAGTTACTTCCGGAACATAAAAATGATATTTCTTTATCATTATCTCTGGACTTTGTTTTCCCTTTTGATTTTGCCTATCGGTCTTTGTGGAGGAAATAGACGGTTTCGCGAAAGGCTTGGATTAGATCTTCCCGGACCGCGTTTTTGCAAAGGAACCATATGGATTCATGCGCTTTCAGTCGGAGAGGTCATGTCGGCCGTTCCGCTGGTCGAAATACTTCGGGAAAGGTACCCGGAAAAGGGAGTTGTCTTTTCGGTAGCCACCACGAAGGGCATCAAAATCGCTCAGGCGGAATTAGCCGGAAAGGCCCATGCCATAATTACAATGCCAGTCGATTTTTGGTGGTCTTTTCGCCGAATGGCAAGATACATAAGGCCTTCCATTTTTGTTCTTATTGAAACAGATGTGTGGCCCGGACTGATTGATCACTTGAGACGAAAAGGCGTGAAGGTCATCCTGGTAAATGGAAAGATATCTCCCAGCACTTTTCGCCATTACCGTGCCTTCCCCTTTTTTTCGCGCATGATCTTTAAGCCAATAGACTTTTGCCTCATGCAATCAGGTCTTGACAGCGCCCGGCTCTTGAGAGTCGGCGTAGAAACGGAAAAGGTTAAAACAGTTGGAAATATCAAATTCGACCGCCACTGGGTTCCCATGAGTAAAAAGGAGCACAGTTACTGGCTAAATCTCCTGGGCCTTGGAAGCAGAAATCTAATATGGGTTGCCGGCAGCACACATGAAGGCGAGGAAAATATCGTGTTGGAGGTATTTAAAAGGCTTCGCCCGCGTTATCCCGCGTTACGTTTGGTTATCGCTCCAAGGAAGATTGAGCGGGCCGGTGAGGTTCTTAGAGAGGTTAAAGATATAGGCTTGAAGGCGACATTAAGAACACATATGCCAATGTCAGCTGGTCCTTTCGATATTGTGATCCTTGATACTTTGGGTGAGCTTGATCGTGTGTATGGTATTGCGACCATAAGTTTTGTAGGCGGAAGCCTCATACCTGACGGCGGGCATAATCTTTTGGAACCCGCAAGCTTTGGATGTCCAGTTCTTTTTGGGCCCTATATGCACGATTTTGCCGTTATGGCCGAATCGCTAGAAGAGGCTGGGGCAGGATGGCGGGTGAAAGATGAAGAAGGTCTTCTTGAAGCCGTCAAGCAATTGTTGGGAAGCTCACAAAGGCGCGAAATAATGGGAATGTTTGCAAAAGATTTTATAACACGAAATCAAGGGGCGCTGGCAAGAATCATGGCCTATATGCCGTAATGGGTTGTTTCGAAAGATAAAAGTCGAACGAAAAACAGTCCATCCGACGCAAAAGCAACTTAGCGCTTATGGGACTACATGGGGCTTCAATTTTCTGTATGTATTTGTTTACATGACTCTATCTGTTTGTATCATATGCTTTAATGAGGAGTTGAACATTCGGCGGTGCCTTGAAAGCGCAACCTGGCCCGATGAAATCATTGTGGTGGATTCCTTGAGCCGGGATAAGACAGTTAACTGAATTTCCACCACCCGTCCGTTACACTCACTTGGGGCACAGAGTGCGCAGCGGAAGTTTCCCGAAGGGCTGGGCTTTCCCCCTGATCAACGTATTGACACTACAAGAACAATAGTCTATTAGTGAACTCTGG
>CAYSBQ010000114.1:0-9239 GCA_964429315.1 uncultured Desulfobacterales bacterium
GCCTGATTCGCATTGAAAACGATGGCAAGATTCAAATCCTGATCACCTCACTGATTGACACCAAACGTTATCCCATTGAAATATTCCATGACCTGTACCACACCAGATGGCCAATTGAAGAAGATTACAAAACCATCAAGTGCCGGATGGAACTGGAAAACTTTTCCGGGAAATCAGTCCTTTCAGTGTATCAGGATTTTCATGCAAAAGTTTTCGTCAAAAACCTCGTCTCAGTGATGGCGTTTCCCCTCAGAGACACATTAGAAAACGACAACAGCACCCGAATGTATAAGTATCAAATCAATTTCACCCAGGCCCTTTCAAAAAGCAAAGGGGTCATTGCGTTGTTGTTGTACCATGCCGGCAAACTGATCAGGAAGTTGATAGCTGATTTACAAAATATTTTTCAAAGAACCGTAGAACCGATCAGGCCTGGAAGAAAATATCCGCGAAACCATAAAGTGAAGCTACGAAATTTCTTCCTACAGTACAAGCCGATCGGTTAAGTTGATGACATTGAGTTATTACCTTAATTTCGGGAACCGTTGGGTTGATATCAAGTATGATCCTGGATTATGCCGCAAGGTGAGCAAAAAAGGCTTGAATATCCGACAACCATTTGATATGAATAGACATATCAATCAGGTTGGAGGTTCAAGCGATGCTCGGGAATGGTGAAGCAAAAAAAGAGGCAATTCGACCGGATTTCAACAAGTACATTTTTATTGATTTTGCCGGTACTAAAATCACGTCGGATGCGGGCATTGACCAGAAAAAAGGATTGCAAAGATTCGACAGGAGAGCTATGGCCGAAAAACATGGGAAAAGGGGTTCAGGCGGGTTGGAAGGCGGGGTCGGATGTATTTTGGGCGGTCCCGGTTTGATTTCCAGCTCTGAACAAAGGAAAACCGGTCAAAAAACGGAAGAAAAGGTGTGCGGGGGCTCTTTTTGAGAGAACTGCCGCATAATTCAGGATAAAAATATTGGAAAGAGGAATTTCAAAATGACACCTGAAATTATGATTGTTATGGCCGTGCTTGTTGTGGCCATCCTTATGTTTATTTTCGAGTGGGTCCGGGTGGATGTGGTCGGCATTATCATGATGGTCATCCTGCCAATACTCGGCTTGGTTACGCCAAAAGAGGCGATCAGCGGCCTCTCCAGTAACGCGGTGGTCTCCATTATCGCGGTCATTATCATCGGTGCGGGCCTTGACAAAACCGGGGCCATGAACTCGCTTGCCCGCCTCATTCTCAAGTTTGCCGGCAAAAGTGAAAGTCGGATCGTAACCCTTATCGCATCCACCGTGGCCTTTATTTCGAGTTTTATGCAGAATATCGGCGCCGCCGCTCTGTTCTTGCCGGCGGCAAGAAGGATCGGCAGGCAGACCGGTATTCCGGTTTCCCGGATCCTTATCCCCATGGGATATTGCGCCATCATCGGTGGCTGCATTACCCTGATCGGTTCAAGCCCTTTGATCCTCTTAAACGATGTCATGAAGATTACGGACCCGAACGTTGAACCGTTCGGGCTTTTTGCCGTCACACCAATCGGCATCGCCTTAACCGTTGCAGCGCTCATCTATTTCATAGTGTTGGGCCGTCTGGTTCTGCCGAGCGGGCAAGGGGAAGAGACAAGCGGCCCCATGTCGGTGATTTTGGAGGGCACCTACCGTGACATGGGCAATCTCTTCGAACTGCATGTGCCTGAAGATTACAACGGCCCTAAATCACTTGCAGAACTCTCTATCCGGCCGCGTTATTTCACGACGGTGGTGGCCGTTTCCCTGAACCAGCACAACCAAAAATTATTCTCAGCCAAAAGTGATACCCAAATCAATGCCGGTGATGATATCGCAGTGGTGGGAGCCCGTGAATTCGTTGAGAGAATGGCCCAGGATCTGGGCTGGACTCTGCGGGATGGGTTGGATAGTTTTGCCGAAGACCTGTCGCCCAACAATGCCGGCATCATTGAAGCCATTATCACTCCCAGATCGGAACTGGCCAGGAAAACCATGCGGGATTTCGAATTCCACGAGCGCTACCAGGTCAATCCCATGGCTATTTTCCGGGGCAATAAGATTTTTGTCGCCGGTGTTTCAGATATTGTCTTGGAACCGGGCGATGCCTTACTGCTCCAGGGCCGCTGGGAAAAGTTCCATTTCCTGAAGGAAAAACCAGACCTGGTGTTTACCGAAGAGGTCCAGGGCGAAATCATCAGAACCGAAAAGGTGAAAATCGCGGTCGGCTGTCTTATTCTTTCTTTAGTCATGATTCTCGGCTTTCATGTCCAGCTTTCCATTGCACTGCTTGCCGGGGCTCTGTGCATGATCCTCACCCGAGTCATTAGCATTGACGAGGCCTACAACTCGGTGGACTGGATGACGGTCTTTCTGCTGGGCGGCCTTATCCCGCTGGGAATAGCCTTTGAAAAGACCGGGTCGGCCGCCTATATCGCTAATTCAATCATGGATGCAATAGGCACGGTATCTCCCATTGTTCTGCTTACGGTCATCGGACTGCTGACCTCTTTCTTCACTCTGGTCGCCTCCAATGTCGGTGCTACCGTGCTTATGGTGCCCCTGGCAATGAAGATGGCTGCCGCCGCCGGAGGTGATCCGCGGATGGCTGCCCTGGTGGTCGGGGTGGCATGCTCAAATACCTTTGTTCTTCCCACCCACCAGGTAAACGCTCTCATCATGCGGCCCGGAGGGTATAAGACAATTGATTATTTCCGGGCGGGCTCCGGCATGACTATCCTGTATATGATCGTCATGATGTCTATGATTTATTTCTTTTATGGCATTTAGCACCTTAGAAATTACTTGATGTGCTTTTCTGGTAAAAAACAGTTAAGAAGGTGGTTTTCCATCTCCGCTGGGTTAAGGAGGTTGCCGTTTGATGTCTTATTCACTCTAAAGACTGCCCATTATGGGCTCCGCAGAAGTGTTCCATAATGGGCAGTCTGTATGGACACCTCATAAAAAAATTAGGGGGCACTTTAGGGGCGTACATTAGTTTATAAGTTACTGTTAAGTTTATAAGTTACTGCTAAGCTTTTAAAGAGTACATTTTGCGATCTATACCGCTGGCAATAATATGATGAAGTGGGAAAACTGTCAAGTTCGGGGATGAGGGGGTCATTTGTGCTGGTTTCAGAGGGAAACCTGAAAGGAATGGAGACCTGCAAAAAACCAGCTTCATTGCAGACAGCAGTGCGCGGCACTTCAAGATCGGGAGCTTGGATGGATGAGAGCAAGTTGTGTTTCTAGGGGTAGCCGCTGACGTATAGCCGATCAACTGCTGTGCTAGGCGCGGTTTGCTGCAGTCAGTGATGGGCCGGTACTGCTACTTGGTTCGGCCTACAGAGACTTCTTTCCCCGTTTCGAGGTCGAGGTACACATCGAGGCCACCTTCGTTGCGGAGGAACTTGAGTCGATTGTTCTCTTGACCAGTTGATACGAACGTACATCGCTGACTTAGAGACCCCTAAAGCAGGGGTAGGCATGACCGTCATTTTTCTGACCGTTGAACTGACAATACTCTATTTTTTCTACGGGATTCAATAGACCGGGTTTGCAACGCTGCTGCTGGGCCCTACATACACGGGACGAAGGGGCAAGAGGATCAAGGATTGACCAGCCTCGGGGTTTCTGATAGCTAGATATACATCCTTTTTGCTCGGCTTACATGACGTGGGTGGGCCGCCCCAGCCGGCGTCATGTTTTATCACTAGGGCAGATCTAAGTATTGGGACAGATGAACGGCAGAACATGATGAAACTCAGCATTAGAAAAAAGATCGTCCTGACTTTTATTATTCTCGTCCTAGTGGGTGGGGCCGAAGGCTTTTTGGCCTATTATCAACATCATGTGCTCAACTATAAGGTACAACTCCTTGAGATGAAGGAGAATCTTTTTAACAGCATCCTTGAGGCCCGCCGCTATGAAAAGAATTTCCTCCTGACGCTTCAAAATGAACATCTTCAGCAGGCGATTTCTTATGTTCGCCAGAGCCGGGACATCCTGAAAACGATCGTAAAAAAATACAGCAGGTTTACCCTGGCCGGAAACCTGAAAGCGAGTTCGGATCAGCTTGGGGAGTACTATAAGGCGTTGACCGACCTGCTCATGTTTCGGGATATCGCTTCGACAAATGGGAAGGAAATAGATTCGGATTATGTTCATCAAACGGAAAAGATAAAACTACTGGGCAGAAATATCACGGTCGATATGGAGACCATGATCTTCAACGAACGCGCCTATATCAAAAAGCTTATTGCCAAATCACAGATGTTCCTGTTTGTGGATTGGGCGGCCATCATTCTGGCCTCTTGCCTGGCAGCACTTTTTTTGATTTTTCATGTGGATCGTCCCCTTAAGACCATTGAAAATGCTATTCAAAAAATTGCCGTAGGAGACTACGCAAATATTCCGGAGATATCAACAGGAGACGAATTCGAGGCCTTGGTCGTAAGCCTGAATAGAATGATCCGGGAGTTAAACCGCAGAAGTGAGCAGCTCATGCAGAGCAAAAAACTGGCCTCACTTGGTACGTTGACCTCCGGGGTAGCCCACGAGCTAAATAACCCACTGAATAATATCTCCACCTCTATTCAGATTCTTCTTGAAGAGATTGAAGAGCCTGATTTGGATTACAAGAAAGGACTTTTAGTGGAGACTGAACGGCAAATTGTAAGGGCAAGAGACATTGTAAGGGCCTTGTTGGAGTTTTCAAGGGAAAGGTCCTTTACTTTGGAAGAGGTTGGCTTCCGGGAACTGGTGGATGATACTATCAAATTGATAAAGTCTGAGCTCCCTGCCAATGTTGAACTGAATGTGGATGTGCCTCGTGGAATTCGGGCACGCATGGATCCGCGGCGCATACAGCAAGTGCTGCTAAATCTTATGTTTAACGCTGTTCAGGCAATGGAGGACGGCGGCCTGGTGTGTGTCTCGGCAAGGGTGCGTGAACAAGAAGACATTTTTTGTTTTCAGGTGCAGGACTCGGGTGAAGGCATTTCCGAGGAAAACATTGCGAAGATATTCGACCCCTTCTTTACCACTAAGGACACCAGCACGTGTTGGGCATCAAATGGTTCTTCATGCCAGGGGATTGTGGAGCAACGGGGTTCGGGGCTGGGTCTTGCGATCTGTCACGGCATTGTGGAGAAACATGGCGGACACATAGAGGTGGAGAGTGAACTCGGCGAAGGCACGACCTTCAGGATATGCTTGCCTTTAGGAAAAACGGATGACCGAGAAACAGTTTAAAAACAAAATTCTTGTCGTCGAAGATGAGGATATAGCCCGGAAGAATTTGGAGCACATCTTGGAAAGAGAGGGCTATAGCGTCGTTTCCGTCGACAGCGGTGCGCAGGCCATTGAACTGTTGGGCACCAAGACCTTTGATCTGGTACTCACCGATTTGAAGATGAAAAAGGTGGATGGTATGAAGGTCCTGGATGCCAGCCGGGAGTTTCAGCCCCTCACCGAAGTGATTGTGATCACTGGATACGCGACGGTTGATTCGGCCGTTTCGGCCATGAAGCACGGCGCCTACCACTATGTCGCCAAGCCGTACAAGATCGATGAAGTTCGCAAAGTTGTCAAAGAAGCCCTTTTTAAACGCCACCTCCAAATAGAGAATCTCGAACTTAGAAAGAGCCTAGGCAAGGCTGGGCACGTGCCTTTTATCGTGGGTAAAAGCAAGGCCATGCAATCGGTGAGCCAAACCGTCCACCAGGTTGCTTCTTCGGACACAAGCGTGTTGCTCCTCGGAGAAAGCGGAACGGGCAAGGAACTGGTGGCCAAGGCGATTCATTACCTGAGTCCCCGGGCCGACAAGCGTTTTGTTGCCTTTAATTGCGGGTCTTTCACTGAAGAACTTATGGCCAATGAACTCTTCGGCCATGAGAAAGGGGCGTTCACTGGAGCTGCCCAAGAGAAGGCAGGTCTTATAGAAGTTGCTGACGGAGGCACGATCTTCTTGGATGAGATAGGCGATATGCCGCTGACCATGCAAGTAAAGTTATTGCGTGTGATTCAGGAAAGAGAGTTTTTGAGGGTCGGTGGTGTTACACCGATGCCGGTAGATGTGCGCTTTGTTGCCGCTACCCATCGCGATCTCAAAGCGGATGCGGAAAAGGGCGATTTCCGTCTTGATCTCTATTACCGCATCAATGTTGTCACCATTCACCTACCCCCTCTGGTGGAGCGAGAAGGGGACATCCCGCTACTTGCTCTCCATTTTCTGGCCCGGAAGAACAAGTCTATGGGTAAAGACGTTACCGGCATTGACCGGGAAGCCATGGATTTGCTCTGTCAGTACAGTTGGCCCGGAAACGTGAGAGAATTGGAAAACGTCATCGAGAGAACCATTGCCCTTGAGAACGGGGCATTAATCAAGGCGGACGGCCTACCGGACTTTATCCGTACCATGTCCATAGAGACCTACCGACACAGCACATCTTCCGTGCCCAGCCTGGAGGAACAAGAAAAAAACTATATTCAATGGGTAGTTGAAAGAGCTAAAGGGAACAAGACAAAGGCAGCCAAGATCATGGGAATAGATCGCGTTTCCCTGTGGCGGAAGTTGAAACGCTATGGGATGGAGTAAAGGGCGGGGGGCGGAAAAATGTGGACGAGGCGGCCTTAATAAATTCGCATCCGGAAGGTTTTTAGAAATTTGTTTGAAAAACACCACCGGCTTTGCTATAAAATCGCCATGAAACGTTGTATCCAGACTGTGGTTTGCACCTACGTTTTTTTTTGGCTGGTAGTTAATGCCGGAGCCTATGTCCTTCCTGCAAAACAGGTTTTAGGTTTTATGGTTGAGCAATTTGGTTCTAATCAAACCCTTGTCGTATTTCAAAAAGATGTTGTTTATGACCCTGATATCGAAGGGGGGATGGAGGAACTTAATGGAACCCTCTACTATATGTATCCGGATCGATTTAGATCGGAGGTTAGCGGGCCTGAATTAGATAAGATCCAGGTACTTAATGAAGAGGGGGCATTGGTTGTTATTGATGGCAAGATACTTGGTGAGACAGAAAGTTTGTTTGACCATTTCAAGGACCTGCTGCTTTATAGCCGGATCGACTTGTTGGTTGATAAGATTTTTCAACTGGGGATTAATGTTGATATTGTAAGCCTTGGAAGGTTTAGAGATAAGATTGTATATGTCATAGGGGCAAAGTATCCTGATGAATCGGTTTCACAGGTGTGGATTGACAAGGACACTTTTAGACCTGTTAGATTTATTTTGCGTGGTGGGGAAGGGACTCCCATAAGAGAGATAGAGTACTCAGAATATAAGGAGTTGGACAAGACCAAGGTTTATCCCGGCAGGATTTCTTTTTATGAAGACGGGGACCTTGTCAGGATGTATGTCCTAGAAAGATTTGAAATAAACCCGGAGATTTCAGATCAGATGTTCGATGTGGGTTATCTGAAAGGCATCTATGCCCCAGCTGATACTACAGATCCAAGCACTTTGCCTGGCTCTGAGCTTGATGAGGTACGAAAAAGCCTTGAGGAGTTCAAGAAAATCTTTGAATAGAAATACCGTTATACTATTGGCAAACCCTAAAAGGCCCCGATGAGTCTGGCTATTACTATTCGAAGGATTTCCGATGTGCCTTCACCGATTTCTAGGAGTTTCTGGTCTCTGTAAAATCTTTCGATGTCATAATCCTTCATAAGCCCATATCCGCCATGGAGTTGGACGGCATGGTTAGCTACTCGGCCCATCACTTCGGAACAATGGAGCTTTGCCATGGCGGCTTGTTTGGTGAAAGGTTTGTTTTGGTCTTTGAGCCAGCAGGCCTTGTACAGAAGCAGTCGAGCGCACTCGATTTCTGTAGCCATATCTGCCAACTTGAATGCATTGGCCTGAAATGACGATATGGGCCTGCCGAATTGGTTCCGTTCTTTGGAATATTTAAGGGCCATATCATAACAGCCCTGAGCACCGCCTAAGCCCATGGCGCCGATACTGAGACGGCCGCCATCTAAGGTTGATAACATCTGGTGAAAGCCTTTGCCGCGCTCGCCAAGCATGTTTTCCTTGGGGATGCGGCAATCTTCGAAGTATAAGGCGCCGGTGTTGGAAGCTCGCCACATCATTTTCCCGTGCATCGGTTGGGCTGTGTATCCGGGAGTTCCGGATTCGACAAGGAAGCAGCTTAGTTCATTGCGGCCATCCTCGTCACGACCAGTAGAGACCATAACGGTGACTCCACCAGAGATGTCTGTGGCGGCATTTGTTATGAATATCTTGCTGCCGTTAATCACCCACGCATCATTGTCAAGAACCGCATGAGTTTGACATGCGCCAGCATCGGAGCCTGCATCTGGTTCTGTGAGGCCGAAAGCCCAGAGCATTTCTCCTGTACACAACTTGGGGAGGTATTTTTTCTTTTGCTCTTCATTGCCAAAATAGTAGATTGGGCCGATGCCAAGAGAGTTGCCGGCTGCAACTGTTGCTGCCTGGGAGGCATCTGCACGTGCCAGTTCTTCGACTGCAATTATGTAAGAAAGGTAGTCCAATTCCTGCCCACCATATTGCTCCGGAACAAATGTACCGAAAAGGCCAAGTTCTCCCATGGCTTTAGTTGTTTTGTAAGAAAAGGTTTCGGTTTCATCTAGCTCTCTGGCTACAGGTCGGATCTCATTTTCAGCAAAATTTCGCAGAGATTCCCTCAAGATCCTTTGTTCCATTGAAAGTGAGAAGTTCATCGTGGCCCCTTGGTGAAGGTTCGGGTTTTACATCCGCTCAAGGATCTCTTTGTCTTGGCAAAATCTCAATTAGCAGAATCAGACGAGATCGTCAACTGTGTCCATGCATATACGGTAATATACACTCGGCAGCAGTGCCGGTGTATAAGGATGCGAGAGATATATGGCGCTATTTTGTGATAAAGTTAGTATTTAATTGCAAAACTGGCATAAACTACCGCCATTGTCAGGAAAAGCTATTTAATAAACTTGCTATTATTCGTAGGTGGTATTAGATATACTAGTTTTGAGTCCTCAAGCTATATAAGTTTGGTGGCTTTTTCCGGAGGGGCCAGCGTAGCTCAGCAGGTAGAGCTACTGATTTGTAATCAGTGGGTCGGGGGTTCGAGTCCCTCCGCTGGCTCCAGAAACCTTGACACACTGTTTGTGGAGGGGTTCCCGAGTGGCCAAAGGGAACAGACTGTAAATCTGTCGGCGATGCCTTCGGAGGTTCGAATCC
>CAYSBQ010000115.1:0-9177 GCA_964429315.1 uncultured Desulfobacterales bacterium
AATGCGCAGATGACATGGGTCGTGGTAGGCCACCCGGATGGTCTCTTCCGGCTCCTCTCCTTTGATGGACCTTTGACCTTTGATATAATCCGTAAAGCCAAGCTCTTCCGTTAAGTAAGCCAAGGCATCCCTGTGTTTACCACCTAACGCCTTAGCACGACCTTGCCACGACGACTCGCTTTGAAAGACTGCCTCCAGGCCTTCAAGGTGCGATCCACATGAAGCACACACGGTCACCACGGCATCGATGTCCAAGCCCTTAAAGGCTTCGATATTCCTCTTGGCCAATGCTTGGGCCTTTTTGGTATCGCCTGAGACAAAGGCAGGCAACCCACAGCAAACCTGATCTTCCGGAACCACTACAGTAACCCCGAAATTCCGTAATATTCTAACAAGTGACCAAGCGGTTTCAGGAAAAAGGTAGTTAGCACCACATCCAACAAAGAAGCCGACCCGTTTTCCTCCACCTCCTGTTACCGTCTTGCCTTGGAACTCCTTCATAAAGGATGTCAATGATATGGGAGGCATTGTTTGTCTCTTTGTGAAAAAACGGAGCGGAAAACGAAGGTGGAGTCCGCTGCTTTCAGGGATCGTTTTGCAAAACAGGGCCTGGAGAAACGCCCCACCTTTGGAGAGGATCTTACCGGACAACTCTTTTTCTCTTATGCCATTTGCCAAAAGACTGCTTGCCCTGCGCCCCTTTCCTTGCTCAAAGATACGATGTCGTCCCTTCTGAATAATACCAACGGTTTCAACACTGTTTGCACATACCTGTGCACAGGCTCCGCACATAAGACAACGAGAGAGAATCTCCTCAAAACGCTGAGACTTCCCCACGGCATCCGCCATTGTCTCAAGGAGGGCTAACCGGCCCCGGGGCGCATCGAACTCTCGAGACGTAGTCTGATATACCGGACACACCGTCATGCAACGGCCGCACCGCTTGCACTTGTTTGAATAGATCTTATTGTCCATGGATATAAGGTCTCGCACAAAAACAACTTCACACCTTGGCATCTCAGCTTCAGCCCATCTTTGACCGATGCCTCATTCAAAAACTCCTCGAAATAGCTCGCTATGTCTGCGGTTTTGCTCAATCGGATCGGCCAAATCTGCACCAACTCTGAGCGCCAACTCTGCAAACTGATTCTTGCGCGAGACCTAAGGAGAGGACTGGATCTCCGGAAATATCTTTCCCGGATTTAGGATGCCATTTGGGTCAAAGGCTGTCTTAATCTTTTTCATAAGGGCAATTTCTTCACTTCCCAGTTCCATTGCCAGGTACGGCGCCTTTGTAATGCCTACGCCATGTTCTCCGGAGATGGTCCCGCCAAGTGCAATGGTTTGCCGGAAGAGATCTTCTATGGCAGCCTTTGCCCTGTTAAGCATTTCTTTGTTCTTTTTGTCCAACATAATATTGAAATGGATATTGCCATCACCGGCATGGCCGAAAGTAACCATCGTAAGGCCCGTACGCCTTCTCAACTCGTCTATCCACTTGACCATTTCCGGAATCCGGCTGCGCGGTACAACAATGTCTTCATTGATCTTATCCGGACCAAGTCGGAAAAGGGCAGGTGATATGGCCTCGCGAGCCTGCCAAAGAGTTGCAGCTTCTTGTTCGGATTCGGCAACAGTTATGTTACCGGCACCATTTTCCTGACAAATGGCTTTGAGATGCTGAATCGCCGTTTCAGCGCCAGACAAACTCCCATCTACACTGACAAGGAGCATAGCGCCGGCATCAACTGGAAGTCCGACTCTAAGGTAATCTTCGACGCATCCTATGGCGGCATGATCCATATATTCCACGGTGCGGGGGATAACACCGGAACGCATAATCTCAGAAACTGACTTTGCCGCATCGTCAATACGCCTATACACGGCGCTTAGTGTACGTACAACCTCCGGCAACGGAAGCAAGCGGAGGATAATCTTGGTAATGATCCCAAGTGTTCCTTCAGAGCCCACAATAAGTCTTGTCAAATCATATCCGACTACTCCTTTTGCCGTACTTACACCGGTTGTGATGATCTCACCTGTAGGAAGGACCATATCAAGTGCGAGAACATAATCCCGCGTCACTCCATATTTCACGGCCCGTGGCCCACCGGCACATTCAGCCACATTTCCTCCGAGCGTACAGTATGAAGCACTGGAAGGATCCGGTGGATAAAAGAGTCCCTTTGCCTCCACTGCCTCCTGAAAATTACCTGTGACCACACCCGGCTGGACCTCAGCCACGAGATTGTCTCTATCTATGGAGAGTATTTTGTTGAAACGACTCATCGCCATTACTATGCCGCCCCGTACGGCAAGGGCGCCACCGCTCATGCCGGTGCCGGCCCCCCTTGGAATGACAAAAAGGCGATCTTTATTGGCCAGTTTCATGATAGCCGAGACTTGATCGACATTTTCCGGAAAGACTACCATATCCGGACGGTAGTGACGGTTGGTTGCATCGTAGGCATAACACTGAAGGTCTTCCACTTCAGTAGCTACATGATCTTTGCCGACAATTCCCTTAATCTTTGAGATGATAGAACTCAAAGGGAAAAACCTCCATGTACATGGTCTATATTAACCTTTTAAGCATGTACCATCAAACAGAGCCTTTAGCAACCTGCGCTTTTTCCTTTGACATTCAAACGTTCGTTTGATACGCTTGTTTAATATTTTGGAGGATAGGATCATGAGCCATCTTCAAGAAGATAACCCAGACCTTACAAAGGAACGCCTACTTACCGAGGCTGAAAAACTTTTTGCCGAGAAAGGCTTTGAGGGGGTCAGTGTTAGAGAAATCACCTCAAAGGCACGGTGCAACCTGGCGGCAGTAAACTACCACTTTGGCAACAAGAAAAGTCTCTACCTGGAGGTATTCCGTTATCGATGGGCGCCAAGAGCAAAACGGCTTCAAGAACATTTCAGAAAGTCTCTACCTTCTAAAAAACCTTCAGTCAGCGCCATAATTCAGGGCCTTGCTAACGCCTTTCTGGCAGGCCCCATGTCCGATGAAGAACGTCATCGGCACCTCCAGCTCATGTCAAGAGAGCTTGGGCAGCCCACCGAGGCCTTCGAACTTGTGGCAAACGAAATAATGCGGCCATTTTTTGGGGAACTGTCAAATATGCTGCGCTCTGAACTCACTCAAAAGGTGGAAAAGGACCAACTTATACTCCATGTCTTGAGTATATTCTCTATGGTCCTCTACTTCAACTTCGCCCGGGAAGCTGTGAGCCGTATTACCGGACGTCAATATGATGACGATTTCAAGGCCCGTCTGGTAAAGCAGATCACCGAGTTTTCCCTCAAGGGATTGGAAGGGAGCCTGCGTTGAAACGTATACTCTGTTCTCTTGTTATAGGCCTTTTCGGATTAATGGCCCTCGGATGTATGAAGCTTGGTCCAGACTATCAACGGCCTGATATAGGGATTAAAACGCCTTCTTCCTACCAACATACACGGAACAAAGCAATGACGGCGGAACTCGAAGATCGTTGGTGGGAGGCTTTTGGCGATTCCACGCTAAATCAATTAGCACAAGAAACCTTACAAAATAATTTGGACCTCAAAAAGGCTACGTCCAAAATCATGGAAGTGCAAGCACAGTTTTTTCAAATGAGGGCGGAACGTTTCCCAAGCTTAAGCCTCAAAGCACAGGGACAACGTCAGCGTCAAGTGAAAACAACTTCAATCCCCGGCATGTCATCAGATAGAGAGACTACAACATACAACCTTTCTTTACCCGCTTCATTTGAATTGGACCTATGGGGTCGCCTGGCTCGAAGTGAGGAAGCAGCCAGGGCAAGCCTCCTGGAAGCGAAGGAAAACCGCCATACCATAGCCCAAACTATCGTAGCTGAAGTTATCAGTCTCTATTTTAAAATGGAGTCCATGGAACGCCGGATTCAGTTAAACGCAAAGACTGTTAAAAACTACGAAAACAATCTAGAGTTAATAAATAATCGCTACAAACGAGGGCTTACCAACATCCTCGATTTGCTGCAGGCACGTCGCACTCTTGCCCAAGCTAAATCCACATTGCCGTCTTTACGCCAGGAACTAGGAATAACCCAACAGCAGATGGCCGTACTCCTTGGTCACTACCCCAGGACAAAACCACCACGTCAGCAACCAGAAAACTACTTTAAATATCTAAATCCAGTCCCGGCAGGCCTTCCCTCAGACCTTTTGCTGCGCCGCCCGGATATCAGGGCGGCAGAAGCCGGACTTATGGCCTTAAACGCCAAAGTGGGCATTGCCACCGCAAGCCGTTTTCCAAGCATTACACTTACAGGCAGTCTTGGATATTCCAGCAAGGAATTGGATCAACTGCTAACACCCGATAGTCAGCTATGGAATATTGCTTTAGGTATCATTCAACCCATTTTTGATGCTGGGAGGCTCAAGGCCGGTCAAAAGGCTGCAGCGGCCAGATATCAGCAAGGTATGATTGAATATGCCAAGAAGGTATTGACTGCGTTTTCCGAAGTCGAAAAGGCGCTACTTACTCGTGAAGAACAATATAGACGGCGAGAGCTTTTGCTCAATTTTCTGGTCCAAGCACGCATATCCTACAAGGTGTCAAAGCAACGCTACCTACATGGTGTCATTGACTTTTTGACAGTCCTAGAGGCTGGAAGGAGTCTCCTTCAGGCCGAAGAGAACCTGGTCCTAGTGGATCTGGCGATTCTAACAAACCGTGTGACGCTGCACCGTGCACTGGGTGGCGGCTGGGGCACAGTTGAAAGACAAGCAGATGCAACCAATTTAACGAATTAAACCAGTTACAGGAAAATTACCATGAACAACCTAAAGAAGTACGCACTCCATATCTTTATTGCCGCTGCCTTAGTTATATTCGGTATCTTAGTAATGCGAGCATTAATGGCAAGCAAGCCGGAAATGAAAAAGGCAAGGCCGACGGTGAAAGCTCCCATAGTCCGCACAATCAAGGTTAAAACCGGGGAGAAGACCATTCACATCCAAGGGGAAGGCACTGTACGGCCTGTACGGGAAATCGAACTAATCCCTCAAATAGCAGGCACAATCGTTTATATCTCCCCCGCGCTGATAAATGGTGGAATCTTTTCTGAGGGCGAAACCTTACTTCAAATCGATCCACGTGATTACAGGCTGGCCATAACTCTGGCCGAAGCCGGCGTAAAAGACGCCGAGAGCCATCTTCAATTAACGCAACAGGAGGCTGCCACAGCGCGGGAAGAATGGAGACAGCATACTACCAGTGAACCAGCAGGAGATCCAAAACCGTCACCTTTGGTGGCCAAAGAGCCCCAACTGGCCGCAGCCAGGGCCAAGTTGAGTGCGAGCAGTGCGGAACTGGCAAAGGCCATGTTGAATCTCGAAAGGACGGAGATCAAAGCCCCCTTTAAAGGAAGGATTGCCCAAAAAAATGTTGATATCGGTCAATATGTGTCTCCCGGAAAATCCTTGGCTACCCTTTTCTCCACAGAGACGGCCCAAATAGTAGTTCCCTTTGAAAACGAAAAGCTCTCCTGGTTTCATGTGCCGGGTTTCACCAATGGGAAAGGCCCGGGTTCTCATGCCACGGTGCATACCTTCCTCGCCGGAAGACAGCTAACCTGGCCCGGCAAAGTAGTTCGCTCGGAAGGCAAACTCGATGAGCGCACAAGAATGATCAATATCGTTATTGAGGTAAAAGAGCCCTACGCAAAAATGCCACCGCTTGCAATGGGCCTTTTTGTCACCGTCGATATCAAGGGCCGTGCTTTATCGAACACCTCTACTATTCCACGCTCTGCTTTACACGATGGAAGCCTTGTCTGGACTGTAGACAAAGAGAGCCGCCTTCGCTTCCGAGAAGTAGAGGTTGCCTTGATTCAAGGCAGTGAAGCTATAATCCGAACTGGTCTTAAAAATGGAGACCGGCTCGTTACCACGCCCATCACAACCGTTACTAACGGCATGAAGGTGCGTGCTGTGCCACAAGCTTAACAGTTCAGGAGAAAGTCTTATCATGAAAGGTATCTTAGCCTGGTTTGCAGGAAATCATGTCGCCGCCAACCTGCTTATGCTCTTTATCCTTCTGGCCGGAACTGTAACAGGGCTAAGCATGAAACTTGAGGTCTTTCCGGAAATCTCTCTGGATCGTATAAGCATAAGCATGGTCTATCCCGGGGCCTCGCCTGCGGAGGTGGAAGAGTCAATCATCACAAGAATCGAAGAGAAGATTGCAGGCCTTGAAGGAATCAAGCGGATCGACTCAGAGTCAAGAGAGGGGTTCGGTTCTGTAAGTATTGAGGTGATGAAAGACTGGGATCTAAAAGAACTCCTTGACGACGTAAAGGCGGAAGTGGATCGTATTACGACCTTTCCGGAAGAAGCGGAAGCGCCGATAGTGCGCCAACTTACCCAGCGAGTCCAGGTAATAAATATTGCCGTCTACGGCGATGCACCAGAATCAACGATCAAACACCTGACCGAGAACATAAAGAACGATATAACCAATCTGCCTGGCATTACCTATGCAGAACTATTTGGCATACGCCTGGGTGAAATTCACATTGAAATCTCCGAACATACTCTTCGCCGCTATGGACTCACAATTGACAAAGTGGCAGAGGCGGTTAGAAAGACCAGCCTCGATCTTCCCGCCGGGAGTATAAAGACTGAAGGCGGCGAAATACTAATCCGCACGAAAGGTAAGCGCTACCACGCCGGAGATTACTCGGACGTCCCCGTCATTACCGGCCCTGACGGCACTCTAATCACTTTGGGACAGATTGCCGACCTCAAAGACGGTTTTGAAGACGTAGACCTTGTAACCCGGTTTAATGGTAAACCTTCGGGCGTTGTCAAGGTATACCGCGTAGCCAACCAAAACGCACTGGAGGTAACGGACACTGTCAAGGAATACATCAAAAGGATTAAGCTCAATCTTCCTCATGGCATCAACATCGATTTTTATAGCGACAGATCCGAAATATTGCGAAGCCGTATCAACCTTTTGTTAAGAAATATGGCCATAGGTCTTGTTCTGGTAAGTATCCTTCTGGGTTTATTCCTCAATGTGCGGCTCGCCTTCTGGGTTACTTTGGGAATACCGGTCTCCTTTGCGGCAGGACTTTTGATACTGCCCAAGTGTGATGTCTCCATCAACATGATCTCCCTCTTTGCTTTTATTACCGTCTTGGGCATCGTCGTCGATGATGCAATTGTCATAGGAGAGAATATCTACCGCAAACAGAACGAAGGTACCAAGGGACTCGCAGGGGCAATTGAAGGGGCAATTGAAGTTGGACGACCGGTCATCTTTTCAGTACTTACCACAATTGCCGCCTTCTTGCCCCTTCTTATGGCCTCGGGCACCATGGGAAAGGTAATGCGCAATATTCCCATTGTGGTTATCGTCGTCTTGCTAGGCTCCCTGGTGGAATCCCTGCTCATACTTCCAGCCCACCTTGCCAGAGCCAAATACCGCACGACATATAACGGCAAGGGGCCCAGGAAGGAAAAACGTATGTCCTTATGGCTTAGGCAGATTATTAACGGGCCTTACCGTAGGCTGGTAGATTTCTGTGTCCGGTGGCGCTACGCCACACTGGCCACAGGCATAGCCATGCTTCTTGCTGTAACAGGGGTGTGGAAAGGCGGAGTTATCAAGTTTACCCTCTTCCCTGAAGTAGAAGGCGATCTCCTGATCTGCTCCCTTACAATGCCTACAGGCACACCATTTGAACGAACGCGACAAATTGCCGGCCGCCTTGAGCGCTCTGCAAAAGAAGTACTCAAAAGGATAGACAAAGACCGGCCGAAAGGTGAGCCATCTCTTTACAAACACAGCATAACTTCCATTGGATATCAGGGAGGCAGTCATGGCCCAATGGCTGCCGGGCCCCAGGAAGGAAGCCATCTGGCACAGATAAAAATCGAACTTCTGGAAAGCGAGCAGCGCGATGTAAGCGCTAAAGAACTTGCCGGATTGTGGCGCGAAGAGGTCGGAGTCGTTCCGGATGTTGAGGCAATCACATTCCAGAGTGCTCTTTTTACCATAGGCAACCCTGTAGAGGTACACATGTCACTCAAGGATCATGATCAGCTTATCCGGGTTGCCGATGAACTCAAAGAGAAGTTAAAGGGCTACTCCGGCGTATTTGATATAACTGACAGCTTCCTGCCCGGCAAGATGGAAATGCAGCTCAAACTCAAACCCACCGCCCGCAGTCTTGGACTCAAACTTGGAGACCTCGCCCGGCAAGTGCGTCACGCCTTTTACGGCGCAGAGGCACTTCGACTTCAGCGCGGCGAAGATGAGGTAAAGGTAATGATCCGTTATCCGGAGTCGGAACGAAATACCTTGAATTCTATAGAACAGATGCGCATTCGCACCGCTGATGGATATGAAGTGCCTTTTAAGGAAGTGGCCAAGATTAATATGGAAAGGGGCTATACCTCCATAATCAGGGCCCAGCGCCAGAGAGTAATAAAAGTGATTGCTGATGTTGACACCACCATTGCCAATGCCAACGAAGTCCGTATGGACCTCGAAAAGCATGTCATGCCCCAACTTGAAAAGCACTATCCAGGTCTGCGTTACAGTATCGAGGGGGCCGGCAAGGAGCAAAAGGAATCGATGAACGATGTTGTAAAAGGCTTCATTGTTGCCCTCTTTGCCATCTACGCCTTGTTGGCAATCCCTTTCAGGTCGTTTACACAACCTATCATTGTCATGGCGGCCATTCCATTTGGCCTGATTGGCGCCATCGCAGGACACCTAATTATGGGACACGATCTGAGCCTTTTAAGCATGTTTGGAATCGTAGGTCTGGCTGGAGTGGTGGTAAACGATTCTCTCATACTTATTGACGCCACAAACAGTATCCGCCGCCAGGGGAAAACAGCCCATGATTCTATTATCGCAGCCGGAGGTATGCGCTTCAGGGCAATTATCCTCACATCACTTACAACCTTTGCGGGGCTAACGCCCATACTCATGGAAAAAAGCATCCAGGCTCAGTTTCTCATCCCCATGGCCATAAGCCTTGGCTTTGGCGTACTCTTTGCTTCCGGCATTACGCTTCTTCTAATCCCTGCCCTTTATATGATTCTGGAGGATATGCACGGCCTTTTAGCAGGTATCCGGGCAAAATAATCCTGGGCAAAATAATCCTTGACAATATTTGGATAATCGCATAT
>CAYSBQ010000116.1:0-9052 GCA_964429315.1 uncultured Desulfobacterales bacterium
CGGTTCGCATGTATGTAATAAGGCCTGTCGGTTCTCCCGGGCCCATTTCCAGACCTTCGTAGAGCTGTTGGGCAACTGTCATCGTTTTTCGGGCTGTAAAACGGAGCTTCCGGATTGCTTCCTGCTGAAGCTTGCTAGTGATAAAAGGCGCCAAGGGTTTTCTACGTTGTGCCTTTTTTTGGACTTCCTCTATTGTAAAGGCCGCGCTTTCAAGGTCCTTTAAGATTGCCGTTGCCACCTTTTCATTTGGGATGGTGATCTTTTTCTTGCTCTTTTTTGTCAGCTTGGCCAAAAATGCCGGCGGGTTGTTACCTTCCAGTTGTGCTGTAATGCTCCAGTATTCTTTTGTTTCAAAGGACTGTATCTGTCTTTCCCGGTCGCAGATTATTCGAACTGCGACTGATTGTACTCGGCCCGCGCTCAAGCCACGCTGGACTTTTTTCCATAGTAACGGAGAGATCTGATAACCAACAAGACGATCCAGGATTCTCCTTGTCTGTTGGGACTCAAACTTGTTCTGATTAAGCTGTGTAGGATTTTCCATGGCGGTGCGGATGCCGTCTTTGGTAAGCTCATGAAAAAGGACACGATAGAACCTGCGCCCCTTTTTTTTCAGTACTTCCGCGGTATGCCAGGCTATAGCCTCTCCCTCCCGATCCGGGTCGGGCGCCAGGTAAATATCCTCAAGGTTGGTAGCGGCCTTTTTCAGGGAGCGGATGACCTTTTCCTTGCCTGGAATAACGTCGTATTTTGGTTTGAATCCTTCCTCTATAGATATACCAAGCTCCTTTACCGGAAGATCCCTGATGTGCCCAACGGTGGAGGCTACATCAAAGTTGGGTCCCAGATACTTCTTTAACGTTCGGGTTTTTGTGGGTGATTCAACGATGACAAGTGATTTACTCAAGTGTAGTCCTTTCTTCTGGTTTAGTACTCATTACTCAATAACTGTCACACCAAAATTCTTCGCAATCTTGAGATACTTATTTTATGACGAACTCTTAGCAAAAAGTTTGCCGGGACTTTGGTTTACCAGCCCTTTTAATTCCAGCTGAAGCAGTAAGCCCAAAACCTTGCCTGGAGATAATGGCACCTGCCTGACGATGTTGTCGATATGTATCGGATATGGACTCAGTTTATCAAGTACTCTTTTTTCTTCAGCCGTTGTTTCTATGACAGGCTGCTTTGGATGCTCTAGTTGCCCGGCCTTTTCCTCGAGATTGAGTTCTTCTATAATGTCATTTACATGTTCTACCAATTTTGCGCCTTGTTTTATCAGCTTATGTGTACCCATACTCTTAAAGGATGTAATGCTCCCCGGGACGGCAAAGACCTCACGACCTTGTTCTGCAGCTAGGCGAGCCGTGATGAGACTTCCACTTTTCTGGGTTGCTTCCACGATAACAGTTCCCAAGGCAAGTCCGCTGATAATGCGATTTCGTATTGGAAAATGATGGGCCTCTGGTGGTGAATGAAAGGCAAACTCGGAAATAACGGCCCCATTCTTGGCGATATCGTGAAAAAGACTTTTATTTTCCGGCGGATAGATGGTGCCAAGTCCACATCCCAACACCGCGATTGTCTCCCCATGGGCGGATAATGCTCCCTTGTGGGCAGCAGAGTCGATTCCCCTAGCCATACCACTAACTATTATAATGCCGCGGGCAGCCAGATTCGCGCTCAAACGCTCAGTTGTAGTTAGTCCATAGGTGGTTGCGTTTCGTGATCCTACAATGGCGATGTTGGCGCTGTCGGGACGAAGGTTGCCATACACATAGAGATATGGAGGCGGATCGGCGATTTGGCGTAAGAGGGTAGGATACCTAGGATCTAGAAAAGTAATTATGTTAACGTTGTTTGCGGAGATAAGCTCAAGTTCTTCTTTAATGTGTGGAGAAACTTTATGTTTTGCGATACGTGATGCGAGGACCTCTGTTATTCTCCCTGTCGCGTGAAGTTCTTTCCAAGAGGCGTTTAAGACGTTTTTCGGTTCGCCAAAATGTTCTATCAGTTGCAGGAAGAGCCGATTGCCTATTCCCCGTATTTCCTTAAGCGCAAGCCAGAATGCCAGAGAGTTCATTTCTGTTAGGGCGCAACCTTCCTTAGCGCAGGTTTTCCAGTTCTTTCAACTTCGCCCTTGCCTTGACTTCTGCATCGCTGAAAGGATAGTTTGTTATAACCCTTTTTAGAAAGGTACGGGCATTATCCGGATCATCCAGTGCATTGTAGGCGTAACCAATCTTCAGTAACGCGTCAGCAGCCTTATTTTCTTTTGGGTATTTGGTTACAACCTCCTTAAAGGCAAGGATTGCCTTTGGGAAGTTTTCAATATCATAGTAGATTTCTCCAATCCAATATTGTGCATTGTCGGCAAGGTGATGCGAGGGGTGCTTTTTTAGGATTTCATTAAATAATGCAAGAGCCACGTCATAACGATTAGAGGTGTATGCCTTGTATGCCTTGTCGTATTCGATCTCCGGGGTTGGTTTTATGGAAGAAAGGGGTCTGCTTTTCTCTTTCACAACGCCCTTTTTCTTGGGTATGGTTTTCGGAGGTATTTCTTCTTTGGGGGGTTCTATTTTCTCGCTGGATATACGTCCTTGGTCCTTTTGCTCTTCATTAGATGGCAATGTGATTTTACCTGATTGAATTAAGATGGGTTCACGATCAGCCAGGTTTTCGAGCCTGTCTTCTATGTCCAAGAGTTTGCCTTCCAGGGTGTCGATTTTGTTGTAGAGGTCTTTTACGGCCCTATGGGTGGCTTCATTCGATCTTGAAACTTGGCGAGTTTCCCTTTGAAGCGCGGCTATCTTTGGATCTTCCTTTTGGCCGAACACCCCCTTGAATGAAGCACAGGCAGGGAGTATTAGAACAAGAATAGTTAGAACGAATCCCTTCCAGATCCGGTGTGTGTAAAAATTACACATAGCGCCTCGCTCCGTTTCTGACCAAGTTGTGGCTTATCTTCGCTGTGGTTTGGGACGACGTTTCGACATCGTTTTTGCTGTATTTGTAGATTGTTGCCATAAAAGAAGTACCGGGCTCGCAATATAAATGGAGGAATAGGTTCCTACGCTGATACCGATAATCAGAGCAAAGGCAAAGTCGTGAATAATACTGCCTCCAAGCAAAAAGAGAGCAACAACGACAACCATGGTTGTTAGTGAAGTCAGCAGTGTTCGGCTTAATGTCTCGTTGATGCTTTGGTTTATGATTTCGATGTAAGGCTTTTTGTGGTGTCTGCGAGTATTTTCACGGATGCGGTCAAAGACAATGATCGTATCATTTAGGGAATATCCGATAATAGTGAGTAAGGCGGCAATGATAGGAAGGGTGAATTCCTTGTTTGTTAGAGAGAAAACCCCTATCGTAATGATGATATCATGTACCAAGGCTACAATAGCGCCTGTAGCGAACTTGAGTTTTAGATAGAAGCTTAAGGCCAGTGTGACCAGTAAAGCCATGGCAATAAGGACGGGGATACTTACACCGAACCCTTTTAGTGTGAAAAGGACTATGAACAAAGAGGCAGCCATGATAATACTGAGCATCCATTTGAGTTCAAAACGGCCGGAGATATAGATAACGATAAATAAAATAGCAGAAAACATCGCCAACAAGGCCTTTTCACGAAGATCTTCCCCTATCTTGGGGCCAACCATCTCAATACGGCGCACTTGCGCCTGATTTTTCGGATATGCTGAACTCAAGACCTTTGTAATTGTTGCATCAAGACTTTCCATTGCGGCAGAAGACCTAGATGCCCTAATCAAGTACTCGTTTTTCTCTTTCTGGCCAAACTCCTGCACCGAGGTTATATCCATGTCAAGGGACTTTAAAGATGTCCTTATTGCGACTGGTGATATCGCCTCGGTAAATCGTACCTGAATCAAAGTGCCTCCTGCAAAGTCAATCCCATAACTAGGCCCCCCTTTTGCGACTAGGGAGACAATGGAAATGGCAATCAGTAACAAAGAGCCGACGAAGGCAATTTTCCTATTTCCTAAAAAGTTGATGTTGATGTCTGGTTTTATGATTTCCATAGAGCTGAAAGTTGTTTTCCTCCCCTAAGTTTTTCCCTAAATGCTCAACCGGGTGATGTGTCTATGAAAGACGAGGTAGTCAAATATAAGCCTTGCTACTATAATAGCCGTAAAAAGGCTTGCCAATATGCCGATGCTGAGCGTAACAGCAAAGCCCTTTACCGGACCAGTTCCGAACTGAAAAAGAACCAAAGCCGCAATGAGCGTTGTAAAATTTGCATCGATAATAGTTAGAGTAGCTTTGGAGTACCCCCCATCTATTGCAGCCCTTGGGGTTTTGCCAAGGCGTACTTCTTCTCGAATCCGCTCAAAGATAATGACGTTAGCGTCTACTGCCATACCTATAGTAAGAATAATTCCTGCCATGCCGGGCAAGGTAAGTGTTGCCTTGAAGGCGGCAAGTGCGCCAGCAATAAGAACAATGTTCAGCAAAAGCGCGATAATAGCTATTACGCCGGAGATCTTATAATAGAGCCCAATGAACAAGATTACCAGTATACCGCCTATACACATTGAAAGAAGGCCTTTCTCGATTGAATCACGCCCCAAAGATGGTCCTACAGTGCGTTGTTCCAAGATCTGAACTGGTGCGGGAAGGGCGCCGGCCCTGAGTACTATAGCAAGATCGTGGGCTTCCTCAGCAGTGAAATTGCCGGTAATGCGAGCATGCCCGCCTGGTATCTTTTCCTGAATTACAGGTGCGGAATAGACATTGTTATCGAGGACAATAGCAAGGCGCTTCTTGACGTTTTCTTCAGTAATGTGTTCAAAGAGGCGTGCGCCTTTCCTGTCAAAATCAAGGGTGACATAAGACTCATTATACTGAGAGTTGATTTGAACCCTTGCATCAGAAAGGTATTCTCCGGTCAGATAAGTCCGTCGCTTAACCAGAAAAGGGGTTCTTTTAATACGTCCCGTGGTCTTATCCTCGATCTCTTGATAGAGGAGTTCATCTCCGGGGGGCACTTGACCTTTAATTGCCTTTTGTATGTCGTGTTCTTCATCTACGAGCTTGAATTCGAGAAGCGCTGTCTTACCAATAAGATTTATCGCCCTTTGTGGATCTTTTACCCCCGGCAGTTGTATTAATATGCGCCTTTCTCCCTGACGAAGGATGTCTGGTTCACTTACCCCGAATTGATCAATACGATTACGAATCGTTTCCATGGCCTGTTTTGTTGCCATTTCCTTAATATATGCTACTTCCTTTTCCGGTAGGCCAAGCTTTACCTCCTGGCCTTGTTCCTTCTTGGTCCTTGAGAGGATACTGAGCATCTGAAACTGCTCGTCAAGCATCTTATCAAAGGCCTTTACGTCTTTTTCTTCTGGTATTCGGACTAATATTTCCATATTTGAAGGGCGGCTTACTTCTACAGGACGTATTTGCGCCTTTCTCATTGCCGATTTTAGGTCTTGGGCGGTGCGTTCCAACCTGTTTTCCACAGCCTTTTCGGACTGGACCTCAAGGACCAGGTGCACCCCTCCCTGAAGATCAAGTCCTAGGTGGATTTTTTCCGAGGGAAGTATTCCGACACTTGTCCACCATCCGGGTGGTGTAGAACAAAGAGATGGGATTACATATATACATGCTACCACCACGGGCGCCAGGATTAAAAATAGTTTCCACTTAGTCTGTTTCAATCAACTGCTCCTTCAAGATGTTTATTTAGCGGGTGCCTGTTCAGCGTCGGCTTTGCCGGCAATGTTAGCGCGAACAACCTTAACTCGAACCTTTTCAGAAATCTCAAGGGTTGCCACCGTATCAGTAATCCCGGTGATCTTGCCATAGAGCCCACCCGTGGTTATTACGCGATCCCCCTTTTTTAGATCACTGATCATTTCACGATGCTGTTTTTGCTTTTTTTGTTGTGGTCTAATCAAAAGAAAATAGAATATGACAAACATGAGGATTAGAGGAACAAATGCTCCCATTCCTCCTCCCTGTCCACCAGCCTCTCCGCCTGTACCCATGGCATATGCAATGTCAATCAAAACAAATTACCTCCTTTCTATAGTTACGCTTATTCCAGGTTCCAAACCATTTCAGCCGTTCCGACTACGCTTGTGATTACGAGCTTGATTTGTCTTGTGTCATTTCCAATCAGCTCTTTTCCGTTTTTGTGTACGCAGTAGGGAAACCTTACAACATAGATCGACTTCCAGGGTGTAATATAGGGAAAAAAATGAGATCTTACAGCATCATTTCGTTTAATCCTCCTGATTTCTGAGGGGGCCATTCGCTGGTTTTTGTCAGTAATGAGATAAAGCTTCCACATTGATTGGGCTTTTTCAAAGTCGTCCCATCCTTTTTCGGGGACAAAGGTTGCCATCATGAACTCATGGCCAAGCTTTGCGGCGCCGACATGACTTTCTATAAATTGACTTCTTTCTTGTGAATTGAGCTTATAGGCTTGCGCATATTCTTCGCTATAAGCACGGCGAAACTCCCTCGATTTAAACGTTGCATTTGCAATAAGTTCAACTTCGAGGCCACTATGTATACGTGCACTTCGGCTCCACTTATCATATACCTTTCTATAGTCCTCAGTATGATAGGGATCGGAAGATTTAGCAAACCTTTTGACTGTAGAACAATTTGTGGTAAACAGCAATAGCACTACAACAAAAAAAATAAAAAAATTGCGATTATTCTTCAAAACACCCATTTATTTTCCTTTTATGGATGGAAGCGAGTTAAAAACACGTTCAAAGATAGTATCAACATATCTTAGTTGAAGCTTGACATCAAAAATCTTTTCTATCTCGTCCGGCTTTAGGTGCGCGGCAATCTCTTGGTCCTTTAAAATAAGCTCTTTAAAAGCTCTCTTTTCCTTCCATGCCAGCATAGCTTGCCTTTGAACCATCTTGTAGGCTTCTTCCCTGCTCACTCCCTTTCTGGCTAAGGCGATAAGGACCTGTTGGGAAAATATAAGCCCTTTTGTCAGCCCAAGATTCTGAAGCATTCGGTCAGGATACACCAAAAGCTTTTCAACAACACCTGTTATCCTGTTTAACATGTAATCGACAAGGATTGTGCTGTCGGGTATAATCACTCTTTCCACGGAAGAGTGACTTATGTCGCGTTCGTGCCAAAGGGCTATGTTATTCAATGCCGCAGAGGCGTTGGAACGTACAAGTCTGGCCAGGCCGGAAAGGTTTTCTGATGATATTGGGTTGCGTTTATGGGGCATGGCAGAGGAGCCTTTCTGGCCTTTTGAAAAGTATTCCTCGGCCTCCAGCACCTCGGTCCTTTGAAGATGCCTGATTTCTACCGCCATTTTCTCTATTGTCGATGCCATTATGGCCAATGTGCTAAAGAATTCTGCATAACGGTCTCGCTGAATGATCTGCGTGGATATAGGGGCAGGCTTGAGGCCGAGTTTCTTGGACACGTATGCTTCTACTTCCGGTGATACGTTGGCAAAGGTGCCGACAGCGCCGGAAATCTTGCCGACGCTGATAGTTTCCATTGCCTGATCCATCCTCCTGCGGTTTCGGCGCATTTCATCATACCACAAGGCGAATTTCAGGCCCAGGGTCATAGGCTCTGCGTGTATGCCATGGGACCGGCCTATCATTACGGTATTTTTGTGCGTTACAGCCTGTTTCTTGAGGACTTCTAAAAGGGCGTTGCAATCCGCCAAAATGAGCTTTGAGGCCTGTCGAAGCCTTACGGCCATAGAGGTATCTAGGATGTCTGAAGATGTTAGACCTAAATGTATATAACGGGCATCAGGACCGACGTGTTCGGCAACATTGGTTAGAAAGGCGATTACGTCATGCCTTGTCTCGGCCTCAATAGCCTCAATCCGCTTAACGGAAAAGCCCGCCTTCTCGCGGATATTGGCAGCGGCCTCTTTGGGGATCTTGCCCAGTTCCGCCAAGGCCTCACAGGCCAAGATCTCTACCTGAAGCCATGTCTGGAACTTGTTTTGTTCCGTCCATATACGTCCCATGGCCTCGCGTGTATATCGTTTTATCATTGCTAGCTGGTTTCCGTCAGTCCATAAGTTTTAGATAAAAGGGGCCTTTAAAGAGTTCAGCAAGATATTTTGCCGATCAAGCCCTTTTCAGCGGCGCAGCCGTGTTGTATAAAATCGTGAAACGATTTTATTACTGCTCAGCAGGAAGCCACAAGGTTTCGCCGTCAAACTCTATCCGGTGCACTGCCTTGTAGTCAATTCGGTCGAGCAGTGCAAATATGTGAGTCATGTTGTATATGATGATTTTTGACAACGGATATATCTGATCTAAATTCATTTCCAGCTTATCTTCCTTCACATCATATATGTGCACCATGTGTTCAGAAAATTTTAGTATCTTTCCCACGCCGGAGCTACGTCCGCGAAGATTCGGTTCGTCAGCTAGGGGAGAAACGTTTATTCCTTTGTGATTATAGTACTCTTTTAAGAGTCGAAAGTGAATATTCCATATATTATCTTCGGGCTGGACCACGTGGATCCCGTATTCATTTTTGTCTTTAATGGTGGTTCCACCTTCTACATCTTTTTCTAGGATCTCTCCCCGTTTAAGCTTGAGGTCATCTAGTATTTTTCCCATCTGAACAGTCTTATCGCCGATCTTAATCGATTCGTCTGATTTAACGATCATATCGATGCTTTTGTCAACACCATACGGGGCTTTTCGCTCTTTCATCAATGTGTTTAGTTCTGTGTCGCTGTCTTTGTCCAATTGGCCATAATCAACTATTTTTTCCGGTGGGATTTCAATCCTTGCTTTCTTTTCTTTTGAGGGTATTTCTCCCGGAGCTTTTAGATGCTGGGTGTCGTGCGTTGAAATGTGCCAAAACACACCCGCGACAATCAAAGCGATACAAGCGGCCAAGATGAGATACTTCCGCATTTCCTCTACTCCCGAAGCATCCTGAGAGCAGTCAAGACGCTGAATGTTATTTCAATTGAGCGAAGCAGCTCAATTAAAAATGGATGGAAACTAGTTAGTGGCCATCCATAAATGGTCTTTTTGCCCAATCTCTGCGTTATGCTCAA
>CAYSBQ010000117.1:0-4178 GCA_964429315.1 uncultured Desulfobacterales bacterium
TACGTCTCGGCGTAAACCCTTGTGCGGCCTTGCTCAGACAAAATATTGCTCATTTCTGAATTGGAAATTTACGCCAGTGCCCATTAATTTATGAAAGATTCGTGGATGGGCACTAGTTAAGTTGGTTCCATTGGTTAACCAATAAAACTAATCTGACAAATTTAACCAATATAACAGTTTTTCACAGAGAACGCTGCGGCAGAGCCCATTATCCCTAACGTGGCCCACAGGAAAAGGTTTCCAATATTGGAACCAAATCTACAATTGACAACAAATCGGCTAATAACTATAAGAACGAATCATGCTACTCAAAATCAACCCCCAAAACCCCCAGGTTCGTTTGATCCGAATGGTGACACAGATTCTCAAGGACGGTGGCACCATTGCATATCCGACGGACACATATTATGGGCTTGGCTGCGACATCATGAACAAAAAAGCGATAGAAAAAATCTACCGTTTAAAAGAGAGAAACCCAAAAAAGCCTTTTAGCTTCATTTGCTCTGATCTCAAGAATATCAGTCAATATGCAAAGGTTACGGATTATGCCTACAAAACCATGAAACGATTACTGCCCGGACCATATACCTTTGTCTTGAAAGGCTCAAAACTGGTCCCAAAGATTATGTTAACCTCTCGAAAGACGGCCGGCATTCGAGTACCAAACCACCGTATCTGCCAGGCGCTGGTCAAAGAACTCAACCACCCTATTATTTCGACGACTGCGCCCCTTGCTGACAGCCTGCCTTCCGGAGGGTTGGATCCCTCTCTGATCCATGATTTCGTTGGCTCCCTAATTGACGTTGTAATAGACGGCGGACCAGTGCCCGGAGGCCCATCAAGCGTGGTCTCACTCATTGACGATATACCTGATATTATACGAGAAGGGTTGGGAGACGTGAACATTTTTCGGGATTAATACGACTGGTCAAGTTCTCAGACGGCCTAAAGTGAACTGCCCATCGTTCGGGTATATCTACATACATTCCGGTTTTTGGGTTTCTTCCCCTCATTGCGTCTCTTTGTTTAATCTTAAAGCGTCCTAGCCCTCGAAGATCAACAGCCTCGCCCTGCATCAAGGCCCGGGCAATGCTTTCAAAAATAGTGTTAACCACATCCATTATATCTCTTTTTGCAATACCGGGAAAGCTTCTCATCAAGCTTCCCACTAGATCTCTTTTAACCATTTTTTTAGTCCTTGGCCTGCCCCGGCAACCAGAGATATCCGCAATGACGAGCACCTACGGTTATCCAATCCAAGGCCCCTGTCATAGCCTTAGAACCCAACAAATATTCGAGCAGGGAAAACTTCTTTTTCTCTGCATAAACCACCGAGGGCTCGCCTTTAATACCACTCAATTTCCCAGCCAATCTAATCGCATCCTCCAAATTGCCCAGGCTGTCCAATAAGCCCAATTTTTGCGCCTGCTCACCGGACAAGATCCGACCATCGGCAAGAGAGCGAACTTTGTCTTTAGAAAGTCCTCTTCCTTCAGCTATTGCCAGAATAAATTGTTCGTGTACATTATCAATAAATCCCTGCAACAGTTGTTTTTCCTTAGCCGTCATCCCACGCAAAGGAGAACCTATATCCTTATACTCCCCGCTTTTAAGCACATAGGCGGAAACGCCGAGTTTTCCCAAAAGATTTTCCAGATTGGCAAATTCCATGATCACGCTGATGCTACCCGTAATCGTACCGGGATTGGCCATAATGTGGTCGGCGGCGGCCGCTACGTAATATCCACCTGAAGTGGCAATGGCGCCCAATGAGGCAACCACCTTTTTTGAACGCGTTGTCCTTTTTACCTCCTCGTAAATCTCCTGGGAGGGACCAACCCCCCCTCCAGGGGAATTAATTCTCAAGACAATTGCTTTTGTATGTTCATTCCTGCGCAGTTGCCTAAGATGTGCCAGTACCGGCTTGGGATCGGTGATTATCCCCTTGATCTCGATAACACCAACATTATCTCCAAAATCAAACGCAGAGCCTCGCTTTCCAAACACAAAAAGGGCCGTTATGCTTATAATCACAACGGCCCCAATGGCACACAGAAACAACGCAGAAAATAATATAGGATGTCTTCTAGCAAACACGGCAGTACGTCTTAGAGAAACTCACGTTATGAAGCACTAGCTTCCTCGTCGCTCTCATCAGTGGCTACCTGCTCATCGACGGCAGATGCGGCCGTTTCTTCAACCTCGTCGGTCTCTTCACCAAGCTCCTGTGATACGTTTTCCGCATCCAGGCCCTCCGCATCCAGGCCGCCCTCCGCATCCAGGCCCTCCGCATCCAGGCCGCCCTCCGCATCCAGGCCGCCCTCCGCATCCAGGCCGCCCTCCGCATCCAGGCCCTCCGCATCCAGGCCCTCCGTCTTCTCAGCCTGACTGTTATCTTCAGCGCTATCTGCTTGTATCTCTTCTATCTTTTCCTCATCTGACCCACCATTTTTACCAGATGCCTGGCCTAACGACTTCTCGTGAAGATTCTCTTTTAGCAACTCCCCCAAATTCGATGTCGGACCATCGTAGTTATTCAGGTAATCAGAAACCAATTCGTGTTCTTCGTCCGACTCAAGCTGCTTAACAGAAAGTCCAATCCGCCGCTCTTTAGGATTGATATTGAGCACTTTTGCTGAAATAACCTCTCCGACTTGAAATTTGCCTGAAGGAGATTTAACCTTCTCATTAGCAATTTCCGAGACATGTACAAGACCTTCTATGCCTTCTTCTAATTCAACAAAAACGCCAAATTCAGTAACATTCGTGGTAGTGCCTGTAATCGTCGTTCCCACCACATAACGTTCAGGAACGGTCTCCCACGGGTCCCGCTGAAGCTGTTTGATCCCCAACGAAAAGCGCTCATTCTCCTTGTCAATATTGAGCACAATGGCCTGGATCTCATCGTTTTTCTTATAGAGTTCTGAAGGGTGTTTGATCCGTTTGGTCCATGATATGTCAGAAATGTGCACTAGGCCATCAATTCCCTCATCAATTCCTATAAAGAGTCCAAAATCCGTAATGTTCTTTATCTTACCTTCAATAGTGGTTCCCACCGGATATTTCTCTGCAATTACATCCCATGGATTTGGGACCACCTGTTTCATACCAAGAGAAATTCTCCTGTTCTCAGAGGAGATATTTAATACTATAGCTTCCACAGCCTCTCCAACCGATACTATCTTAGAGGGATGCCGAACCTTCCTTGTCCACGACATCTCCGACACATGAATCAACCCTTCAACACCTTTTTCAAGCTCCACAAAAGCACCATAGTCGGTAAGACTTACAACCTTGCCTCCCACGCGGGAGCTAAGAGGATATTTTTCTTCGGCGGTGGTCCAAGGGTCCGGCACGAGCTGTTTTAGACCGAGAGATACCCTTTCCCGATCCAAATCAAGACTCAAGACCTTGACCGTAATTTCATCTCCTACGGAAAACATCTCAGAGGGATAATTAACACGTCCCCAAGACATATCCGTGATATGCAAAAGCCCATCTATTCCTCCCAGATCAACAAAAACACCATACTCAGTAATATTTTTTACTGCTCCCTCTATTACTTTGCCTTCATAGATCGTAGCAAGGGTTTTAGCACGTTTTTCTTCTCGGCCTTTTTCAAGGATAACCCGCCTTGACAACACGATATTGTTACGTTTCCTGTTATATTTCAAAACCTTAAAATCAAAGGTCTTACCTACCATTTCATCAAGATCGCGCACTGGTCGGAGATCTACCTGAGAACCGGGCAGAAAGGCAGGCAATCCTATATCAACCGACAGGCCACCTTTAACACGACTCGTTATAACGCCTTGAATCGCTTGTTCTTCATCATAAGCCTTCTTAATATCATCCCATATTTTTACCCTTGAGGCCTTGTCCCTGGAAACCTTTACCGTCCCGTCTTCGTCCTCCCAACGGTCCACCATGACGTCTACGATATCTCCTACAGTCGCGTCGATGGTGCCGTCTGCTTTTTTAAACTCTCCTACTGGAACTTGTCCCTCCGACTTAGACCCAATATCGACCAGCACATACTCCTTGTCGACTTGAACAATCTTGCCTTGAACAACTTCACCTACCTGCACCCGCCGGATGCTCTCTTCATACATCTCCATGAGGGCCTCTTGCTTGCTCTCACCTGCATGGTCTTCTTCCGCGTCTACTTCAGCCCGACC
>CAYSBQ010000117.1:4278-8971 GCA_964429315.1 uncultured Desulfobacterales bacterium
CAACAGCGCTGCCATTTGTCACGTCTTCAGCGGATGTTTGTTCCTCTATACCCACCCGGATGCTCTCTTCATACATCTCCATGAGGTCCTCTTGCTTGCTCTCACCTGCATGGTCTTCTTCCGCGTCTACTTCAGCCCGACCAGTATTACCTGTTCCACCACTTTCCTCTGCATCATGATCTCCTGACATCTCCTCAACAGCGCTGCCATTTGTCACGTCTTCAGCGGATGTTTGTTCCTCTATACCCACTTTGCATTGTTCATTTTCCTGTTGTTCGTTTTCAGTGTTTTTTCCTAACCCTTCCATTAAACATTTGCCCCCTTTACGAATTTTTAACCAACTTTAACCAACACTGGGCTGTGTGTCGGCCGATACAACCTTATCTTTATAGCAGGCATTTTTACAAAAAACAACCCTTTATTTTGACAAACCGTAACTTCGCAAGGAATCGCCAATATGACTAAATACCAGGCCAACCACCTCTCCGATCCCCAGGGAAGTTGAATCAACCCGTATAGCGTCACGTGCCGGCCTCAACGGCGCCAAAACCCGGTTGGAATCATCATAATCCCTCTTTTTAATAGTCTCTGAAACCTCTTCAAAACTAACGATTTGATCATTTGCTAACAGTTCCTTATAGCGTCGCAAGGCACGAGTATCATGATCAGCATACAAAAAAAACTTAACGTCAGCTTCAGGAAAGACTACAGTTCCCATATCTCTGCCCTCAAAGACAACGCCGCCATCCTTGGCCATGCGCCTTTGCACATCAAGCAGATACTGCCTGACGATCAGCCGCGCCGATAGGGCGGATGCAAGCATTGTAATCCGTTGCGTTCGAATTTCACCGGAAATATCAACCCCATTCATAAATAAGGCGAAACCTCTTATAGTATGTTTAAACTCAAATGCGAGACATTTGCACACTTCCACCAGTTTATCGTCGTCTTCTACTGAACACCTCCCACGCAAAACCGCCAATGCTACGGCCCGGTACAGGGCGCCGGTATCGACATAGGTGTAATCCAGCCGCTGAGCCACCTTCCGGCTCACAGTTGTTTTTCCTGCTCCACCAGGACCGTCTATTGTTATCAAAAGACGTTTCATTCAAATCACTTCTTCCAAGACCTTTACAAAACGCCGGTTTTCTTTAGGCAATCCCACGTTGACACGAATGTAGTTTGGATAACCATAGGCATGCATGGCCCGCACTATCACGCCCTTACGAAGCATCCCCTCAAAGACCTCTTTAGCATCTCGCTGAACGTCTATAAGGAAAAAATTGGCCTGAGTTGGAAAACATCGAAGCCCAAGCTTACTTACTTGAGCAAACAACAAATCTAGTTCTTCGTGGACCATCTTAACAGTTTTTTTAAAAAAGGTTTCATCGTCCAACGCTGCCAGGGCGCCAATCTGTGCCAATGTATTGGTATTAAAGGGCTGCCTCACCCTATTCATGAAATCTGCAAGGTCCTTTTTCATCACACCGTATCCAAGTCTAAGGCCGGCCAACCCGTATGCCTTCGAAAAGGTCCGCAGGCTCACTACAATATTTTGAGAATCCAAATAATCAAGACCGACGACAAAATCCTTGTCGCGGATAAAGTCAATATAGGCCTCATCCATCACAACAATCACATCTGGAGGGATCTTCCCCAGGAATCTGTCAAACGCATCCCTTGAAATTATTGTTCCCGTTGGATTGTTGGGGTTGTTAACAAAAATCATGCGCGTATTCTTTGTGACAGACTTGGCCATTGCCTCCAAATCAACGTAAAGATCTTTCAATGCAACTTTAACGATCTGCGCCCCGGCAGCTTGAGCAATAATTTCATACATCAGGAACGAGGGGGACGGTATCACCACACAATCACCTTCCCGGATAAAGGTGCGAACCAGGAGTTCTATGATCTCATTGGAACCATTGCCAAAAACTATTTTATCGTTTGCAACCCCGAGCTTTTCCCCCAATTTTTTTCTTAAATTATAACTATAACTATCCGGATAACGATGTAGATCCTTTAAAGCATCCCTTATGGCCTCAACAGCCCTTGGTGAAGGTCCAATTGGGTTTTCATTTGAAGCTAACTTTACAGGGTCGTTAATGCCGTATTCTCGTTCAAGCTCCTCAATTGGTTTCCCCGGCACATACGCCTCAAGCTTGGCTATGTAATCAGGCACTTTCATCATGGCTACCTCATAATTTCCCTCTTAGTTTCTGTCTAAACCGCTATCTGCTATCATACTTTCGGTAATGGCAAAAGCATTTTTCGCCGATCGTTTTATCATTGTTGCCATATCGACTTCATTGCCGTAGCATAGGATAATGAAATCTATTCAAACAGGCATTGAAAGACTGTCTGCCGAGCCTCCACGAACGCTCAGGGCAAAACGTCTGGGGCTTTTGGCAAACCCGGCCTCGGTTGACCGGCACTTTTGCCATAGTCGCTTCCTGATCGAGGCATCCTTCCCGGGTCAACTAAAGGCCCTGTTCAGCCCCCAACACGGCTTTTTTGCAGAAAAACAGGACAACATGGCACTTTCTGAAGACTCGATTGATCGAGCTCTTAATATTCCTGTCTTTAGCCTTTATGGCAAAACCACAACACCAACAAAGTCGATGCTTGAAGGTATAGATGTCCTCATTGTTGATCTCCAAGATGTAGGAACTCGCGTCTACACCTTTATCTATTCCATGGCTCTTTGCATGCAAGCAGCCCGTTGTCATGACAAAGAAATTATCATACTGGACCGACCGAACCCGCTTGGCGGAATTATTGTGGAAGGAAATTGCCTAAGACCAAACTATAAATCCTTCGTAGGCATGTATCCAATACCAATGCGTCACGGTCTTACAATTGGCGAACTTGCCCTTCTTTTCAACAATCATTTCGGCATAGGATGCAAATTGACGATAGTACCCATGACAGGCTGGAAGCGCAACATGCTCTTTGAAGACACTGGTCTAGCATGGATCGCGCCTTCCCCGAATCTACCCACCCCGACCTCCGCCACGGTGTATCCGGGACAAGTCCTGTTGGAAGGTACAAATATCTCTGAAGGCCGTGGAACAACCCAACCCTTTGAGGTTTTTGGAACCCCTTTTCTCCGTACAGAGCAAATCCAAAAGTCATTGAACGAACAAGGCCTTTCAGGAGTACACCTCCGACCAATCGCATTTGAACCAACATCCAACAAATGGCGGAATCAAACATGTTATGGTTTTCAACTCCATGTTATTGCTCCTAACCTCTACAGGCCATATCTCACCACCCTGACTATTCTAAAAAGTATCGTTTCCCTTCATCCCGATGAGTTTATGTGGAAGGAGCCCCCCTATGAATTCGAATTTGAAAAACTCCCGTTTGATCTAATCACAGGAGATCCTACTATCCGGGAGGTCTTTGAAGCCTCAGGATCACTGGAGGCCCTAGAAGAAAGCTGGGGGGAAGATCTCAAGGAATTCGACGAGTTGCGAAGGGAGTCTTTTCTTTACAAATGAAAAAACAAAAGCCCCGCACAAGGGCGCACGGGACTTTTGCCGTAAATCCTAACCTTGAAGAAATCGTAAAAAGTCAGATTTAGACGGTTTCGTAAAAAGCCCATCTGCGGCGTTGCGCTTCATCTTTCGTCCTGCGGGGCGTACGATAAATTCGCCTCATTCATCAAGAATAGCGCCGATAAAGCGGCTTGAGACCAGGTGGCACGCTCCAGCAAGCGAAATTCCGCAGGACTCAACTTGCAACTGAAGCTTTTTACTGTGTCGTCTGCTTGTGGACTTCCTACGAGTCCATCAACCTTTAGTTCAAACAAAGAAAACGGGTAAACCCTTAACTACTTCTTTGTTTTCTTGTCTGTCTTTACGTCTTTCAGATCTTCAACTTCCTTCTTCAGATCTTCAACTTCCTTCTTGTAGCCTTCAACCTCGTGAGAAACAGATGAGGTGCTCACATCTTCTTTGCTCTTCCACGTATCTTTGACCTCGTCAAACCCCAAATAGATTGCCAACGCGCCTCCCGAAAGAAGAGCAAAAGGGATAGCCCCTGCCAGTAGTTGCAGAAATGGCTGGAACCAAACTGCCAGACCGATAATCCCCAGAACAGCCGCAGCAGCACCACCAATTAGCGTTTTCATGTTACCATCCTCCTTTTTTAAATATATAGATATCCGTTACTAAGTCCAATTCAAAAACACTGCTTGACTAACATAAGGCAAAAATCAAATCAAGTCAAAAAATGTGCGTTAATCCTTTTTTCCGCCAAAAAGGGATATCACCTTGCCCTGCCGGCCTTTTGCGTCCTTGCCGGAATCTCCTTCCGTTGACGCCGACTGCTTCTGAAACCGAGAAGGGCCCACAACCTTTTCCAGCCTCATTTTTACTCCGTTCATCGTAAATGCTTCACCGTTGAGATAGGTCTCTCGCAATATCCAAACAACCTCTGAAACCGGAATTTGCAACAAAAGTAACTTAACATTATACCAATCTCGTTTCTTGTCTGCCCAAATATCTTCAATACGGGCAAAAGAGGCGGGGCTTTCTTCTTGATAAATCAGGACAAGGTCTCTGATAGCTGCCATATCGATATACCTATATCATACTATTTTCGTTTTGACACGCCAAAAATTTGTGTTAACTAGTGGCCATCCACAAATAAGGATTTTTGTTCAAGATCAAGGCATGCGAAAAAATAA